>NZ_JBHXNU010000004.1:0-336715 GCF_042719255.1 Rhodococcus sp. NPDC058532
GGTAACTGATGTAGGTGACTGGTACTAATAGGCCGAGGACTTACCACAAAGAAGCTACGCGTCCACTGTGCGGTATCTGAAACAACACACATGTTTTGTGTGACAGTTTCATAGAGTTACGGCGGCCATAGCGGAGGGGAAACGCCCGGTCCCATTCCGAACCCGGAAGCTAAGCCCTCCAGCGCCGATGGTACTGCACTCGACAGGGTGTGGGAGAGTAGGACACCGCCGTACATTACTTGTTCGGGAGCCCCGGAACTTGACCCCTTTTGGGGGGTTGGGTTCCGGGGCTTTCGGCGTTTTCGGGGGTGGGTCGCCCGGTGGGGTGGGTGTGTGCACGCGGCAGAAGCCGTGTGCGCAGGGGGGATGTGGTGTTCGCGGGGGTGTTGAGCGCGGAACACGGGTGTGCACGCAGCAGAAGGTATGTGCACACGACCGCTGCCGGGTGCGCACGGGTATTGCTGGCCTCGCCTCCGGGCGCACGCGGCCGCTGGCATGCATCACGCAGACGAGGTGTGCACACGGGAAATGTGGCGTCCGCGGGGGTATTGAGCGTCGAATGCTGGTGCGCACGCGGCAGAGGCCGTGTGCACACGGGGGTGCACTCGCACGCGCCCGGTGCGCGCCGAACCCCGCTGCGCGCATCCCACCCCTTCCACGGGCACCCATCAGCTGTGCACACGCGGGATGCGGTGTTCGCGGGGGTGTTGAGCGCGGAACACTGGTGTGCACGCCGCAGAAGCCGTGTGCACAGCGCGGGTGACCACGCCGCTGCCACCAGCCCGACCACGGACCCAGCGACGACACCGCCCACTGACGGCGACCGCCAGCCAACGCATGCGACGGCGACACCGCAGGTGTGCACACGCCCACTGCCGCGTCCGCAGACAGATTGCGCGCCGAACACCGGTGTGCACGCGGCAGGAGCTGTGTGCACACGCCCGCTGCCGGGTCGGCACGGGTATTGCTGGCCTCGCCTCGGGGGCACACGCGACCGCTGGCATGCATCACGCAGACGAGGTGTGCACACGGGAAATGTGGTGTCCGCGGGGGTGTTGAGCGCCGAACACTGGTGTGCACGCGGCAGAAGCCGTGTGCACAGGGGGGATGTGGTGTCCGCGGGGGTGTTGAGCGCCGAATACCGGTGTGGGCGCTGCAGAAGCTATGTGCACATGGGGAATGCGGAGTATCCGTGTGCACGCAGCAGGACCTGTGCGCACAGGGGCAGGGGCAGCGCCGCGCGTGGTGTGGACTAGGTGGCTACTCGTCGTAGAGGCTGCCGAACTCGTGTGCGTCGACGAGCCGCTTCGGCGCGGTCAGGCACCAGGCTTCGGTGACGAGCTCGAGGAGTTCGTCGGGCTCGATGCCCTCCAGATGGACGACGATCCAGCCGAACTGGCCGGCGGTGAACTGGATCTTGAACACCTCGGGGCGCTCGGCGACCAACGCAATCTGTTCGTCCAGGGTCGCCTTCAGCCCGACGGTTCGGGTCTTCTCCCAGATGTAGCCGTAGCCCTTGCCGCAGACCTTCAGCGCGGTCCAGTTCCCGGCATCGACCTGCTCGGTCTCGGGCAACGTGTCCAGCATCGCGATGAAGCCGTCGAGGGTCACACTCATGCCCCACGTCTACCAGAGGTGTCCGACATCCAGCCTTCCATACCCGGGGTATCGGATAGCCGCGCGCGGCGTTATAGTTGCGGAATGCAACACAGTGCTGCCGTCGCTCGGGTCCACGACGAACTCGTGCACCTTGTTCGGCAGCTGATGACGGGGGATCGGGGTGGTGACGGAGCCCCGTCGTTCGCTCAGCATTCGGTGTTGTCGTACATCGACCGCAGCCCCGGCTGCCGCGCGACGGAGATCGCCGACGCGTTCGGAGTGCACCGCTCCACGGTGTCCCGGCAGATCCGTGGATGCGTGGACAGCGGCTGGGTCGTTGCCGAACCGGGGCCGGTGAGGACGGGGCACCCGCTCACGCTCACCGATGCCGGGCGCAGCGTGCTGGCAGCGGCGGGTGTGCGCCGCCGAAGCGAGGTCGCTGGCCGCGTCGAGGACTGGACCGACTCCGACATCGCGCTATTCGCCGACCTTCTGCACCGCTTTCGCGTGCCGACCCCCACGCCCGACAACGACACGACCGGAGGCGCTCCGCATGCGTGAGTACGCGACGACACCCACTTTCACGATCGCCGACGACGACGCCCTCGTCCGGACCGTGTACTCCCACGCCGACACGACCCCGGACCTCGTGCTCTTCTCCCGCCCGCGCGGCGACCGGTGGGTTGACGTCACGGCCGCCGAGTTCGCGGACCTGGTCACCGGCGTCGCGAAGGGGCTGATACAGGGCGGCGTGCAACCGGGGGACCGGGTGGTGCTGCTCTCCGCGACCCGATTCGAGTGGACGCTGCTTGACTTCGCGATCTGGGCGGCAGGTGCGGTGTCGGTGCCGATCTACGATTCGTCGTCGGCGGATCAGGTGCAGTGGATCGTCGAGGATGCGGGTGCCAACGTCGCGATCGTCGAAACCTCCGCGCACGCAGAGTACTTCGCTGGCACCGGCGTCCGGGTGCTGGAGATCGAGGACGCAGCTATCGAGACGCTGCTCGCGTCCGGTGCCGATCTGGACGACTCCGCCGTCGAGCAGCGGGTTTCCGCACTGCGGGCCGACGACCCGGCCTCACTCGTCTACACCTCCGGGACGACGGGGCGGCCCAAGGGATGCGTACTGACGCACCGGAACTTCCTGTCCGAGGTCCGGGGCATCCTCGCGGCGAGCATCGGTGACGTTGCACGCCCAGGGAATCGGATGCTGACGTTCCTTCCGCTCGCGCACGTGCTGGCACGCGCGGTGTCGCTGGCGATGTTCGAGGCGGGCGGTACCCAGGCGCACTGGTCGAACTTCGGCACCATCGTCGGGCAGTTCGATCGGTTCCGGCCGAATGTGATCCTTGGGGTGCCACGGGTTTTCGAGAAGGTCCGCGACGCGGCGGCACAGCAGGCGTCAACGGGTGGCGCGCTGCGGGCGCGAGTGTTCGCCTTCGCCGAGTCGGCGGCCGTCGAGTACAGCGAGGCAATCGATCGGGGACGACCGTCATTGCTGCTGCGGTTCAAGCATTTCGTGGCCGACCGCGTGGTGTACTCAAAGCTGCGTGCGGTTCTCGGTGGCGAGTGCTGGTGGGCGATCTCCGGCGGCGGCGCGTTGATGCCGCGGCTCGGACACTTCTTCCGCGGGCTCGGGGTGCCGATCTACGAGGGCTACGGTCTGACCGAGTCCACCGCAGCGCACTGCGTGAACGTCCCGGGTGCACAGCGGATCGGCAGCGTCGGACAACCGCTCGGCGGCAACGCGGTCCGGATCGCCTCCGACGGGGAGATCGAACTGCGCGGTGGTGTCGTGTTCGGCCGCTACTGGAGGAACGAGACGGCCACCGTCGACGTATTCGACGACGGCTGGTTCCGCACCGGCGACCTCGGGTCCCTCGACGAGGACGGCTACCTCACCATCACCGGACGGAAGAAGGACCTCCTCATCACCGCAGGCGGCAAGAACGTGTCGCCGGGGCCGCTCGAGGATCGGATGCGCTCGCACGAACTGGTATCGCAGGCCGTGGTCGTCGGCGACGGCAGGCCGTTCATCGGGGCGCTGGTCACGGTCGACCCGGATGCGTTCGCGCGCTGGCGGTCCGAGAACGACAAGGGCGGGGAGGCGACGGTCGCGGACCTCCGGAACGATCGCGACCTGCGGGCGGCGGTGCAGCGGGTGATCGACGACGCCAACACCACTGTCTCGCACGCCGAGGCGGTCAAACGTTTCGCGATCCTCGCCAGGGACCTCACCGAGGAGGACGGTGAACTGACCGCGACTCTGAAGATCAAGCGGAACGTGGTTGCGCAGCGCTACAGCGCCGAGATCGACGCGCTGTACTCCTGACTGCGGTCACCACAGGTCGTAGGAGACGTCCGACACGGTGAAGCCGTGGCCGGATCCGCTCTCGCAGGTGACCCCGGCGCGCCGATCGACGGTGCACGTGAACCCTTGCACGCGCAGCGGAGAGCCGTACGGCAGCGCCTTCGCGGGACCGTCGAAGCGGTGGAACGCCGGATCTCCGGTGCTGACAAACTCTCCGGGCTCCCCGGTGACGACCCGGATCGCGTTGGGGATGGTCGTTCCCGGGCCGCTGGGCGCTGGCACCCGCGGCGCGGTGCCAGGGAGACTGCCGTGACAGCCAGCGACCGGGGTCGGGGCGGTGATCACCGCGCACTCGAACTTCCCACTGGGACTGGTGAAGTAGTACGAGCCGCCCGCCTCGCCCAGGTAGTCGGCGACCTGCGCGGCGGGTGCGGCGCTGGGGGTCACGGAGGTCGACCGCGTGGTCGTGGCCGCCGGGGCTGGTGCGGTCGTGGTGCCGGGACCGGGCTGCTCCGCGGCAGGGCCTGCGGCCCCGTCGACGGTGTTCGCGCAGCCCCCGACCACGCTCAGGGTGGTGAGCAGCAGGATGATTCGGGTGGTGCGCACGTCGGTCATGGTAGGGGACCGTCGCGCAGCGGCCGGTCGGCAGTCCGTGTCGTGCGCACCTGCTCCCCGTGCCGGGTTGGTACGTTGGCGATGAGTGACCGCGACGGAAGGGAGGCTGTCGTGCAAACCGACGAGACCAGTGCCGTAACGGGACCGCGAACGCTGACGGTTCGGGTGGCGGACGGCGCGGTGCGTGGTCACGCGGCGGGCTCGGTGTTCGCGTGGATGGGCGTGCCGTATGCGACGGCGGGACGCGATCGGCGGTTCCGCCGCGCGGCACCCGCCCGGGCGTGGGACGGCGAGCGCGACTGCCGTGACCGCGGGCCGATCGCGCCGCAGGCCAAGGCGATGCAGGTTCCGATCGACCCGGGCCTGGCGCAGGACGAGGACTGCCTATCCCTGAATGTGTGGGCGCCACGCCCCGCCGAGGAGCCGCGGCCGGTGATGGTGTGGATCCACGGCGGCGCGTACTGCGTGGGGGCATCTTCCCAGACCGTGTACGACGGTCGCAGACTCGCCGAGACCGGGGATCTGATCGTGGTCACCGTCAACTACCGGCTCGGGGTGTTCGGGTTCCTCGACCTGTCGTCCTTCGGGGAGGGGTTCGAGCCCAACCTCGGGTTGTGGGACCTGGTGACCGCACTGGAATGGGTGCGGGACAACATCTCCGCGTTCGGCGGCGACCCGGGGAACGTGACCGTGTTCGGTGAGTCGTCGGGTGCCGGGGCGATCACGACGCTGATGACCGCACCGCGCGCGGAGGGACTGTTCCACCGCGCGATCGCCCAGAGCGCCCCCGCGACCTCCGTGTACGGCGCGGTGCGAGCGGCCGCCGTCGCGTCCCGGTTCCTCGAACTGGCCGGGGTCGCACCGTCCGAGGCCGACCGCCTCCACGAGTTGCCCGTTGAGAACCTGCTCCGGGCCGGGGACGAGCTCCTCGACGAGATCGTCACCACGGTGCCCGGCACGCTGGCGATGGCGCCGGTTGTCGACGGTGACCTGGTGCCCCGCTACCCGGTCGCCGCGTTCCAGAAGGGGGTCGCACATCGGATCCCGCTGATCATCGGAACGAACCGGGACGAGGCGTCGATCTTCCGGCTCACCCGATCCCCGATCCTGCCGGTGACGGCGGACACGGTGACGCAGATGTTCGCGGCGATCGCCGACGACCACCCGGACATGCCGCCGTCCCGGATCGCCGAGGTCATCGCCGCCTACCCGGACTACACGAAACCGACCGGGGCGATGGCGATCTCGCGTGACGCCGCATTCCGGATGCCGTGCCTGTGGATCGCGGACGCACACTGTCGGCACTCGCCGACATGGGTGTACCGCTTCGACCACGCAACCCCGATGCTCCGGGCGGCCCGCGTCGGCGCCGGCCACGCCACGGAATTGCCGTACGTATTCGGCAATTTCGGCACCCTCAACATGGACCCGACGTTCTGGCTCGGCGGCCGCAGGAGTGCCGTTCAGGTGTCCGGGCGAGTGCAGCGGCGGTGGCTCGCGTTCGCCGCATATGGCGTTCCGGCGGCGTTGGACGCGTCGAAGCACTGGGCTCCCTACACCGAGGAGAGCCGCTCGACCCTGCTGATCGACAAGACCGACACCCTCGTCCCCGACCCGGATGCGGCGTTGCGGGCCGCGTGGGGCAACGAGGTGATGGGGTTCAGCTGACCGGCGGGGTGTCGAGTTCCCGCAGCGCGGGCAGGCCGATGCAGGCCACGCCGAGCACGCACACCGGGATCGCCAACGCGAAGAACGTCGGCTGCAGGCCGACCGCGTCGATCATCGGGCCTGCGAACAGGTAGCCGAGCGGGCCAGCCGCATAGGCGGTGGAGGTCATCACCCCGACGACGCGGCCGCGCATATGCTCGGGGCTGCGGGTCTGCATGGCGTAGTTGGCAATCGGGCCAACCGGCCCGAACACGAGTCCGACCAGGACGGCCAGGGACAGGGTCAGCCACAGCGGCGGCAGGAAGGCCATCCCCACCATGCAGAGGCCGAGCACCGTCACCGCGACGAGCATCAGGGTGCGCCGCCGGATCCGTGCCGCCAGCGACCCGTACGCCAGTGCGCCGACGACCCCGCCGACGCTCATCGCCATCAGCACCCATCCCAGCTGCGCGGGCTGCTCGAGGTCGGCGAAGTGCACCGGGAACAGGACGCTCTCGACCGGCAGGTACAGCGCAACGATCGCCATGTCGACGAGGGCCAGGGTGCGGAGCAACTTGTTGCGCCACACGAACTTCAGGCCCTCCACGGTGCCGGACCACATCGACGCCGGCCGGGACTCCCGGTCGGGTGGGCCCGCGCCGTCGAGACGAAGGAACGCGATCGTCACGATCGATCCGGCGAAGCAGAGTGCGGTCACCCAGAGTGTGCTCACCGGCCCGAGCGCCGCGATCAGCACGCCGCCGACGCCGGGTCCGATCAGATACGCGACGTTGTAGTTCGCCTCGTACAGACTGTTGACCCGGTCCAGCCGCCACCCCGACGCGGTGGTCGCCGCGGGCAGCATCGACTCGCGGGCGGAGATGCCCGCCGGGTCGAAGACGGCGCCGAGCGCGGCCAGGACCGCGATCAGCGGGACCGACAGCCCGATCGTCGCCGACGAGATCGGGATCAGGGCAACCGACAACGCGGACAGTACATCGGAGACGAGGGAGGTGCGGCGACGCCCGAACCGGTCCACCACCGTCCCCGAGAACAGCGACGACAGCAGCAGCGGCAGGGTCGCCGCTCCGGCGACAACGGCAGCGTCGGTGGCCCGCCCGGTCTGCTGCAGCACCAGCCACGGCAACGCGACGATCGTGATGCCGTTGCCGGTCGCCGACAGCAGGGTGGCGAGGTTGACCAGCAGCAGCGGCATCAGTCGGCGGGTCGCCGTCGACGCGGTCATGTCGGGACTCTTTCAGGACGGAGGAGACATGAGTCGACGCTAGCCCGCCGCGCGCCGCCGCGCGAACCGTTTTCCGGCGCAGGCTCAGTGCCCGCCGGACTCGATTCCGAGCCGCTCGCAGGCCGCGTGGTACAGCGCGACCACCTCGGTGCGGATGGAGCCCCGGTCGGTGACCGGCCCGAGCCACGGCACCCGCACCGGCCGTTCGGTGCCGTCGACCGTCGCCACCCACTCGCCCGCGGTGGTGTCCAGTCCGGTCATCCGGGCCGCGGTGGCGTCGGGTTCGGCGAATGCCCGCACGATCGCGAGATTGTCGGTGGCGTGATCGCCGTTCATGTGGCCGGTGACCGCGGCAATCACCGCGTCGTCGAAGTCGCTCATGGCGCAAGCCTACGGTGGGCCCGTCCGGGCGGCGGGGTCGGTGGCGTGCGCCTACGCTCGACGTCATGACCCGTCCCGCCATTGCCGTGGACTACACGGTGCTCGACTGCCCCGACCCGGCGGCGCTCGCCGGGTTCTATCGCGATGTGCTCGGCTGGCGCCTCACCCGATCCGAGGACGACTGGGTGATCCTGCAGGGCCCCGGTGAGCTGCGGCTGGCGTTCCAACAGGCCCACGACTTCACACCGGTCGACTGGCCGGCGCACGGCATCCGGATGCACCTGGACCTCATCGTCGACGACATGGACGCGGCGGAGCGGTGGGTGCTGGGGCTGGGGGCCCAGCTCGTCGAGGGCGACGCCGACCATCCGACGTTCCGGGTGTACCGGGACCCGGTGGGGCACCTGTTCTGCCTCTGCCGCCGTGGCTGACGGCCGCCGGCTCAGGCTCCTGCGGGTAGCGTCGTGAAGTCCGGCTCCCTGCCCTCCGCGAATGCGACGAGCGCCTCAAGGTTCGCTGGCCCACCCATCAGCTCGGCGAAGCAGGCGTTCTCCCGTTCCCGTGCGGCCGCGATCTCCGCCCGCAGCGGCGCCGTCATCGTCTGCTTCACCGCCATCAGGCTTGAGATCGGTTTGGCCGCCAGTGTTTCCGCGTGCCGGACGGCGACCTCCATCAGGTCGTCGGGCGCGCAGACCTGGAAGACCAGACCCATCTCCTTCGCCTGCTCGGCGCGGATCCACTCGGAACTCATCAGCACCCACGCCGCGTTCTGCCTGCCGATCAGCGCGGGCAGCAGATAGCTCGACGCCGCCTCCGGCGCCACCCCCAGCCCGGTGAACGGGCACTTGAGCTTGGCGTCGGTGGACATGAACGCCAGGTCCGCGAAGCCGATGATCGTGGTCCCGATGCCGAGACCGAGCCCGTTCACCGCGCAGATCAGCGGCTTCGGGAAGTCGGCGAGGGCGTCGAGCAGGCCCGTGAAGCCGTGCGTGCCGGGGCGGAAGTTCGGGTCGCTGGTGCGGGCGTGCATTTCGCGCAGGTCGGTGCCCGCGCTGAACGCGCGCCCGTTGCCGGTGAGCAGGACCACCGCGACCGACGGATCCTCGGCCGCGTCCCGCAACGCCTCGGTCGTCGCGTCGTACAGCGCTTCGTTGAACGCGTTCAGCGCGTCCGGGCGGTCGAGGGTCAGCGTCCGGACGCGGGCGCGGTCGTCGATGAGGATGCTCATGTCCGAATAGTAGAACGCGTTCCAGTGTGTCGGGGTGGTTCGCGGCCGCCGTGCCGCTGTCCCCGCCCTGTTCTAGGCTCGGGAGATGGGAGTCTCCGAGCCTGGCCGGCACCTGCGGGTGGTGCCCACCGACCCCGAGGCGCTGCGCACCTTCGTCGCCGAGATCGGTACCTCGCCGCGAGTCCCGGCCGGGCGGCGGATCGCCGCGTACCGCCTGCGGGTCGAGTTGAGCGGGGTCGTCCCCGCGGTGTGGCGCAGGCTGGTGGTGCCGTCCACCGTCACCCTCCACGAACTGCACGTCGCCGTCCAGGTCGCGATGGGCTGGACGGACACCCACCTGCACCAGTGGGTCCTCCCGGATCCGTCCGGTGTGGTGCGGGAACGGTTCTCGATGCGGGAGAGCATCGAGGACGGCTTCGGCGACGGCGACAGGTGCGACGAGGACGTTCGGCTCGAGGACGTGCTCGGCGCCCCCGGCGACCGGCTGATCTACGAGTACGACTTTGGCGACGGGTGGGAGCACAGCGTCGTGCTTGAGGACATCGACCCGGCCGCAACGCTGGACGCCCCGTCCTGCCTGGCTGGCGAGCGAGCCTGCCCGCCGGAGGATTGCGGCGGTGTGCCCGGGTACGAGCGGCTAGTGGACGTGCTCGGCGACGTCGGACACCCCGAGCATCACGAGCTGCGCGCATGGGCGGGCTACGGCTTCGACCCGGAGTCATTCGACGTGGCCGCGGCCGACGCGGCGGTCGCCGCCAGGGACGCGCTCCGGCTGCATCCGCCGGTACTGGATTCGCGGGTCGCGCCGCTTCTCGAGCGGATACCGTATCGCGCTGCACCCCACGTGCATTCGCTGCTTAAGCGGGCGGACCTGCAGAGTGGTGAGTGGTCGGAGATCGAGAGCATGATCGACGGTGCCCTGGTGCACCTGCAATGGCTGCTGCGCCGGGTCGGTGCCGACGGCATCGCCCTGACCTCGGCCGGCTATCTGCCGCCCGCCGTCATTGCCGCGGCCCGCGACGAACTCGACTGGGGCACAAGGTGGGTCGGGTCCGGCGATCGCGAGGTGAGCAATCCGACGTTCCGGGAGTTACTCGAATCCGGTCGCGCGTTCGGCCTGACCCGAAAGTATCGGGGCAGGCTGCTGTTGACGAAAAGAGGTGCGACGCTGGCGCGTCGGCGAAACCAGCTGTGGGAGCACGTCCTCACCGCGCTCCCGCTCGGCAGGCACGAGGTGGAACGTGAGGCGGGAAGGCTGCTGCTGCTGACCGTCGCGGCAGGCGCCTCTCGACACGAACGGCGGGCCGCGATGTCCGAGGGACTGGCGGCATTGGGGTGGCGCAACGCCGACGGCAGCAGGGTCACCGAGTTCGACGCGTACTGGGACGCGGCGGAGACCGCACGCTACCTCCGGATGATCGGGGCGCTCGGCGCGGTCGAGGGCACCCCGGACTGGGCGCGCGGCGTCGCCCGCATGTCGCTGTCGATGTGACGGGCGGGTGCCGGGCCGCGCAACCGTATCCGCGGCCCGGCGTCGACTGGCTACCGGCGGGCGAAGCGGGCGGGCTCGCTGCCCGGCACCTGACCGACCTGCTCCCGCGTCACCAGATGCCGCAGATGCGCGGCCGCCTCGGACACCGCCATGTTCCGCGCCAGCGGGTGGAAGTCCGACCACGGCCGGTACCACTTCATCCGCTCCGCCACCTGCCACAGCGTCAGCTCGTCGTCGCCGAACGCGTCATACAGGTGATCCAGACGCTCCTCGTGGTGCTCGACGAGTTCCTTCGCTCGCCCCGGTAGGTCGGTGATCGGCAGGCCGTGCGCGCCGAGCCCGCGGGTAATGCCCATCGACTGCACCCGACGCAGCGAATCCATGAACTCCGCCAACGCGTCCCGCTCCTCGATCGGGTACACGAAGTTCCCGACGTGCGGGGTCGTCTTCTGCAGCACGTGGTCGCCGGTGAACATCACGTCGGCGTCCTCAAGGTAGAAGCAGGCGTGACCGGGGGTGTGGCCCGGGGTGAAGGCGACCCGCAGGTTCCGCCCGGCGAGCGCGATGACCTCCCCGTCGGTGAGGGTGCGGTCCGGTGCGGATTCGGGACCGGCCGGGGGCTTGCCCAGCGCGGCCGCCCCGAACGCGTCCCGATGCTCCTGCGGTGCGCCGGCCCGAACCATGTTCTCCTGCTGGTCGGTCACCCACACCGCATCGTGGGACGCCGACATGAACCGGAACATCTCGTGGTCGGCCTCGTGCATCGCGATCCACGCGCCGGACGCGTCGCGGACCCGGCCGCACAGGCCGGTGTGGTCGGGGTGGAAGTGGGTCAGCACGACGCCCTCGACCTCGGTGATCGAGTGCCCGACCGATTCGAGTCCGCCCGTCAGGCCCTCCCACCCTTCGTCGCCGTCCCACCCGGCGTCGACGAGCACGATGCCGCCCGGCGACTCCATCGCGTACACGAGGGTGCTGCCCAGCGGATTGTGGGTCATCGGAACCGTGATCTGGAAGATGCCATCGCCGATGGCCACTGCGTCGGACATAGTCACTACCTCTGTACCGGTGAAATTGGTTAACCCTTTCGTTCATCACTACCGCACGAGTGGTGTGCAGCACAGCCCGGGTGCCCACTCGGTGGACATCCTGTGACGCAGGTAACCGCGCGCCGCGGGGTGGGTGTGCCCGTCGACGGCCGTGTGCACACGGGTGTTGCGGCGTGTGCGGGGGTGTTGGGCGTGCAGCGGGGGTGTGGACGCGGCAGCGGGGGTGTGCACAGGGGTGTTGGTGCGGGCGCCCGTCGGCGGCCGTGTGCACACGGGTGTTGCGGCGTGTGCGGGGGTGTTGGGCGTGCAGCGGGGGTGTGGACGCGGCAGCGGGGGGGTGCACAGGGGTGTTGGTGCGGGCGCCCGTCGGCGGCCGTCCCGGCGGCGTCGGGGGTGATGCGGCGCCGGCTGCGCGCGGCCGACGGGGCGGTGTCGGTCGCCTGTGGTATCCCTGACTCGACCGAACCGATCGAGGGGGGAACGTGCTCACACTGCACCGCGCCGAGCGTTCGGACACGCTCGCCGACGCCCTCGCGGCCATTCTCGCCGCACCCCTCGCCGACCCGTTCACCCGCGAGGTGATCGCCGTCCCCGCCAAGGGCGTCGAACGGTGGCTGACGCAACGGCTTTCGGATTCCCTCGGTGCCGCACCGGACGGTGTCGACGGGGTCGCGGCGAACATCGACTTCCCGTCACCGACCCGGCTCGTCGACGAGGCGCTGGCCGCGGCGTCCGGGACCGACGCGGACGCCGACCCGTGGCACCCGGCGCGGGTCCTGTGGACACTGCTCGACGTCGTCGACGTGAGCCTCGACGAACCGTGGGCGGCGGTCCTGGCCCGGCACCTCGGGCACGGCGACGCGGGCGGGCATCGGATCGGGCGCCGCTACGGCACCGCCGCGCACCTCGCGGAACTGTTCCGCTCCTACGGGGACCAGCGGCCCGCGATGCTCGTCGCCTGGGCCGCGGGCCGCGACGACGACGGCGCAGGGGCCGCGCTGGCGGCGGACCTCGCCTGGCAGTCGCAGCTGTGGCGCAGGCTGCGGGACCGGATCGGGGCAGCGAGTCCGGCGGAGCGACTCGGCCCGGCCTGCGCGAGGATCCGCGCGCATCCCGACATCGCCGGGCTGCCGGACCGGATCTCGGTGTTCGGCCCCACCCGCCTCACGACCGCGCAACTCGAGGTGCTCGACGCGCTGTCCGCCAATCGCGAGGTGCACCTGTGGGTTCCGCACCCGAGCCCGACCATGTTCGACGCCCTCGACCGGTCCGTTCCCGCGCCAACCCGCGCCGCCGACACCAGCGGGTTTGAGGTGACGCACCCGCTGCTCGCGAGCCTCGGCCGCGACGTCCGCGAGCTGCAGGCCAGGCTGCGCCGCGACGACGTCGTGCACCGGCACCACCCGGCGGCGCTGCGCCCCACGACCCTCCTCGGATGCCTGCAGGACGACCTCGCCGCGGACCGCGCACCGAGTCCCGCGGACTGCGACACCACCATCCAGATCCACGCCTGTCACGGCCCGGCCCGGCAGGTGGAGGTGCTGCGCGAATCGTTGCTGCACCTGTTCACCGAGCTCCGCGACCTCGAACCCCGCGACGTGCTGATCATGTGCCCCGACGTCGACACCTACGCGCCGCTGATCCGGGCCGCGTTCGGGCAGGACGGCATCGGGCATCCCGGGCACGCGCTGCGGGTCCGGCTCGCGGATCGTGCCCTGCACCAGACCAATCCGGTCCTCGCGGTGCTGGCCACCCTCCTCGACCTCGCTGACGGTCGCGTCACCGCCAGCGAGATCCTCGATCTCGCCGCCGCCGAGCCGGTGCGCCGCCGGTTCGGGTTTTCCGACGACGACCTGGAACGTCTCCGGGAGTGGGCCACCGCGGCCGGCGCCCGCTGGGGCATCGGCCCCCGTGAACGCGCCGCCCACGGACTGCCGGACTTCCCGCAGAACACCGTCCGCTCGGCGCTGGACCGGATCCTGCTCGGCGCCGCCACCGACGACACCGGCGGCGAATGGCTGGGCCTCACCCTCCCACTCGACGGTGTGGACAGCGGCGACATCGACCTCACCGGCAAGCTTGCCGAGTTCGTCGACCGACTCGACGTGTCCCTGCGGGGGCTCGCGGGCCCGCAACCGGCCCCGGCGTGGGGAGCGGCGCTGACGCGGGCGCTGGACCTGCTCGTCGACGTGCGCGAGCGGGACGCCTGGCAGCTCGGGCAGGCGCATCGGGAACTGGCGGCGGCGATCGAGCACGGCGCGGCCGACCTGCGGTTGGCGGACGTGCGGGCGATGCTCGCGTCGCGGCTCGCGGGCAGGCCGACCCGGTCCAACTTCCGGACCGGCGAGCTGACGGTGTGCACGATGGTGCCGATGCGGTCGGTGCCGCACCGGGTGGTGGCGCTGCTCGGCCTCGATGACGAGGCATTTCCGCGCAGTCCCGGAGTCGACGGCGACAACGTCCTCGGACGCACCCCGCTGCCGGGGGAGCGGGATCCGCGCAGCGAGGACCGGCAGCTGCTGCTCGACGCGATCGGCGCTGCGGGGGAGCGGCTGCTGCTGTTCTACACCGGGATGGATCCCGTCAGCGGGGTGACGCGGCCACCCGCCATCCCGCTCAGCGAGGTGCGGGACGTGCTCGACGCGATGGTCGGGCGGCCCGCGGCCGTGGTCACCACGCACCCGCTGCAGCCGTTCGACGCCCGCAACTTCCGCGGCCCGCGCCCGTTCAGCTTCGACACCGCCGCCCTGGCCGGGGCCATGTCCGCGCAACGTCCCGCCGCCCCCGACCGCGGGTTCCTGCCCGAGCCGCTGCCTGCGCTGGCGCCCGGGGACGTGGACCTGGCCGAGCTGATCGCGTTCGTCGTGCACCCGACGCAGGGGTTCCTCCGGCAGCGGCTCGGGGTGCGGATCGCGGACCTCGACGAGGAGATCGCCGATGCCCTCGACCTGGAGCTCGACTCGCTGGCCAGGTGGTCGATCGGGGAACGGATGCTCACCGCGATCCTCGCCGACGACCGGGACTTCCCCACCGCCGTCGCCGACTTCCGGGCAGCCGAGTGGCGCCGCGGCACCCTGCCCCCTGCCGCGTTGGGGGGCCGCGCCCTCGAGGACATCGAGGAGGCGGTGCGGGTGTTGGCGTCGGCGGGGCGGATGCCCGGACGCCCCGGCACCGTCGACGTCGACCTCGACCTCGGGGACGGACGCCGGCTGACGGGCAGCGTCGACGGCGTCCACGAGGACGTCGTCGCCCGCACCACCTTCTCCAAGCTGGGTCCGAAGCATCGGCTCACCGCCTGGGTGCAGCTGCTGGCGCTGTCCGCCGCCCAACCGGACCGGCGGTGGCGCGCCGACACGATCGGCAAGGGGCCGGTGCGGCGGCCGACGGCGTGGCGATCACACCTCGTCGCCCCCGCCGACGCGCGTGCGCAGCTCGATTCGCTGATCACCTTGCGGGACAGCGGCCTTCGGGCGCCGCTCCCGATCGCGACCGCGGCGACCGCCGCCTATGCGGCGCGCCGCGCCTACGGCGACGCGGTCGAGTCGGCGCTCGACTCCGCGGCCAACGAATGGGGCAGCGCCTTCGGCGACGGGAAGGACAGACACGTGACGTACCTGTACGGCGCGGACGCCCCGCTCACGGTGCTCACCGCGACCCGCGCGAGCGGGACGGAGGGCACCCGGTTCGGGGACCTGGCCCGCGCGCTGTGGGAACCGCTGCTCGCCGCCGAGACGATGGGTGCGTCGTGAACGCCCCCGTCGCGGACCGGGCCGCGTTCGACCTGCTCGGTGACCTGCCGTCCGGGACGACGGTGCTCGAGGCCAGCGCCGGGACCGGCAAGACGTACGCGATCGTCGGGCTCGCCGTCCGGTACGTCGCCGAACGCGGCGTCGACCCGGAGCGGCTGCTGCTGGTGACGTTCAGCCGCGCCGCGACCAAGGAGCTGCGCGAACGCACCCGCGACCGGTTCGCCGGTGTCGCGGCCGGGCTCGCCGATCCGGCGGCGAGCAGCGACCCGCTGGTGCCGTTCCTCGCGGCCGCCGACCCCGACACGGTGGCGTTGCGCCGCCGCAGGCTGCTGCAGGCCCTGTCCAACTTCGACGCGGCCACCATCGCGACCACCCACAGCTTCTGCCAGCGGATGCTCGACGGCATCGGCATCGCGGGTGAGCGCGACCCCGACACCGAGCTCGTGGAGGAGGCCACCGAGCTGATCGACCAGACCATCTCGGACCTGTACCTCGCCCGGTTCGGCAGGGAACCGCAGCCGTCGCTGTCCCCGGACGAGGCCCGAAAGGCCGCACGGGCCGCCATTTTCGACCCGCAGGCCGTCCTCGCCCCGACCGGCGCCGATGGGACGGCCGGTGACATGGGCGGCACCGCCGCCGCTGGTGACGCC
The DNA here is from genome assembly GCF_042719255.1 of Rhodococcus sp. NPDC058532. Lineage (NCBI taxonomy): Bacteria > Bacillati > Actinomycetota > Actinomycetes > Mycobacteriales > Nocardiaceae > Rhodococcus > Rhodococcus sp. NPDC058532. Next base: position 15,968 of record NZ_JBHXNU010000004.1, read on the forward strand.
GTCGCGTTCGCGCAGGATGTCCGCGACGAGGTGTGTCGGCGTAAACGCGCGGCGGGCGTCCGCGACTTCGATGACCTGCCCGCTCTGCTGCACGGTGTCCTCACCGACGCGGAGCACGGGGCGGACGCGCGCCGCCGGGTCCGGGAACGCTACGACGTCGTGCTGGTCGACGAGTTCCAGGACACCGACCCGCAGCAGTGGGGGATCCTGCGCGCCGCCTTCCACGAGCACGTCACCCTGATCCTGGTCGGCGACCCGAAGCAGGCCATCTACGCGTTCCGCGGCGCGGAGGTGTTCGCCTACCTGGACGCGGTCACCGAGTCCCGCACCCTCGAACTGACCACCAACTGGCGCAGCGACCGACCACTGCTCGCCGCGCTGGCGCATGTGCAGGGCGGGGCCGCTCTCGGGCATCCCGGCATTGTCGTGCATCCCGTGTCGGCCGTGAAACCCGCACGGGTGACGGGGGTTCCGCCGATCCGCCTGCGCCACCTGACCCGCGCCGGCGCCGGACCGTTGGGCAAGAGCGGGTTCCCGGCCGTCGCCGCGCTCCGCTCCCGGGTCGCCGACGACGTCGCCGCGGACATCGTGCGGCTCGTGTCGGGCGCGCGACCCGGCGACGGCGGTGCCGCGAGTGTGGGCGACGGCGGTGCCGCGAGTGTGGGCGACGGCGGTGCCGCCAGTGTGGGCGACGGCGGGGTTGTCGACGGCGGTGCCGTCATCGATCTCGGTGCCGACGACCCGCTCGGTGCCGGGCCGCGTCCGGTCCTGCCCGGGGACATTGCGGTCCTGGTCCGCACCAACCGGCAGATCACCCTCGTTCACGACGCGCTCGACCGGGCCGGGATCCCGGCGGTCACGGTCGGCGGGCTGAGCGTGTTCGTCACCCCCGCCGCGCAGGACTGGCTGTGGGTGCTGCAGGCGCTCGAGCAGCCGCACCGCGCGGACCGGGTGCGGCTCGCCGCGTTGACGCCGCTGCTCGGCCGCACCGCCACCGACCTCGACGCGGGCGGGGACGAGCTGGTCGCGCGGATCGGTGGCGGGATCCGCGAGTTCGCGCGGGTGTTCGCGACCGCCGGGTTCGCGGCGATGGTGGAGCGGCTCGCCGCCTGGGGCGCGCTGGAGAAGCGGTTGTTGGGGCGGGTCGGCGGGGAACGAAGGCTGACCGACCTGCGGCACATCGCGCAGCTGCTCGGGGAGGTCGCCGTCGGGCAGGGCCTCGGGCTGACCGCGCTGACCCGGTGGCTGACCGACCGGATGCGCGACCCCACGTCCGGGACCGTCGACCGCAGCCGACGCCTCGACTCCGACGCCGCGGCGGTGCAGATCGCGACGGTGCACGCCACCAAGGGGCTCGAATACCCGATCGTGTACGTGCCGTACGGGTGGGACGCCGCGAAGAACCCGACCCCGGTCCGGCTGCTGCTGCACGACGACGCGCACACCCGCATCCTCGACGTCGGCGGCCCCGACGGCCCCGACTACGGGGATCGGCGCAGGCGGCACGACGAGGAGGAGGCGGGCGAGGATCTTCGGCTGCTGTACGTGGCGCTGACCCGCGCCAAGTGTGCGTTGGTGCTGTGGTGGGCGCCGTCCGCGTCGACGTCGTCGGCGCCGCTGCACCGAATGCTGCTCGCCCGCGCCCCCGGCACCGCCGAGGTGCCGCGCGGACTGCGGGTCCCCGCGGATCCCGAGGTGGCACACCAGTTCTCCCGGTGGGCGGACGGTGTTCCCGGCATCTGGGTGGAGGCGGTGCCGCCCGGCCCGGTCCTGGCCGGGACGTGGGCGCCGCAGGCCGAGCGCGCCGAGACACTGACCGCGGCCCGGTTCGACCGCGCGCTGGACGCGGACTGGCGCCGCACCTCCTATACGGCGATCACCGCGGCCGCGCATGCGCTCGCGCCTGCGGCGAGCGAGCCGGAGGAACCCGACCTCGGCGACGAACCGGAGGATCCGCCGCTGACGGTGCCCGCCGCCGACCACGCGCGCGGGCACCTGCCGTCCCCGATGAACGGGCTGCCCGCCGGCGCGGCGTTCGGCACCCTGGTGCACGCCGTCCTCGAGTACGTCGACACCGCCGCCGCGGACCTCGCCGCCGAGGTGCGGCAGCGGTGCCGTGACGAGGTGACCGCCGGATTCTCCGGGGTCGACCCGGACGCGCTGGCGGACGCGCTGATGCCGGTCCTCGCGACACCGCTGGCGGCTCCGGCGGTGGGCCGCACCCTCGCCTCGATCGCGCCTGCCGACCGGCTGCCGGAACTCGACTTCGAACTGCCGCTGGACCATCCGGTCCGAGCGCCGGACGGCGACGCCGCGGATCGGGTGACGCTCGCGGGCGTGGTGACGCTGCTGCGTAGGCACCTGCCCGCCGGTGATGTGCTCGCCCCGTACCCCGACCTGCTGGCCGAGCTGGGGGCGGCGCCGCTGCGCGGCTACCTCACCGGCAGCATCGACGCCGTGCTGCGGCTTCCCGGTCCGCGGTTCGTGGTGGTGGACTACAAGACCAACCGGATCGCGCCCGGCGACGTCAGCACCGCGCACTTCACCAGGGATTCGATGGCCGCGGAGATGATGCGCTCGCACTACCCGCTGCAGGCCCTGCTGTATTCCGTTGCCCTGCACCGCTACCTGAGGTGGCGGCTGCCGGGATACGACCCGGCGGTGCACCTCGGCGGCGTGCAGTACCTGTTCGTCCGCGGCATGGCCGGACCCGACACCCCGGCCGGGTGCGGCGTATTCGACTGGCACCCGCCCGCCGAACTGGTGACCCGGCTGTCCGACCTGCTCGCCGGCCACCCGGACCGGGGTGAAGGGAACCTTCAGCCCGTCAGACCGGGTGAACGTGTCCTTCATCCGAGGGGGGAGACACCATGACCGACGCGCGGATTGCGCAGCGCGGCAAGGGCGCGCTGCGGGTGTTCAACGAGGCCGGTGTCCTCGGCGCCGCGGACGTGCACGTCGCGGTGCGGCTCGCGCAGCTCGCCGGTGAGACGTCCGAGGCGGCGGTGCTGGCGACGGCGCTGGCCGTCCGCGCGGTCCGCTCCGGATCGGTGTGCCTGGACGTGGGCGGCATTCGCGACATCGGCGTCGACGCCGTCGCCGCCGACGACGGCACCGAGGTCGACCTGGACGCGCTGCCGTGGCCCGACCCGGCGGACCTGCTCGCCGCGCTGCGGGTCAGCCCGCTCGTCGTCGGCGGCGAGGCGGGCCCGCTGCGGCCGCTGCGGCTCGTCGACACCGTCGGCGGCCCGCTGCTGTACCTGGAGAAGTACCACCGGCAGGAGGACACCGTCCGGCGGGTGCTCGACTCCCGCGTGGGCGATCACCCGGACGTCGACGCGGCCGAACTGCGCGCGGGTCTCGCGGACCTGTTTCCGGAGCACGCGCCGGACCGGCAGCGGGTCGCGGTCGCGGTCGCCGCCACCCACCGCACCGCCGTCATTGCGGGCGGTCCGGGTACCGGGAAGACCCACACCGTCGCCCGGGTGCTCGCGATGCTGCTGCGGCTGCAGGGGCCGACGCTGCGGATCGGGCTCGCCGCCCCGACCGGGAAGGCCGCCGCCCGACTGCAGGAATCGGTGCACCAGCACCGGGACCGGCTCGCGCTGCCGGAATCGCTGTCCGCGTCCACGCTGCACCGGCTGCTCGGGTGGGGCCATCGCGGTCCCCGCTACCACGCCGGGAACCACCTGCCGCACGACGTGATCGTCGTCGACGAGACGTCGATGGTGTCGCTGACCATGATGTGCAGGCTGCTCGAGGCGCTACGACCGCAGGCCCGGCTGATCCTGGTCGGCGACCCGAACCAGCTCGCGTCGGTCGACGCCGGGGCCGTTCTCGCCGACCTCGTCGACCGGCCCGTCACCGCGGCCGCCAATCCCGTGCTGCCCGCCGTCGTCGGCGCCGACCTCGACGCCGACGGGTGGGACGACGGCGAACGGGACCGGGTGCGCGGCGGCATCGTCCGGCTCACCCGCGGGTGGCGATTCGACGAGGAGATCGGGGCCCTCGCCGACGCGGTCCGCGACGACCAACCCGACCGGGTCCTCGACCTGCTCAACTCCGGCAGCGACCGAATCGAATTCCTGGCCCCCGACGACCTCGACGCGCTGCGCCGGGACGTGCTCGACACCGCAGCGGAGGTGACGGCCGCCGCCGAGGCGGGGGACGTGGCGGCGGCACTGGAACTCGCCGAGCGGCACCGACTGCTGTGCGCGCACCGCGATGGACCGTTCGGCGTCGCGTGGTGGGAACGGGCGTCGCTGGAGTGGATCGGCACCGCGACCGGGCACCGCCTCGACCCCGACGCGTGGACCGCCGGCCGCCCACTGCTGGTGACCGCCAACGACTACGACGCGAAGATCTACAACGGCGACACCGGCGTCGTCGTGCGGGGCGGCGACGGCGAGGAAGGCGGCGGCGACCTGGTCGCCGCGTTCGGTCGCGGCGGGGACCCGCTGTTGCTGCACCCGAGCCGGATCTCGTCGGTGCAGTCCGTGTACGCGATGACCATCCACCGCAGTCAGGGCAGCCAGTACGGCACCGTGTCGGTGATCCTCCCCGACGAACGGTCCTCGCTGCTGACCCGGGAACTGCTGTACACCGCGATCACCAGGGCCAAGGACCGGGTGCGGATCATCGGCACCGAGGACGCCGTCCGCGCCGGCGTGCGGCGGCGGGTGCGGCGGGCGAGCGGGCTGCGGCTGGGGTGAGCGTGCTGATTGTCCACAGCCGAGGAAGTCGGGGGAACCGTAGCCGTGGACGGCGCATCGAACCAGGTACACACACCTTGGGGAGGCGCACATGGGGTACACCACCGAATTCACCGGCCAGATCCGGATCGATCCCCCGCTGAACGAGGCGGAACGCGACTATCTGACCCGGTTCGCGCGGAGCCGGAGGATGCGGCGCCCCGCCGGTCCGTACGCGCTCGGCGACGCGACCGACGAGCACCTCGACATCGCGCTGCAGAACAATCCGCCCTACGGGCAGCCCGCGCTGAACTGCCAGTGGGTGCCCACCGCGGACGGTTCCGCGCTGGAATGGAACGGCCACGAGAAGTTCTACCGCTCGTCGGGGTGGATGACCTACCTGATCGACACGTTCCTGCGGCCCGGCGCGTTCCTCCGCAACGAGATGCGCTACGAGAGCGCCTGCGAATTCCCGCCCCAGCTGGCACATTTCACCTTCGACCACACCCTCACCGGGACCGTCGTCGCGACCGGGCAGGACGGTGCCCGGTGGTGCATCGAGGTGATCGACAACGAGGTGGCGGTGCGGGAGGTGAACGGACCCGCCCCCGTCGAATACGCGGTGTTCGTGGTGCCGCGGCACGACGACTACCAACTCGACCGCGAATTCGACGCGGCATTCGACCTGGGCCGCAACCAGTTCGCACGGATCAGGGCCGACGATCCGACGCTGCCCGAACTCGTCGCCGACTGCGTGCGGTCCGTGCACCCCGGCGTCGTGGACGGCGACTTCGAGGGACTCGCCTCACTGGTCGACCCGGCGATCGGGCTGCGGGTCACCATCATCGACGATGCGGTCCGGATCGGGCTGCTCGCCGACCCCGGACTCGACGACGCCGACCACACGTTCGGGCTGGTGCAGCGACTGGTCGCGGCGCTGACCGTGCAGCTGGGCTGGATCGCGTTCGACCCGGCGCAGCGGGTCGCGGTGCGCCCGACCACGGCGTTCCGCAACCGGGCGATCGACCTGATCCGCGGCTGGATCGACGAACCCGAGGGGCGCTACCTGTGGAACGTGGTCTGACGGGACGGCCGGTGCGGCGCCCCGAAGGGTGCCGCACCGGCCGCAGGTCCGGTGGTTGCCGCTGCTACTGCTGCGGGGCGCCGACCGGGATGCTGTCCCCGAGATCTCCGGCCTCGGCTGCGTCGCCACACCCGCAGTCGCCGCAGCCGCAGCCGCCGGCGCCGCACTCACCGGCGTAGCTGTCGTCGTCGGCATCGCAGTCGAGGGTGCCGCCGAACCGGGCCGCGAAGTCGTCGTCCAGCTCGTGGGTGAGGTCGTGCAGCTCGTCGACCAGATTCAGCAGGTGCTGCGGGGCGAACGGGTCTGCGTCCAGGATCGTCGACGCAAGCAGGTGCCCGTCGTCGAGGACGAAGCGCAGCCGCGGCCACTCGTGCGCCAGCCCGACCAGCTGGTCGGCGGCCTTGTCGCCGTCGGTGAGCCCGTCGAGCAGGGACGCCCACACGTGCAACTGCGGGCCGTCGTCGGCGACCGTGACGAACACCCCGAAGCCGTGCACGGGGATGACGATGTCACCGTCCTCGTCGGTCTCCGGTGCCTCGCCGAGCAACTCGGTCAATGCCCGCACACACAGCGTGTGCAGTTGGTCGCGGTCCTCGGTGGCGACGGCGAAAGCCCCGTCGAGCTGCAACGGCTGGTCGTCCTGGTCGGTCATGGTTCCTCTTCGCTGGTGAGCGCGGTAGCGGTCGCCGACCACGGTAGCGTGCCCGGCCGACAACAACGGTGCCGAGTGACGGACGGAACCAGCAGCGGACCCGCCGCGTCTGGGTACTGTGAGCGGACATTCTGCATGGGGGTGTGACGGATGAGGACGGTGGGGATACTGCTGTTCGCGGCGGCCGCGGTGGCGGTCGCCGGGTGCGGCACGGTCAGCGGGGAGGCGGGGCCCGAGCAGCCCACCGCCAGCAACCCGGCGTTCGATCCGTGCGACGACATTCCCGACGACGCGATCCGTGCGGTCGGGATGGATCCGGCCACCGAGTCGCGGGACATTCTCGGGGTGCACCAGCCGGGATGGAACATATGCGGATGGAACAACGATGAATCCGAATTCCTGACCGTCTACGCGACCGGACGCACTCTCGACGAGATTCGACGGAACCCCGACTTCGTCGACTTCCGGTCGGTCGATCTTGACGGCCGCCCGGCTTTGTCGTTCCGGGACGTCGACGATGTGCAGCAGACTAGGTGTGATGTGGCGACAGTGGTCGCCGGCGCGTCCGCGATGTTCTCGTTGTCGATTGCCGCGCCCGGCGCACACGTCGGTGATGTGTGCGGCGAAGTTCTCGGCCTGGTCAAAGGCCTGCTGCCGCATCTTCCGAAGTAGCACAAGGAGTCTCGATGAACGACAGTGCGGAATGGTCTTCCCTGGCGGAGGACGCAGATAGTGGACGACTCCTCCTGGATCGAGGTGCAGCTGCCCGCTGTGCAGTGCATTGCGCAGAATTCGTCAATCACCTTGTTGCACTTCGGGAGAAGGCATATTCCCTTGGCCGCCTCGACGGATTCGGCACCTTCCCCAGCGGCATCGCATTGGCGACGAAGTTCAGTCGCAAGGCGGTCGGCGGCGACTATTCGATGGTGCAGGCGTTGACCGATCACATCGCGGAGGTGGAGGCGATGCGGGAGGTGTTCGAGCGGATCGAGGCGCGGTACGCGGCCGCGGAGCAGCGCGGCGAGGAGCGGTTCGCGGCGATCGATCCGGGTCGCTGACCCCGCCCACCCGAGGTCGGCAACCGGTCGCGGTCAGTCGAACGGGTCTGGTTGGTCGGTGTTGAACAATTCCATCTGGCGCGGGCTCGGCGGGCCGAGCGCGACCACCCGCAGGGCGGCGCGGAGCGAGTCGACGGTGGCCTGCCAGCCCGCCATCTCGTGATCGCACGCCCCGGCCTCCTCGTCGTCGCCTGCGCCGCGTGCCGCGACACCCGACTCCCGCCATTCGTAGACCTGCTCCTCACAGATGTCGAGGTAGCGCAGGATCGTGTCCCGGTCGTGGTCGCACACCTGCGCGACCTGACCGGCATCCAGTGTCCCGGTTCCGGTGGCGTCCAACTGGATCAGCGTGAGCAGCCCGGCCGGCAGGTCGTCGGCGGAGTCCCGGTCGGGCTGCGCGCGCGCCGCCGCGCGGGAGTCGTCACAGAATCTGCCGCCGAGCCGCCGCTCGAACCGGTCGTCGAGGGTGCGCAGGAAGGTGGTCATCCGGTCGAGATGATCGCTCAGCTGCGCGCCGGCATACGGCGACCCGGGGAGGTCGATGACGGCGTTGATCTGATCGGCGGTCAGCGTCAGCCGGATGAAGGTCAGCTCCGCGTTGAGGTCGGCGAGCACCTCGGCGGCGCGGGTGCGTCCGGTGACCTCCCGCAGCAGCGGCACCAGGATCCGGACCTGCGGCTGCTTCGGATGGGGGAGCACATATCCGGCGAATCCGTCGAGGGTGACGGGAAAGTCGTCGTCCTCGTCGGTGATCGGCGGGGTGCCGTATTTCCAGGCCAGCGTCCGCGCGACCGCCTCCCGCAGCTCGCGCGGGTCGGCCGGGTGCTCCAGTTCGGGCAGCGTCATCGGCGCCGGCTCGACCGGTGCGTCCGCCATCGCCGCGGTCAGGGCGGCCGGGCCGGCGCCGGTGCGGGCGTGCACGAAGCTCGGATGGGTGAGGCCCGCGATGTCCCGCAGCATGGTCACCGATGCCGCGGCCGCGCGGTCGACCTGCCGGATCGGCACCTCGAGCGTCACCTGGTCCGGGTGCCCGGGATCCTCGTCCCACCCGCCTGCGCGGGCCGCGTCGAACAGGACGCTGTCGACCGCGAGATCGTCATGGCGGGCGGTGCAGACGAGGTGCATACCGGCCCGCCAGAAGTCCACCGTCACCAGCAGCGTCGACCGGTCCACCGACAGTGCCCCGAGCACCAGCGTGTCGTCGTGCTCGAGCAGCGCCAGCCGGTCGGCGAGGGCGGTGCGGAACTCCCGCCACGCACCGTCGACCGCGCTGTCGAATGCCTGTCCGTCGGACATCGGGGCCCCCTCCTGCGTGACGATCGTCGATGCGGACGGTACCGGCGTGCACCGACACGACGGCCGCCGCGGCGTCGACGGCCCAGGTCGTCAGGCCCTGCGGGAGTGGGCGACGAGGGCGACCGCTGCCGCGACGCCGACGAGGCTGCTGGCCGCCGCCACCCAGAACGCCAGCGAGTACGGGTAGGCGGGGTGGCCCGCGACGGCGCCCATCGCCAGCACCGCCGTCACCACCGGTGCCGCGGCCGCTGACCCGACCGTCCGCACCACACTGTTCAGTCCGACCGCGGCGGCGGTCTCCGCCGCAGGCGACAGGGCCACGACAAGTTGCGCGCAGATCGCGTACCCGATCCCGTTGCCGATGCCGAAGACCGCGAACCCGACGACCACGCCCCAGGTGGTCGGCCACAGCGCGAGCCCGGCGGCACCGACCGCCATCACCGCCGCGGCGATCACCGCGGTGCCGCCACCGCCGCACCGGGCGACCAGCGCGGGCGTCACCCGGCCGCCGACGAAGACCATGACGGCGCTCGGCAGCATCGTCACGGCCGAGACGGTCACGCTCATGCCCTGCCCGAATCCGGTGCTGGTCGGCGCCTGCAGAAGCAGTGGCAGCGCGACGTAGCAGACGTACGGGACGAACCCAATGACGACGGTCAGCACGCTGACCAGCGCGAGCGCGCCGTGTCGGAAGGTCCGCACGTCCACCACCGGTGCGGCGCTGCGCAATTCGACGCGGATCAGCAGGCCGAGCAGGACGAGACCCGCGGCACCGACACCGATCGTTGACGGCGACGCCCACCCCCAGGCGCCGCCCTGCGACACCGCGAGCAGCACGCCGACGAGTCCGGCGGTGAGCAGGATCGTCCCGGGCCAGTCGGTCGATCCGGCCGCCCGCGGCGACCCGCCGCGCGGCACCCACACCGCGACCGCCGCGGCCGACGCGACGATCAGCGCCGCGGCGACGACGAACAGCCAGCGCCACGACAACGCGTCAACGACTACCCCGCCGAGCACCAGCGCGATGCCGGCGCCGAGGCCCACCATCCCCGGAATCCAGCCGAACGCCGTCGCCAACTGCCGCCCGGTCAGCAGGTCCCTGGCGAGGGCGAGCGCCAACGGGAAGGTGGCGGTGCTGACGCCCTGCACCACCCGCGCCGCGAGCAGCACCCCGAGATTCGGGGCCGCCGCGGCGACGAGGGTCGCGGCGGCGAAGACGAGCACCGCGGCGAGCAGCACGCGGCGGTGTCCGAATCGGTCCCCGAGGTTTCCGACGACGGGGGAGAGCACCGCGCCGGCGAGCAGGAAGGCGGTGAGGATCCACCCGGTGCCCTGCGCGGTCGCGCCGAGGTCGCGGCCGATCGTCGGCAGGGCGGGCACGACGAGCGTCTGCATCAGCGAGAACGCGAACACCACCGCGCTCAACGCGAAGATGAACAGTCCGGGGTGCGCGACCCGGTGATGGTCGGGGACGGCCGCGGGCGCCGCGGCCTCGGTTCGGTCGGGGATCGTCTCGGGTGGCATGGCGTGCTCGCTTTCGGTGCGCGTGGCTCAGATTTCAATCGGAACGGAATGTTCGTTCCGATTGAAAGGTAGCACGCCGGAACGGCCCTTACACTGAGCGCCATGCACGCGTCCTCCGAACCGGGTCGTCCCCTGTCCGGCCGGCAGCGGGAGGCCCGGTCCAATGACCTGGCCGTGCTCGCCGCCGCCCGCGAGGTGTTTTCCGCCCAGGGGCACGGCGCCTCCATGGCCGACATCGCCCGCCACGCGGGCGTCGGGATCGGATCGATCTATCGGCGCTACCCGACCAAGCAGGACCTGGTCGGGGCGCTGCACCTGCAGGGGGTGCGGGAGGCCGGGCTCCTCGTCCACGCCGTCGCCGACGAGTGCGCCGCCGCAGCGCAGGCCGCGCGCGGCGGCGAACCGTCGGGCGCCGTCGCGACCTTCCTGTCCCGGCAGATCACCGGTGCCACCGGGCCGATCCTGCGACCGCCGGACGTCGGCAGACTCATCGACGAGGAGCTCGCCGCCGCGTCCGAGGACCTGCGGTCCGGGCTGGAGCGTCTCATCGCCCACGACCGCGCGCTGCGCCTCATCCCCGAGGGATTCACCGCGGCCGACGTGATGCAGCTGCTGCTGCACCTGCGCCCGCCGCTCCCCGGCCCCCGCGCGCACGCCGACGCGCTGCACCTGCGTTACCTGCAGTGGGTCGTGCGGGGCCTGCGCGAGCTGGCGCGCGCGGACACCGCGCTCACCGACAGTCCCGAGTGGGACGAGTGGATGGGGTACTGGCGGGACTGACCGCAGCGGCGCCGAGGCCGCTATGCTGACCGGGCGCGCCGTGGGGGAGCGCAGCGATCCGGGGGGATTGACATGGGGGACAGTGCTGACGGCTGCGCGCGGTGGCGCGCCGAGATCGAGGCATTCCGGCAGGGATTCGGGCATCCGGGCCAGCTGACCGCGGCGCTGCGGGACGCGCCGGTGCTGCTGCCCGTCACCCCCGACGACCGGCTGCTGATCAGTACCGTCCGCGGCGTCGACTGGCTGTGCGTGTTCACTGGCGAGGCGCAGTACGCCGCCTACCTCGACGCGCGCGGCGCCGCGGCGTTTGCCCGATACCGCGCGCTGCCCGGTGGTCGGGTCCTCGACGAGATCGCCGCCGCCCTGCCCCGGCCGACCGGCGTCGTGGTCGACGCCGCGGGTCCAACACCGATGGCGTTCCCGCCGGACGCACCGTGAGCGGCGAACTCCGGGTCGAGCCGCAGGTCCTCGTCGACGCGGCTGCCGGGATCACCGCGATCACCGGTGTGCTCGCCGACCTCGGGATCGGGGAGACCGCGGCGTCGGGCCGCGGATTCTCGCTGCTCGCGCTGTCCCCGCTCGAGGCCGGGCACCGCGACGTGCAGACCGCGTTCGAGGACTGCGTCGAACGGTGGTCGTGGGGTGTGCGGTATCTGGTGCAGGCCGCGAACTCGATCGCCCGCACCCTCGACCTGAACGCGGGCCGCTACCACGACATGGAGCAGGCCGCGGCGACGATGCTGAAGACGGTGTGGTCCGACGTCGTCGGCGACCCGCACCTGAGCGAGGCGGAGATCGCCGCCCGCGGCTGGGGCGAGACCCTCGCCGACAACCCGATCAACCACGTCCGCAGCCCCGACTACAGCGTCGACGCGTTCGCCGAGGCGTACCGGTCGATCGGCGCGGACGCGGCCGTCGTGTCCGGCATCGTCGCCGGGGAGGCGCCGTGAGCTGGCTCAGCGACACCTGGGACGACGCGACCGGCGCTGTCGACGCGGCGGGCGAGTTCCTCACCGACACTGCCGAATCCGCCGCCGAGACGGTCGGCCAGGCCGTCGACGCCGGACTCGACGGGGCGGCGCGGCTCGCCCGCGGCGTCGGCGCGGACACCCTGGCCGGGCTCGGCGACCGGATCGCCGACGCCACCGGCGGCGCCGTCGACGAGCTCGAGCTCGGGCAGTCGGAGGATCCGCGGGACCTGGTGCGCGGCGATCCGGCGGCGATCGCCGACGCGGCAGCCGCCCTCGCCGACCTGGCGTCCGGCATCGCCGGGGCCGGGGACTCGTTCGCCGCCGTCGACGCCGCGGGCTGGACCGGCAGCGCCGCCGACGCGTTCGACGCCGTGTACGACCGGCAGCCGGGCCTGTGGCACGCCGCGGCCGACGCGATGACGGCGGCGGGGGACGCGCTCACCGGGTGGGGGCACGCGGTCGCGGCCGCGCAGGGGCGGGCGGCGGACGCGGTCGCGGTGTGGCGGGCGGCCGGCCGCGCCGAGGCCGCCGCCGGGAACGATGCCGCGGCGCCCGACGCGGCGAAGACGACCGCGGCCGCGATGCTCCGCGGCGCCCGCGCCGAGCGGGACGGGGTCGCCGCGCGGATCGCGGCCCGGCTGGCGGAGGTCACCGCGGCGGCGCCGACCGCACCGCCGTTCACCGAACGCCTCGCCGCCGACGTCACCGACCTGCTCGCGGTCGGCGAGACGGCGAAGGTGAACTTCACGGCAGGTCTGGTCACCTCGCTCAGCGGCATCGCCGGGTTCGTGCGGCAGGTCAACCCGGCCGACCGCTACAACCTGACGCACACAGCCGAGTACGCGGCCGCGCTGTCGGAACTGACCGCGGGACTGTTCGTCGCCGCCTCCGACCCGGGCGCCGTCGTCTCCGCGATGCTCACGGATCTGCGGGAGCACCCGTTCGAGGTGTCGGGTGGCCTCGCCGGGGACGCGCTGCTCACCGCCGCGACCGGCGGCGTCGGCGGGGTGGGGGCCGCCGCGGTGCGCGGGACCGAGCACATCGTGGACGCCGCCGACACGCTGGCCGACACCGCCCGGCTCGCCGACCGCACGCCGGACGGGCATCATGCCGCGGACCCGCCGCCGGACACCACGCCCGCCTCCGCCGACCCCGCGGCGCCGGGACCGGAGCCGCGGCCCGATCCGACGCCGACCCCGCAGCAGCTCGCCGACGCGGACGGCGGCGCCCACCAGGCCGCGACCGACCGCGGTGTCGAGGCCGACCGGACCGGCCACCAGAACACCGAGGGCGGCGACCCCGTCGACGTGGCGACCGGCGAATTCCTGCTCCCGGAAACCGATCTCACCCTGCCGGGGGTGCTGCCGCTGGTGCTGCGGCGGCGGCACCGGTCGACCCACCGGTTCGGACGCTGGTTCGGGCGGAGCTGGTCCGCGACCCTCGACCTGCGGGTGGTCGTCGAGGACGCGGGCGTCACGTTCCTCGCCGAGGACGGCGTCATGCTCAGCTACCCGCACCCGGAGGTCGGCGCGGCGGTGCTGCCCACGTCCGGGCAGCGGTGGCCGCTGACCCGCACCGAGGCGGGCGGCTACCGGATCGACGACCCGGACCGCCGGATCAGCTGGCACTTCGCGCCGAAACCCGAGCTGGCGGGACTCGATTCGGCGCTCGGCAACGTGGCGATCAGCGCGATCACCGACCGGCACGGCAATCGCATCCTGCTGCGCCACGACGCGGACGGCGCGCCGACGGAGGTCGTGCACTCCGGCGGCTACCGGGTGCGGGTCACCGCGGCGGCGGGCCGGGTGACGGCGCTGGCCGTGGTGGACGGCGACGCGACCGTGACGGTACGCGAGTTCGGGTACACCGACGGCGATCTCACCTCGGTGACGACCGGGGACGGCGGCACCACCCGCTACGAGTACGACGCCGACGGCCGGATGCTGGCGTGGGTCGACTCCAACGGCACCCGGATGGACAACGGCTACGACGCATCCGGACGGGTGGTGGAGCAGCGCGGCACCGCGGGAATCATGAACTGCCGCTTCGACTACCGCGAGCTGCCCGCCGGCCGGGTCACCGTCGTCACCGATTCCCTCGGCGCCGCCACCACCCACGGCTTCGACACGGACCTGCGGCTGCGGGACCTGATCGACCCGGCGGGCGGGCACACCCACACCGACTACAACGACCGGCGCGAGCCGCTGCGGGTCCGCACCCCGGACGGCGCCGTCACCAGCTACACCTACACCCCGGACGGGGACGTCGCTTGCATCGTCCGCCCCGACGGAGAGACACTGACCGTCGACTACGGCGCGCCGAAACAGCCCGTCGCCGTGCACCATCCGGGTGGGTCGGTCACCAGGCAGGCGTGGGACGGCCGCGGCAGGGTCGCCGCCGTGACCGATCCGTCCGGCGCGCGGACCACGTACCGGCACCACGACACCGGCGCGGTCGCCCGGATCACCGACCCGGTCGGCGCCACCACCGTCGTCGACTGCGACGGGGCGGGGCTGCCGGTCGCGATCACGTGTCCGTCCGGCGGCGTCACCCGGATCGAGCGGGACGGGTTCGGGCGGCTGGTCCGGGTGACGGACCCGACCGGTGCCGTGACCACCCGGCGGTGGTCACCCGGCGGCCGGCTGATCGAGGCCACCGATGCCGACGGCGGCACCGAAACCTGGTGCTACGACGGCGAGGGCAACCTGCTCCGCCATGTCGATGCGGCAGGTGGCACCACATCGCACACGTACGGTCCGTTCGACCTGCTCGCCGCCCGCACCGACCCCGACGGCGCCACCACCCGGTACACCTGGGACACCGAACGACGCCTCACCGCCGTCACCAACCCGCTCGGCGACACCTGGACCTACCGGTACGACCCGGTCGGACGCCTGAGCGCCGAGACCGACTACGCCGGCGCGACCACCACCTACACCCGCGACGCGATGGGCAGGGCGGCGGCGGTGACCACCGCGACCGGGGTCACCCGCACCCACCGCCACGACATCCTCGGCCGGCTGACCGAGGTGCGCGCCGACACCGGGGAGTACCGCCGCTTCGGCCACGACGCCGCCGGCCGGGTCACCGCCGCCGCGGCGGGGCGCGGTGACGACGTCACCCACCTGATCGAACGGGACTACACCGCAGCAGGTCTCGTGTCGAGTGAGACCGTGGACGGGCGGCGCACGGCGTTCGAGTACGACGCCGCGGGCCGCCGCACCCGCCGGTCGGGCGCGTCGGGCGGGGACACCGGGTGGCGGTGGGATCCGGCGGGACGGTTGGCGGCGCTCACCGCAGAGGGGCGCGCGGTCGGGTTCACCCACGACCCGCGCGGCGCAGTGTCGGGGTGGCGGCTCGGCGAGGTCGCGGTGACGCACACCCACACGCCGTCTGGGCGCCTCGCCGCGCGGACCGTGACCGCGCATCCCGCGCCGGCTCTCGACCTCGGGCTCGGCGGACCGTCGAGCACCGTCCTGCGCGAGGACGGGTACGACTACCGGGCCGACGGCCACCTCACTCGGCACACACGCCGCGCGGGGGAGACGGACGTGCGCACCGACTACCGGCTCGACCCGGTCGGCCGGGTCACCTCCGTCGACCGCGGCGACGGGCCGGGGGAGCGGTACGGATACGACGGGCTCGGCAACATCACCCGCCGCAGCGACGACCGACGCGAATACCGCGGCAACCTGATCGTCCGGGACGGCCGCACCCGCTACCGGCACGACGCGGCGGGACGACTGGTCCGCAAGACCGTCACCCGGCCGTCGCGGAGACCGGACGTGTGGCGGTACCGGTACGACGCGTTCGACCAGCTCGTCGAGGTCGTGACGCCGGACGGGCAGCGGTGGCGGTACAGCTACGACGCGTACGGTCGCCGCACCACCAAGAACCGGATCGCCGACAACGGGACCGTCGTCGAGCGGACCCGCTTCACCTGGGACGGTGCCCGACTCGTCGAACAGGAGACGGCGAGCCAGGTCACCCGGTGGACGTACCGGCCGGGCGGGTTCACGCCGCTGACCCAGTCGCGGGCCGACGGCGAATTCTTCGCGATCATCACCGACCTCGTCGGTTCACCGGTCGGGTTGGTCGACCCCGCTACCGGGGTGGAGGTCGGGTCGGCGTCCGCGGACTTGTGGGGGCGGGCCAGCTGGCAGGGGGAGTCGACGCCGCTGCGGTTCCCCGGCCAATACCTCGACGACGAGACCGGGCTGCACTACAACCTGCACCGCTACTACGACCCCGACCTCGGCCGGTACGTCACGCAGGACCCGCTCGGGTTGGCGCCCGCGGCGAATCCGAGTGCGTACCCGCACAATCCGACGGGGTGGATCGATCCGTTGGGGTTGGCGCCGGAGGCGTGCGGGGGTCACCGACCTCCCAATATGTCGCCCGATGGCGCGGGCCGCCATGGTGCGTTCAACCAGGTGAAACGCGATCTGGGTATCCCGGTCGGGCAGCAGCCGCTGGCTGTCGACCCGAACTATGATCGGCGAGGACGATTGCAGCCGGGTAGCAGCTATGTATTCGAGGTATCCGTCGAAGGTGGGGGGACGAGAAGAGTGACAATCCGAGACGACGCCGGGGGTCACATTTTCGTCGACGACCCATCCCAGAATCGGGGACCGCACTTCAACGCCCCGAACGGTGATCACTATGACTACTGAGAGCGGTGATCTGTCGCTGGACCGGGCATCGTGTGCGGACGTACCGCTCCTTCGGTCGGTTTCGGCGGAGCTTTCGGACATCGACGTCCTTGGTATCGAGGTGAATCGTTCATCAGTTGCAGGACTAACCCCAGCTGCCGGCGTAGCGGAGGCGGCGCACGCTGCATCGCAAGCGTTGTCCTTGCTGTCGGACGAGTTATGGGGGCTCATGCTGGTCGCAGCGTCCTGGCCTACCCAGCCCCCCAATCGACTTGCCGCACGCCTCGCGATGAAGCACAGGGTCTGGGGGCAATGGGAGAGAGAATCCGTCATGCTTCCGGTGGGTGCCCGACACGATTTTCCGCTCACCCGGTCGGACGACAGGCTGCGGTTCGCGGGATGGCTTGACTGCGATATCGAGGAGTTCGGAGTTGCCATCGAAGTGACGCGAACGCATCCAGCGCTCTGCGTTCTGCATCCGGAGTCGGTGTCGGTGTCGGTGGATTTTCACTCGGTCATTGACCGCGCACTCCAGGGTCTCGGTGATCCGGATCCCGACGGGGGCGAACTCCTTCGTCGACTCATTCCAGCACTTCAGCTGGGGGCACTAATCGTTCGTGGATTTGGCGTCTTCGACGACCGACGTGTAGGCGTCGACATTTACGCGCAGGCGCGAAGGATCGACGCGATCGAGGACAAGCTACCTGGCCAGGCGCAATAGCACACAATTATCGGATCTTCCCGATCGGGAGTGCCCTGTTTGGCTGCGTCTCACTCGGCAACCCGTGTCGAACCGCCCCGAGACGGTCGAGGTTCGACCACTTGGCCGTACGCACTGATGTCACAGGCGGGTTCTGGTAGGACTCTTGCGACGACGAGACCGGGCTGCACTACAACCTGCACCGCTACTACGACCCCGCGGTCGGGCGGTACGTCACGCCGGACCCGCTGGGGTTGGCGCCCGCGGCGAATCCGAGTGCGTACCCGCACAATCCGACGGGGTGGATCGATCCGTTTGGGTTGGCGCCGGAGGCGTGTGGGGGAAATCGTGTGTCCACGCAGTCCGGCTACCCGGAGAGCCCAATCTCGGCTGAGTACTTGCGGTCTGAACTTCTCGATCGACAGCTGTCGAGTCTATTCACGGATGACGGACGATTGCATGACGATGTGCTCGCGGGGGCGTATGACGTCATTCGAGGGGAGAATATTGGCAATCCGGAGTTCGCCCGGCAGGTCGCGGAGCGAGGTGGTGATGTTCGTGACTGGGCGAAGTTCACGAGTGGGTCGATGCCTTGGCAGCATGGCCGCGTGGAGGCTCACTTCTACATGAACCGGATGACTCTGGAAGTGATGTACGAATTGGACTACAAGTCGAAAGTGATGTGGTCAAGGTGATCGTAGAGCTGAAGCCAGCAGGTGAGCGGGTTCCCAATACTGTTGGGGCGCCATATCCGACCCTGCTGGAGGGCAGATCAGATGTGCTGGAGATTGCAATCTCGCATCGGTCCGACACCACGTACCGGGTAATCGACAAGTCCGGGCTGGCGTCGATCTGGCCGGCTGGGATGTTCGACGTCGTGGACAACACGGTGCCTGATGGATGGATCTTGATCCCGGGTCGAGGTGGGGGGCTGATGATCACCCACGGAAGATTCGCTAGGGCGGGCTTCTGGGAGGACTACTTCGACGGCCATCCCGACGCGGTAGAGGAATTCGCGGACGTTGTTTCCGAACTTGGCGGTGGACGGTATCCGGTGAATCGGTGAGACGGGGCTGTCGGTGGGGCAGTCCCTTGGTCAAGCGACTGAAGGGGAACGTTCCTCCCGATGGCGGAGTGTTGCCGGTTGTGATTGTAGGTGTGCGACCACCCCGGCAGCACCGTCTGCCGGGCTTGTTCGGACTTGTAGTGCCGGGCGAAGGCCCACTCGGTCGCCATGGTGCGGTGAAACCGCTCGATCTTGCCGTGTGCCTCCGCCGATGAGGGCGGGTGGGGCAGTCCCAAAAGTGTACAGTGGCTACGCGGCAGGGGCACTCGTCAACCGCGTGGATACAGCCTTCCCTGCGGCAAGATAGAGCATGGTTGCCCACATCTTTCCGATCAACTGGCCCACCATGGCGGGTGCGACCGCCGCCCATCCGAAAGCGATCCACAAGAAGACAACGGTGTCTGCGATGGCGCCAGCGATCGACGAGGAGACGACAGCAGTGGCCCAACGCCGGTCTCCGAGGCGTGAGCGTTCCCGAAGTGGTGTGTAGACAGCGAAATTGAGCAATTCGGCCACCGCGAAAGCAGCGGCGGACGCCAGTGCGATGAAGGGGTCGGCGATGATATAGGAGATCAGGACTCCGACCGCCACTGTTGCCAGCATCCCTGCCTTGCCCAGTGCGTCCTGTGTGGCGTCCCGCGCTGCCAGAGCAAACCCTGCGAAGAACGTTCCCGCCGTGGCTTGTTGGCCGAATCCGACCGGCACGAATCCGAATCGAGTTGTTGCCCAGTTGGCCGCGACTACGCTGCCAAGCAGCGCGATCGCCGCACCCGAACCGATCAGGGTGGACTGGTTCTTCACACTTACAACGCTTTCTGCAGAGTCTGTTCCATCAACTGGAAGATTTGCGGACGTAACCACCGGTCATGCCGAGCGACTTATGGTCCGGCATACCCTCGGTAGGTGGACCCGGATGTGCAGGTCTCACGAACGGTGATCGCGGAGAGTCCCGGCAGACCCGGGTGCAGGCGCTCCCACAGCCAGACCGCGAGTACTTCGCTGGTCGGGTTCTCCAGTCCTTCGATCTCGTTGAGGTAGTAGTGGTCCAGTTGCTCGACGAGCGGTCGAACAACCTGCTTCAAGTCGCCGAAGTCCATGATCCAACCCAGCGTCGGGTCGACCTGGCCCTCGACGTGAACGGAGAACCTGTACGAGTGTCCATGCAGGCGTGCGCACTTGTGCCCTTCAGGCACATTGGGGAGTCGGTGAGCGGCCTCGAAGCTGAACTCGCGGAAGATCTCGCTGGTGACTGTCACGGTATTCCTAGGAACTTGTGGGTCTGGAGGCTGAGTTGCCACTGTGGGTTTCGTAGGCAGTAGTCAACCGCTGCTCGGGTGTTGTCCGCAACGTCTGCGCCGTCCATAGGCTGGAGGCGGAAGGACGTGAAGGCAAGGTTCTCGTAGTCGGCAGGGTTGTTGTCATCCTGTGGATAGACGAGTTTGAGTTCATTGCCACCTGACACAACCAACTCGGCGCCCTGCTTGGGACTAACGCACAGCCAGTCGATCCCGTCCGGGACCGGTTGTGTGCCATTCGTTTCGACCGCGACATAGAAGCCGCGGCGGTGGAGTTCCGACGTGAGGGCAGAGTCGAGTTGGAGCAGTGGTTCGCCGCCAGTGCAAACAACCATCCGATGCTCGGTGTCCCCGGAGGGCCATTGCGCCGAGATCTGGTCTACGAGTTCGCCGGGTGTCTGGTACTTGCCGCCGTTGATCCCGTCGGTTCCAACGAAGTCCGTGTCGCAGAACTGGCAGATTGCACGGTGACGGTCTTCCTCGCGACCTGTCCACAAGTTGCAGGACGAGAACCGGCAGAACACCGCTGGGCGCCCCGCATGCATGCCTTCGCCCTGCAGCGTGTAGAAGACTTCTTTGACCTTGTATGCCACGTCAGGCGCTCTGGTACTTGAGGGGGTCCGTCAGGCCCGCGTCGGCGAAACCCTTCAAACGCAGAAGGCACGAATCGCAGTGTCCACAAGGCCAACCCTGCTCGTCGGGGTCATAGCAGGAGGACGTCAATCCGTAGTCGACGCCGATGCTGAGGCCGGCCTGCACGATCTCGGCCTTCGTCATCGAGATCAAAGGGGTGTGGATCTTGATGCGCGCACCCTCGACGCCGAACTTGGTTGCAAGGTTGGCCATCGACTCGTACGCAGCGATGTACTCGGGGCGGCAGTCCGGGTAGCCGGAATAGTCGAGGGAGTTGACGCCGAGGAAGATGTCGGTTGCGCCGACGGTCTCGGCGTACGCGAGTGCGAACGAGAGGAAAATTGTGTTCCGTGCCGGCACGTAGGTCGACGGGATCTCGTCAGGCGTGTTCACCTCGGCAGCGTCATCGTGCTTCGGAACGGCGATGTCGTCGGTCAGGGCGGATCCGCCGAACACTCGAAGGTCGATGTCGGCGACAACGTGTCGGGTTGCGCCGAACGCCGTCGCAACGCGGCTGGCTGCTTCGAGTTCGACGGTATGGCGTTGTCCATACCGGAACGAGAGCGCGTAAGCGTCGTATCCCTGATCGCGGACCATCGCGAGCACCGTCGTCGAGTCGAGTCCTCCGCTGAGAAGTACTACAGCTGGTGTGCCCACCGGGCCTCCTGGTTGTTCGATCGTGAGCTTTCAGAAGCGTAGCGGAAACTGCGATGCTGAGTCGCATCGATAGTAGGGTAGTTTCTACTTACGAAAGGAGGTGCTGTGCGGCAACTGACACTCGTAGTCAACTGCACTGACCGCAAGTCGGTCAGGCCCCATCCCTTGCTGCAGGTACGCTCCCTTGCCGCCGGCGACGGTGACAGTCGCTTCATCGAGTGGGCTGATCGGCTGTCGACTGTGCCCGCCGATGTGGAGTTGCGGACCCTGTACCAGGGTGAAGCCTGGGTGCAGGCGACGGGTCTGGCTCGGGATGCGGCGACAGCTGGATTCGACGTCACACTGCTCGTTGCATCCGCGGGATTGGGACTGCGGAGTTGCGCAACACGGGCCGCGGCATACTCCGCAACTTTCGCGTCGGGTCAGGACGATACCGTCGCCGCCGGTTCATCCGGAATCCGTGATTGGTGGCACAGGCTCGAGGCCCTGCCGGCATCGCTCAAACTAACGGACGTTGCGGGTAAGCGCACGCTGCTCGTCCTGTCGGAGAACTACGCGCGCGCCCTGGAGACTGACCTTGAGGCGTTGGGGCGACGGGGTGGCGACCTTCTCCTGGTG
Source organism: Rhodococcus sp. NPDC058532 (assembly GCF_042719255.1). NCBI lineage: Bacteria > Bacillati > Actinomycetota > Actinomycetes > Mycobacteriales > Nocardiaceae > Rhodococcus > Rhodococcus sp. NPDC058532. Next base: position 37,645 of record NZ_JBHXNU010000004.1, read on the forward strand.
GGCGGGGCGCGTGATATCGCAGGGATACCTCGACTCGCGTCCGACCGCGCTCTCCGCGCCCACCTTGGTGGCACTGCTTCAAGCGTCAGTTTGCGGATGGCGCGCTCGTGGCTTGCGCTGCGTGAGTCGAACGAGTTGTACTGTGCTGCTGACGACGAGCGTTGGCAATCGTGGGCGAGTGCGGTTCGAGTCGAGGAACGGTACGACCGAATGCCTCTGCGGGACAACGAGGTGACGGAGTTGATCGAGGAACTGTTGACGCACGATCCCACCCTGTCGGCGACGCGTGCCCTTCGCCGCCTTCGTGACGCAGGCGTTGCATGCGAGCAGAAGCGCTTCGGTCGGTTGTTCAAGGCTGTTCGCGGAGGTGCGGCATGACCCAAAGGGAAGCGAAGATAGAGCGACGCGCGCTGCGTATTCAACAGAATCCTGAGATGCCGGTGTACCTCTTCGCGCTTGCGGCCGAGGAAATCGACGCGGTCGCCGACGTGGCGAGGATATCTCGCGACGAGGCCGGAAAGCTGATCGGATATCAACGGCCGGAACGGAAGAACCACGTCAAGCAAATTCTCGACTACCTCAACTCCGGTGAGGTGTTGTTCCCGAACGGCCTGATACTGGCGTTGCCCGAGACCGTCAGGTTCAGAGCGAGCCGAGGACCGGCCACCAGTGACGGTCTGTCGACCGCGGGGACTCTCGAGATCCCGTTGTCGACCGACCCCGATGCGCCGCGCCCGGCCTGGATCGTTGACGGTCAGCAGCGAAGCCTCGCGTTGGCGCGGACCAAGAACAAGAGAATTCCTGTCCCGATCGCGGGGTTCGTTGCGCCGACACTCTCGATGCAGCGGGAACAGTTCCTCCGAATCAACACGGTGTCGCCGTTGCCGGCGAATCTGGTGACGGAGTTGCTGCCAGAGGTCGTTGCGGCACCGTCGCCTCGCCTGTCGGCGCGCAGACTTCCCTCGGCCCTCGTCGACATGCTGAACCAGGATCCCGAGTCGCCCTTCTGTGGACTGGTGAAGCGGGCTTCGAGCGATACCGAAGAGCGTCGACGCGCAGTGGTTACCGACACGAGTTTGGTTGAGTCGATCAAAGAGTCGCTTGAGTCGCCTTCGGGGGTTCTGTTCCCTTATCGGAACATGGCTACAGGCACGACTGACACCGAAGGGATCCGACGTCTGCTGCTCATCTACTGGGCGGCGGTCCGCGAGGTCTTTCCAGACGCGTGGGGTAAGCCTCCGGCGAAGTCTCGACTGATGGGTGGCGTCGGCATCCGAGCGATGAGTCGATTGATGGACAGGGTGATGGTGCATCTGGATCTGACCTCCAAGTCGATCGATGCGGAGGTTCGGCGCGAACTCGAACGTGTTGCCCCGCTTTGTCGGTGGACTGATGGGACCTGGAACGAACTCGGACTTCCTTGGGACGAGTTGCAGAACACACCCCGGCATATTTCGGCGCTGTCAAACTATTTGGCGCGGAAGTACGTCGAGGCCAGAGCGGGGAAGAAGTGAAGTTCTACTTTCCGGATAGCCAGGATCTGGTCAGTCCGACCTACGATTTCATCAACGATGAATACTCGCCGATGCGTGTGCGGCAACGAGACGACCGGTACGCGCACGAGGTGTTGACCTCTCCTGCGTACGACGGGATCCTCGTCTCGAAGGCGATTGTCGACGGTTCGATCCGAGGCGTCGGAAAGTACACCATGGCGCAGCGGCAGAGGCTCTATCGGCTTGGCGTCGAACGGTTCTTCCGACTCCCGGAGGGTGTCGCGACACTCGGTGACTGTGGTGCGTTCAACTACGTCGGGGAGACGGAACCCCCGTACACCGTCGAGGAGGTGCTTGACTTCTACGAGGAGTGCGGATTCCAAGCGGGAGTCAGCGTCGATCACATCATCCTCGGATACCAGAAGCCCGGCGCTACGACCGACCCCCCGGAGGACTGGGTCGAACGGCGGAAGATCTCACTTCGCTACGCCGAGGACTTCCTCGAGGTCGTCCGGGCTCGCAAGAGTCCGGTTGAACCGGTCGGCGCTGCGCAGGGTTGGAACCCCGCAAGTTACGCAGACAGCGTGCAGGAACTCCAAGCGATGGGATACTCGCGAATCGCTCTAGGAGGAATGGTTCCTCTGAAGACGCCAGACATTCTCGATTGTCTTAGGGCGATCGATGAGGTCCGCAACACCGGCACAGAACTACATTTGCTTGGTGTCACCCGAATCGACTCGATCGAGGCCTTCGCTAGTCTCGGGGTGACGAGTTTCGACAGTACGTCGGCGTTCCGCCAGTCGTTCATGGATGATCGCGACAACTTCCACACCCGCGACACGAAGTATGCGGCGTTGCGGGTGCCGCAGGTCGACGGAAACGTGAAACTCAAGCGGGCAATTCTGGCCGGCGTGGTCTCGCAGGGGGACGCGATTGCCGCGGAACGCCACACCCTCCGTGTGCTGCGCGCCTTCGATGATGCTCAGGCTTCTGTAGGTGAGGCGATGTCGGCGCTTCTCGCGTACGAGTCGCTGATCGGGGTCTCGACCAGTTACGCCGGACAGTACGAGCGGACTCTCGTGGCTGTTCCCTGGCGGACATGCCGGTGTGGACTGTGTGAGAAGCACGGCATCGAGATGATCATCTTCCGCGGTACCGAACGAAACAAGCGCAGGGGATTTCACAACCTATCTGTGCTCGCGGAACAGATGGCATCGCTGCCGACCGTGAATCGAACGTGAGAGGTATACGTGGCCGATAAGTACGAGATTCGAGTGCCTGCGATCGAGGTAAAGCAGGGTGAGCGTCGTATCTACTGCTTCGCTGTAGATGGCAAGAAGATTCACGACTTTGCGACGGTGTCCCGAATCCACCGTGATGATGACGGGGCGCTCGATGGGTATCAGCGACCGGAGGTCTTGAGCCATATCAAGGCGATCAGACGCTACCTGGAATCGGATGGTGCGATGCTGCCGAATGCTGTTGTGCTCGCATTCGATTCGCGCGTCGTGTTCGAGTCGGCGCGGCGACGTAGCGTCGTGGACTACGCGGTTCCCGGCGAGTTGGTAATCCCCGTTGACGAAGGACTTGCCGAGGAAGACAAGCCGGCACTGCTGGTTGACGGGCAACAGCGCAGTGCCGCGATCCGCGATGCCGACCTGGGGGAGTTCCCCGTCGCCGCAGTCGGGTTCATCGCGAACTCCGAGGAAGAGCAGCGCTCGCAGTTCATCCTCGTCAACAACACGAAGCCACTGCCGAAGGGCCTGATTCATGAGTTGCTCCCGGACACGGAGGGCTACCTACCGCCGAAGTACGCGCGCCGGCAACTGCCTGCGCAGGTGATGATTCGGCTGAACGGTGACCCCGAGGGGCCGTTCTATCAGAAGATTGCGATGCCCACGTCGCCGGCCGGCGATATCAAGGACAACACGATCCTGAAAATGATCGAGAACAGCCTGTACGACGGCGCGCTGTACCAGTATCGGAATGCTGAGGACGGTACCGGCGACGTCGAGCAGATGGTGCTGCACCTCACTGCCTTCTGGAAGCTCGTTGAGGACACCTGGCCGATCGAGTGGAAGCTTCCGCCTCGCAAGTCTCGGCTCACGCATGGCGTCGGGATCCAGGCCTTGGGCTACGTCATGGACGCACTCACCGAAGGGGTTGTGCCCGAGGACTTCAACGAGGTGCGTATCGACCGAAAGCTTGGTTCGATTGGAGACATCGCGGCATGGACGGGGGGCGCGTGGAACCTCGGTCCTGACGACCAGCGCCGTTGGAACTCGCTGCAGAACACGCCGAATGACGTGAAATTGCTGACCAACGTCTTTCTGCGGGTTATTCGCTAACCGCTACTTGGATTGACGAGGCAACGCGAGTTGTGAGCATGTCGTCAACTCCGTCGCCCGTCATGTCGATAGCTCACTAATGCCGAGTTCAACGGTTCGCATCATGGAGGCAGATCCAGATCCGTCTGCGTGTCGGATGAGTCCCCTTCCGGCGTTGTCGGTGATAAAACCGGTCGCAGCATGCGTCGCACGACGGGTTGCCATGACGATCAGGTCGGCGTTGCGGGCATGTTGTCGCAGGGCCGTGTTACCCACCTTATCGGACGAAATGTGGACACGACTCGAGGGCCACTGCAGACGCACGGCTTCTTCCACGCGCGCAAGGCAACCCGTGTCAAGGCTGTATAGAAGGATGACCAAACGTCCCATTTGGTCGTGTTCTATGGCTGAGGTGTTCTCGTCGTCGTCCCAGGCAAGGGTGAGCCCGACGTCATTGGAGACCAGCGCGGCGAGTCGCCGTAGTGCGGGGGACAATCTGTGCCGCAGGTGATGAAGCGGAGCGACCAGTGCGGCGACGAAGGTTTCGCGTTCGTCAGAGTCGGCGTTGGGCCCGGATGCAACCACATCTGCAATGTCGAGTACTCGAGGAGCTGCGCTGGCGGCGACCCACTGAGGCGCGTATGATCGTAGATCCGACAGCATGTCGCGGTATGGTGCGGCTGCCGGTGACGCACGTAGGAAGATCTCGAGCAGAGCGCAGATGGCGCCCAGATCATTGGGCCCGAATCGTTCTGCGACCATGTACTGGCGCAAAAGGGCCGCAGCCGTCTGCATCGCTGGATGGTTCAGCTCGTCGGCCTCGAGAAAGGCTGCGACGCCGGACAGCAGTCCGTCGGTCGCGATGTGTGGCAGATCATCAATCGCATCGGCGAGCGTCCCATCGTCCATCCACGCCGGAGTCCAGCGCTGAGAGTCCTCGAGGGCAAGTTCTGGAGATTGTGCTGCCGAGAGTTCCTGCACCCAGGTAAGCCACGAGTCGAGGACGGGGGAGCGGTCGTCGTCTCGGTCGGTTTCGTTGTCGGGGTCGACATCAACCGACGTGGCCGCGAGGTCGGTGTCAATCGATGGGCCGTCGTCAGCGCGATTGCCGCTGACCGGCCCTGTTTCGGGCAGCAGGATGCCGAGGATGTCTGGGGCGATCGCCGCGGTCGTGGCCAGTGCCGTCGCCAGGGCCGTTTCACCACGCGCGGCGGCGACGAGTGCTCCCACCGTTGCCGCATCGCGGTCGTTGCTGGTGGTGAGGCGGCCGTCCACGAGCATTGCTACATCGGGTTGCGCTTCTTGCACGGCGGCGATGGCTTCAGCCAGGTCCGCTGTCCTCAGCGGAAGGCTCAGGGTGGTGCGCGCCCAGGCGCCAAGCACTGCCTCGCGAACCGACACTGGCGGTTCGGAGTACACGATTGTAGGCAAGGCCCCATGCGCGAGGATGGTTCGATCCCGCCCGAGACGAGCTAGTCGCCGGATCTGTAGGTACGCGACGTTCTCGTGAGAGATTCCTGCGAAAGCTTCGATCTCCGCGAGAAGGGTTGCCGATGTCTCGGCGGATCCGTTGGCAAGGGCGAGTTCGAACTCGCGCAGCATCCTGCCGGTGGGGCGTGCCCGCGTGGGTAATCGCAGCGGTTGGCCGCGCAGCGAGTCAACCATGCGCTTGACGGCTTTGTATGCGTGTCCTGCCGTGGCTTGCGTTGGTCGCAGGATGAAGGTCGTGCCTGGTCCTACGAGGTCGAGAATCGATGCCTCGACTGGGTCTCGGGGGTTGAGGTGAGCGACGCGTCCGTCGAACGGGCACCAGTTGTGGGCGAGTGCGGCTTCGACCAACGGACGCACACGGCCAGCGTGGCCAGTATCCCAGCATATGACGTAATAGATCGCAGCCGGCCAGGATTGCTCGCGACGGGGCAATACAATTGGGCACTCGTCTCGAGTGGTCAACGCCTCGAGGAAAGGACCCAGCGATGCTGCTACTGGTTGCTGTTGATCCTTGTTCGGCCAGACCGTGTTGGGCGACGAGAAGAACCGTGACAGGAACTGCTCTGGATCTGGCTGCGTCATGATTGACCGCCGATCCATCGCGTACGAACGTCGAGTCGTTGGCGGGCTGCGTTGGCGGCCCCGACTTCAAGGTCGAGTGCTTCTTCGTTTCGCTGGGTTCCGTGCCATGTGAAGTTCATCGAGCCTTTCAGTACCCACGTCCAGCCGATCATGATCTTTTCGTGGAGGTCGTCGCTGGAATACAGGTGCAGGTTCTCCTTTACACACATTCGACTCAGTCGGTGGACGAAGGTCTCGTTGTGCGGATCGGTCCGAACGGCGACGTGTAGGTGGGTTCCGCGCTGGGTCAGGAGCGCGAACACCTCGGTGAGACTCAGGGAGGACCGTGCCTCTGTGCCGACAACTGCATCGAACTGGTGGATCGAGTTGTCGATGACGGTGATGTCCGATACCCAACCGGTGACAAGCCAGAACTCGTCGCTGGGTTGGAGCAGTTCGGACACGAGGGCAGCGGTGAGGACATCACCGATGGCGAGGCCGCTTCGGGGGCGGGTCCGAACTGTTCGGGTGGCGTTGTTCATTGCAGTTCCTCTGCGAGCGAGAGAACGGCACGCACCATCCCTCGCCGGTGGTGGATTCCGGTGACTCGCCCGAAAACCCGCAGTCCGTTGTGTTCGGCTGCGGTGACGATGGCCTGTCGAATGCATTCGGCCAGTACATCTTTATGGCGATAGGGTGCAGTGAGGACGACACGGCCACCGGTCTCGATGTACTGCGTGTACTCCATGAGCCACTGGGGTTGTGTGACGTCCACGGTGGCGCTTCTATCCCGGACGATGTCGTCAAGCACAAGGCGTTCGACCACAACATCGTCGCGGTAGGGGTGCCAATGTTCGAGCCGGCGCAATCGAGCTTGCGGACCTCGCAACCAGAGCAGTGAGAATGCTGAATCCGACGTGAGGGGTGCGATCCCGTATCCGAGGTCACCTTGACTGGCATGGAAAACGAGGGTGCGCGCGTCGATCTCGACCCCCAGGCGGGCCTCATGGTGTGTCCACGACTTTGCGAGGTCCGTGACGAGGCGATCAATCATCTGAGTCGATCCTGGACGCAGGAATCGGGCGGCGAATGTTGATACCAGCAGGTGTCCGGGTGGGCCGTCCGATTCCGTCCATGCGTTCAGGAGATCATCGAGAGCTTCGTCCATCTGTTTGGTTCCAGCAGCACCACGGAAGTGTGCAACCGCGTGCGCGATTGGGCTTGTCGAGTCGAGAAGGTTACCAAGCACTTCCTGCAGGGCATGGTCCACGTCTTCTGCGTCGGTAGGTGAGCATGCACGACTGACCGCGTCCCAGAACTGGCGTGGATCTTTGGTGTAGTCCCGGTTCAAGGCCTCGATAAGGCCGAGTCCGCCGATCGAGGTTTCCGACACGATGATCGTGTATGCGCGGACTGTCGCGTCGAACTCGACGTCGACGGCCAGGTCGCTGTCCTCGGCGTCGGGGATGCTCTCTTCGGCAGCGGCAAGGATGGCGTTGGCGAAGGTGTCGAGAAATACGCGATCGAGCAGGTCGGTGGTGTCGGAGTATAGGTCGGGGGATGCCAGCAGTTGGCCGTGTTCGTCCAGTACCGATCTGACAGTTGGATCCTCTGAGAGGGACAGGAGATCGGCGAGAGTCCGACCTGGATTGTCCGCGTCACTTTCGTCGGCTCGATACGCCACTGTCAGGAACTGTGGAAGATCGTCGGCCCACCGACCGTGCGTAAGGGTGGCCGGGATGTCGGTGGTGCGATGGTCCGCGAATCCGAGGGCGGTGAACGCATGCAGGTAGATCTCGGCGAGTCGTTCCCGCTGAAATAGGTTGGCGATTTCGTCGAGGCGTTCGTCCTCGAGTACGCGACGACGGAAGGCCAACGTCCGCCATGGCGCGCTATTCGCGAACTCGCGTAAGAACCCTTTGTCTGCGTTGGGGAGTCGGCCGGTGACGACCATAGCGTCGACATCGAGTTCAAATCCAAGTGCTGCTACTTGGCCATCAATTGCGTACCGGACATGGACGGGTTCGCGGGTTCCATTCGCTTTCAGCACTTCGCCATCGGATCCAATTGTCATCCGACGGACTTTGAGAGGGCTACCGCCTAGGTGTAGTGCGAACGCACACGTGTCCACGAAATCCGACCACACCGAGGGCGTCGGTATGTCTGCCTGATGTAGTGATGCCCGATCGAACTCGAATGTTGATCGCCACCGCGGTCTTGCGTTTGAGGAGTCTTCGACGTCCTCGGGGGGTGTACCTAACTTGATTGCCAAGGGCCGCACTACGTCGTAGCTCTGTCCCTCGGTGGTGGTCCATTTACCCAGTCGGTGGCCTCGTGCAACGATGTCGTTGAGTTCGAGGTAGTCCCATGGCGGCGGGGTCGGAAGCCAAGTACGTGCTCGGGCACTCGTGTAGCCGAAGCGGCGGCTTACCTTTCCCGGTACTGCTTCGCGCAGCGCTTGGGCGATAGGGGTGGGTGGTGGCGGTTGTTGACCGCCAAGTTCATCGGGGAGATCGAAATCCACGTCTGGACTGTTCAGGGAGGCGAACAGCGAGGCACTCATGAACTCGGGGAGAGGCGAACGCGGTACAGCGCCGGGGTCAATCTCGCCGCTGAGCGTTGTCCATCGTGATTCCAGTCGGCGCAATGCGGTGGGGACGACGGAGAGGAGCAGAGAGCGGGGCTCTTCCCATAACGCAGCCTGGACTTCAGTCGGTGTCAGCATCAGCGATCGGCGGAGATGCTCGGCAAGTTCCTGTTGGCGTTGTGCGTTGCCCAACAGTTCGGTCAACTCGCCGATGACATGCTTGGTTCTCGGGTTGGTCCAATTGCCTCGCGGTAGGGCAAGGATTTCTCGGACGTCAGCAAGTGCCCTGCGGCCGATCCAATCGAGCAGGGAGTGGGTGGCCTGCATCTTGATGACATAGCGGTTGTTGATCGGGAGTGTGCGCGCGTCGATCTCCGGATCCAGCAACTTCTCGTACGTCTGATAGGCAATCCGGTCACGGCCGTAGTCCGAGAGGACGACGGCCGTGATCGGTCGCATCTCGAGTCGCCGCCCCGCTCGTCCCCGTCGCTGCAGGAACGAGGCAAGGTCCCGGGGCGCTTTGTGCTGGATGACAGCGCCGACACGGGGGTCATTGAATCCGACCTCCAGCGATGAGGTGGCGGTGATGATGTCAGCGCTGGAGTCGGTGCCGGCGTCCTGGGAGGATGTCCGGGCGATTCGCAGCGGTCGGTCCATGCGGTGCAGATGCGCGGGTAGGTCCCACGACTGCCCATCGGCATACCTGTCGCCTGAGTGCGGCGCCTGCGGGTTACGGAGATCGGCCAGGACAGGGTCGCCGGGCCGGCCTGTTCGCTGTTTGATGCCCTCGGCGTTGCGAAGGTTGTCGTACAGACGGTTGATCACATCGAGGTTGTCGGTGAACGCGAATGCGACGGAGCCATAGTGGTGAGGGGTGGTGTCCAGTACACGACCCAGGAGCATGGCGGTTTGGATCGTGGTCGAGAGCAGGGAGGTTCCCGAGATGGGGTCACCGCGAAGGACAATGCCGTACTCGCGGCTGATCCGCAGCATGTCCCCGTCAGCGGGAGCGATCACCTCGACGTTGCTGCGATCGGTCCCTGTCAGGGTGGCGAAGAAGTCGCCGGCGTCGCGTAGCGTGGCGGACAGTCCCACCATTACCGGATTCGGTTCCCCCCGTCGGCTATTGGCGTGGCGCCATCGGCGGAGCATGAGGCCAACTTGCGCACCGTGGGTCCCTGAGTAGGTGTGGACCTCGTCGAGAAGTACGAGGCGAGTGCCGTTGGCGCCGCGCCATCCCAGCAATTTGCCCAGACCGTAGGACGTTGATTGCTGACTGAGCATCTCGGTGGAGCTGAACAGAATGTCGGGCGGATTCGCGGCCATCGATTCGCGAGTCAGAGCCAACGTGCCAGGCTGGGTCGAGTAGTTGCAAGTGGAGCAGGTGAGGCGTTCGTTGTGTGCGGCGCAGTCCACCTCTGACCATGTCAGTGTGCCGCGGCAACTATCGACAGGACACGTGAAGTAGGGGCAAACCCACCCCTGCCCTTGCCGCTTCCAACTCGACCAGCGCCCACCCAACTGGGTGGAGTCCTTGGGCGTGGCGCCGTACAGCAGTGCGATCCGCGCAGGGCGGGACCCGGGTCCGTTCAGTGGGCCCAATTGGTCGACTGTTTTCAGTGCCTCTCGTGCCTGGTCACGCAGCAATTCATTGCGTGGATATAGGGCCAGGGTGTGTGGCCCGGCCCGACGGGTGTCCGCAGTCGCGGCAATGTCCAGCAGAGCGGGGAGGTAGAAGGCGAGGGTCTTGCCGGATCCTGTTCCAGCGGTGATGATCCGGGCCGAGAGTCCGGGATCGACGAGCGCAGACAGTATTGAGGCGGTGGCATTGAGCTGAAACGACGCCAGGAGGGAATCGCCGACGATGCGCGCGAGTATGTCGGCGTGGACTGGAGACCACCCCGGCGTCGAGGCGAGACTGTTGCTGGCTTCGATGGGTGTGATTGAACGCCGTGGGTAGCGTCGCGGTGCTACGCGCAGTCGATAGTCGGCTACCAGGGTGCTCGAACTGCGCCACCAACCGGGGACGGCGGGATCCTTAGGCGGCCAAAGTTGGCGCAGTGTGCGGAGTAGGCGCAGCGTCTCGCCGAGTCTGGTCCGGTACCTCGGTGTCGATACCGGGAGACGGTGGAGTAGTCCCGTGTCCAGTAGGTGGCGAAGATACTCGTCAGCGGTCGGTAGGTCTTCGTGTGAACGCTTGGCATCAATATCCAACTGCGCATCGATGGCATTCTCAACCTCGTCTCGGCTGAGGAACCCATCGACAATGCCCCAGGACAGCAGACGAAGTTCGACATCCTCGAGCCGACTCAGGAGATCGCCGACACCGGACCAACGGTCGTTGGTCATGATAGAGCCAGGTACAGTTGGTCGGCCAGTGCCTCGTCACGCTGCAGAAGTAGAAGTTCCTCTTCGCTGAGATCGGCAAGGCGTACGCGGCCGTTCCCGAACTTTGCGAGGATGACATCGAGATCCGACGTACCGACGTCGGCGAGGATCTCTTGTACCGACTCGAGCGTTGTCACAAACACTGTGATATCTGAGGCGGTAAACTTCGACATGTCAGCAGTCTTTTTCAGATCGCTGATCCGCGCAATCACATCCGACCGTGTGGATGCACCGAGTCGTGGAATGAGGCTCTGCGGAAGTTGAGCGATGGACGCATCAGCCCACGACTTCCACGCCAACTTGTTGTCGGCCGCAATCGCTGCATACGCCGTGGTGACGTCCCTCGTTCGGGCAGTAAGAAACTGAAGTGTCGGGCGACCGATGCTCTCGACTTGCTCGCGCAGCTTCGTGGCCGGCTTGGCCAGTCCTTCGATGGGATGGACGGGGGCGCCGACCTCGTTGAGTTTGCTATGCAGGCGGAGAGTCGTACCCAACGTGGTGATTTCGGTTTGCAGCTTTCCCAGCGCAGTCTTGATCTGGTTCTGCGCTTGCTGTTCTTGCTCGGTCTCACTACGCGCGCGTGACAGCGCGCTGAGCCGCCGGGCCCGGATCGCCAAACTGGTGTCGACAGTGTCCTCAGCCATGAGGCTCGGTCTCCTCGATTGTCGCGAACCACTGCGTGATGGTGGCCATTACTTGTTCGTCGATGTCTGCCGTGGTCCCGGTGTCGGCTTCCGCGCTGGCGATTCCCGCCTCGATCCAGTTCGCGCTGTAGTCGAGGTAGTCCGCGATGGCGGGTAGGTCAGCCCCTGCATCCGTGCCCACGGTGCTGAGTCGTGGAAGACCGCTCTGTGTCTTGGCGGACTCGACGAGTCTCGTGATCGTCGACATTGCGCTCTGATCCCAGGAGCGGGCATCCTCGTTTCGTGCAAGGACGCTGGCAAGGTTCTCGCGGACCTTGACATATCCGTGGCTCTGGCCGGTGCGGGTTGCTTCGGAAGTGGCGTCAATTGTTTCGATCAACGTCACTCCGGTTGGGAGGTGCTTGCGAATGCGATCGAGCAAGGACTGCCAGTACTCGAGCTGCGAGTCGGTGGCGCGGGTCAGTTCCTTCAGTTTCCGGTGCGCTTCCTTGCACCATGAGGGCACATCGATCTCGTCGTTCGAGGCGGCGAGGACCTTTGCCTTCCGCACGATGAGTGTCATCCGATAAGGGGCTACGGCGTACACGGCTCCAGTTACGCCTTGGGAGGGACCGACTGCGCTGAGGAAGTACTTGACTACGTCCTTGCGCTGCGAGACGTAGGCGTTGTAGGCGGCCTGCCAGTTTGGTGAACGCGCCGCATTGTCGGCCCGTGGTGTGGTCGGGTCGTCCCAAAGTGCGGCGTTGATGTAGTCGAGGTCGGCGGCCTTCCGGGGGAGGTGTCCACAGGCAGCGGCACCTTTGATCAACGACGCGGTTGCCTTCACCAAGGAATCCTCGTCGACAGCCAGCACGTCGAGGATCCGCCGCTTGGCTTCGTCGACATGTTCGGAGACGATCTGATCCAGGCGGGGTAGGCCCGGCCCGGCCTGTTGCCAGAGGCCAGCGCGGATGAACAGGAGGCCACGGAACATCATTGCGGTGCGGGCGTCGCGCGACAGTCGCACGACGGGTTCCGCGTTGATATTCTCGTTGGCACCTTCAATGGATACTCCTCGCGCGTTTTCCGGTACCGCCTTCTTCAGAGTTTCCGCAGTGGGCTCTTTGATGACGGTGTCGAACCATTGAACCCGCGCAAGCAGGGCTTCACGGACAATGGATCGCAGGTCGTTAGCCAGTCCCTGGGGAAGGGTCGTCCCAGTGGACCAGGCGTCGACGTCTTCGAGATCCTTCCGCAATGATGGGGGTAGGGTGCCGTCTGGCCCTCGCGTCTTCCCTTTGTCTGGGCCGCGGACTGGATCCGAGCCCGGTTTGGTCCGATCGACAAGGTCGCTGGGGATTGGTTGTTGGGAGAACGCTCGGAGGACGCCAGCATCGATTTGCTCGGTTCCCTCGCGTCCCCAGAATGTCAGCAGCGTCTCGATTCGGCCAGCTTCCGGATCGGGGAAGGCATTCTCGATCCGCTCCCTGACTTGGGTGGGTAGAAAGGGCAGTGCGGCCCTCGCCGACTCGTCTCTGAGCAGCGCCGCCGGAGGAAAAACTCCGTCACGGATCGTGCGAATGTTGTCGGTGAGGACATCGCGAACTGCTCGTGCCAGGACTCTGCGTGGGTTGAAAACGATCCGTTCGCCGTCCGTGTCCGCGCAGGCTCGCACGGCGCGAATGAGCGCTGCCTGGTTGTATGGATACAGGCCGTAGCCCTGCCCCGACGCGCCGAAGGCGGTGTGGCAGGGGGCCTGGAACTGGCATTCGCTGCACGCGTTGGGCACGCTGGGTGCTGACTTCTCGAGTTCCGTCCTGCCTACTCGGGCTGCATTCAGGTACCGACCGAAGAAGTCGACAAAGTCCTGCTCTTCTACTCCATTGGCGTCGAGGTCGACCTCGACGCGATACGTAGGGGACGATCCCTCGGCGCGGGTTCGGAATGTGTCCGGCAGTTTTTGATAGTAGCCCGGCGTGACCGCCATCATCGTGCGGACGGTCGCGTACTTCTCGACGCCCTGGACAACGCCCACTTCGACGATGGCATCCAGGAGATCTCGGCGGACGCCTTGGATGAGTGCGACATCCTCGATCAGTAGTACGATCTCGTGGCCGACGAACTTCTCGCGGATGCGCTTGAACGCCTGGCTGACATCGCCGACGTTGAGGCTGGCTGCCTTCGTCACTGCAGTGTCAAGGACCTTGTTGAGGAGGCGGACGGCCTCCGTCTGCAAGGTTGGATTTGAGAGTCGGCCGAAGATCTTCCGAGTGGCCGCCGCGGCATCTCCGATGTTGGCGTAGTCGCCGATATCGGTCGGCAACTCGGCTGTCGTGAATTCGAGTGGCACGTCGGGTTCGGATTCGTCGCGGCCATACAGCGAATACCGCGCCCGCCGCTTGATGAACGAATCGGGACGAAGCAAGTGATCGCGAAAGAGCGGGTCGAGAAAGAACAATCGCAACCCGTTGTCGCCCACGAGTGTCCTCGCTAGCGGCGTATCGGCTTCCAGCGTACGCAACACTTCTGCGAGCTCCAGAAGGATCCGTTGCTCCATTTCCTCCTGTGTCATGCCAGCTCCGAGGCTGGAGAGTTTGCCGCGGATTTCGTCGAATTCAGGGTCCGTTTGGTTGAGAAGGAGCTTCTCGATAACGTCCTTCAGGCTTGTCTCGGTCTTCTGTAGGTAGATCACATGGCGGTGGGGCGTTTCCGTGATGTTGGCGTCCATCCAGCGAACCAGGTGCGATTTGCCGGCCCCGGATTCTCCTAGCACAGTTGCAATGAGCACGCCGTTGGTTGGTGAGGAATTGAGAAACTCGTCGAGGATCTGCTCCTCGGTCACGTACTCGGACGTCCTATGGCCGCTGATATCACCACGTTGCCGGGTGACACGCAGCGGTGAGTGAGTCGCGAGCAGCACAGCTTCGGACTGAGTCGCGGCCTCGGTGGGAATCGTCGCGGTGACGGTGTCAGCAGACCAGCATACGTAGTTGATTTGCTCACTCATCGTGGTCGTCATCCTCCGATTGTCACAGCCGAGACGTAGCGGTCGCGCCCGTGGTCGCGCGCGTCAGGTAGAGCCACCACCCCGGATGGGTCGGACTGATAGGTCATCGACAGGACGCCGCGCTCTTCCGCGCACGACAACGCCAGTCCGAGTGCGCGCATGCCGGTGTCGACGTCCTCCTCGAGTCCGTCATAGGTGGCGTGTGGATGCCCTGGTAGAACTGGTAGTTCACTGCGTAGAAAATCGAGAAACTGCTGGACGGGGATCTGTTCACCGATCGGTAGTGGCGGACCTACGGGATGGGAGATCACGTCGACGACCGCGTCGGTCGGGTCAGCCACGATCCTTCCCGTTGCATTCTGCTTGGCTGGAACCATGATTTTCAGTGCGGGCCGACTGAAGCCGAGTGCCTGGCTCCACCAACTGAACCCGTTCCACCGCGTGTCGTTTGTGAACAAACCTGCTGGCATCGAGGTTTGGGTGTCTCTCCAGTGCAGTGGTTGGGTGGGAATCTGTCGCATGAGCCACACGAGGCCGCGACGGAGGTCTGGTGCCCCTTCTGCTTCCTGGCCAATCGTCTCGGGTGGAACCACGAGGCGGTGCCGGAGGCGGCGCATGAAGTCGGCTACATCCCTCACTGTTTCGGCGCTGTGAAGGTCGTCGGAGTCCCGGTGTACGAGGCCGAACTCCCGCAGTCCATGCAGTGCGCGGTCGGCATGCGCACCGCTCTGTGGTATCGCACTTCGCATCGAGGTCGGAGTCACCAGGTTGAGTACTTGGTCCTTGCTCAGGTCGGGGTTGTCCATGATCGTTCGATGGATGATCCACATTGCCTGAGGAAGGCACAGGGCTGGGCTGGGGTTCAGAACGTCCATTACATACTTTCCAGTAGTGCGTCGGCGGAGACGCTGGTGGTCACCCCGGTGACGTCCCGAAGCAGGTTTCCCGGTCGATCAGGATCGGGTGTCGAGTCGGGTCCCAGGATGTAGCTGACCAGTCCAAGGTCGAGTCGCTCACGTACCGCGGGGTCGAGATTGCCATTTGGTAGGACAAAGACCATCGGCCCCGGGTAGTGCTCCGACAGGCGCAGGTGCGAATCCGCCTCATCGAGAATGATCGGTGTATGTGGCACCGCGGACTGCAGTCTGTCGGCATCGGCAGGCGTCAGGCCAGAGAACACGTTGATTTTTTTCTGGGCCAGGCGGACGAGCAACGGTTCGGTATCTTGCCCTTCGCTGAATCGGATGAAAAGTCCGGGGCAGTTTCCACGCCACGTGCTCAAGGGATCGGCGAGAGCGTGTGAGGCCGGCAAGAAGGGGTTGGGTTCCTGAGGGTCGGTGCCTGGTGATGATGCGGGATCACGTCGGCAGGCGGGGCATCCCCTGCACGCCGGCGATGTCAGAAGGGTGCCGCCGTCGTGGTGCACTCGATAGTGGCGCGCGATCACGCGTCCGACGCATTCCTCGCCGGTCATGAGAGTGGCCGAAGCATCCAGTGCTGCTGCTTGTGCTGTATTTACCCTCTCGCGCACCTCTTTCAGGGCCCGAATCCATCCGGTCTCGCCCTGTAAGTCTCCGCGGAGCAGCTCAAACTCGATGAAGTCATCGATGTTGGCGTAGAACGCCTCACGCGCTTGCGTGTCGGCATCAGCAGTCGCTCCTTCTGTTGGAACCCATTGCGGCGGTCGGAGGCGGACGATCCCTGCTTGTGCCATCAACGTCAGTGTGCGCACGTTCCAACTGGCGCTGCGGCCGTACCCCTCGGTCATGTACTCCGGCAGGGTGCTCTTCTGCACTCGGTATCGCAGCGTACGGACCTCGGTGCCTGAGCTGAGGAGTCTTCGCCAGCGGTCCCATCCCTTGTCGTCGCCGATCATGGTTACCCTGCTCAGTCGCTCCGCGATCTGCTTGCCGCCGGGGCCGCTGCAGAGGTACGCAACCGCCGGTCGCCCGTCTCGTCCCGCACGACCGACCTCCTGGTAGAAGCGGTCGACTGTTTCGGGCAGGCAGGCATGCACCACGGTGCGTACGTTCGGCATGTCGAGTCCCAGGCCGAATGCAGATGTTCCGACAATGACATCGAGGCTCGTCGCTCCACTCTGCCCCGAGGGGGCGAGTCCGCGCCAGCGGGCCATGACTGAATTACGTTCAGCCTCGGTAGATTTGCCGGTCACGCAGCCGACGCGGGCGAGGCCCCTCTCGTGAAGTCGGGTGGTCCAACTCTCTGCGTCGTCGACTTTGGACGTGTAGAGGATCAGCGGACGGGGAAGTGTGGTCACGGCTTTCAGAATTGCTTGGTTGCGTTCTTCTTCGTCGCCGAGGGCGTCGAAGAAGAACGCCGGTTCTGTGCGAAGTTCTGATCCCCAGACCAGGTCCGCCTTCTCGTCGTCGACTGCGAACAGGCTGGTGAGCAGGTCGAGCGGCTTCTGCGACAACGTCGCACTGAGGAGCAGCACCGAAGGCTTCTTTCCCACTGGTGCTCTCTCGTGCGCTTCACGGATCAGTCCGGGCATCGTCTGGAATTCCGGCCTGAAGTCGGCGCCCCACTGGTCGACCAGGTGTGCCTCGTCGATGACGACCTGCTGCAAGAATCCGGCATCGGCACAGTCGAGCACGGCGGCAGCGAGGCCTGTTACGAACGCCTCCGGTGAGGTGTACAGCAGGCGCTGTGTACCGGATCGAATCTGTTCGCGGAGGTCCTTCTTTGTCTGGCCATCGAGTGAGCCAACGTAGGCGTACCGATTCAGTGGGCTGAGTGGTTGTCCTCGGTGCTGCGCAGCCTCTCGTGTCCGTCGTTCCATGTCGAGAGCGAGGACGATGGTTGGGACGACGACAATCGTGACTCCGTGAACGGAGAGTAGCGTCTTCGACCAGGCGACGGCAGTCTTACCGCGTCCTGTCGGAAGCGCGATGACCAGTGCCCCGTTCTCGTTCAGTACTGCAGCCCGAGCAGCCTGACGTTGGGTCTCCCCGCGGTAGGAGTTGTACTGATGCGCCTGCCTCCAAAACGGGTCGGCAGGTAGCTGTGTTGCGTTCTCTGAATCCACATCTCGGTACACGGCACGGACTTGGTCGCGTGCGAGTTCCTCGGCTGCGGGAGTGCTATTCCGGCTTGGGGGATGCCAATCGAGCGCCCGAATTGCCAGGCGCCCGTCGGTCAGCGGGTTTGAGGAGCACTCCGCTTCTCGCCACTGCTCCGCCGTTGGCCATGATGGATCCGATGGAACCGCCAACACGGGAACTCCGCCATACGTGGTGTGGGACGTCAGCAAGACTTGCCGAATCAAGCCGGCGGCATCACGCCAGTGCGCCGCGCCACTGCCCAGGCCATCCATCGCGTCGAGAAGTCGGAGGCACGCGTCACTGCAATCCCAATCCGGGTCCACCACTATGGGGTGGGGCCAGGCTGCCAGTGCGGATTGAGTTACTGAAAGGTCGTTACGCGACATAGTCCGACCAAGGCTGCGTAGACAGGACTACACAACTGACCGTTGTCAGCCTGATTGTTGGGTTCGTGACGGCCTTTTCGATTGCATGACCGATTGCCACCTCGGCGTCCAATGCGCGTGGGTCGCTGACCAGGCCGGCCGCTTGAGTTCGAGCGCGACTCTGGGCGAGGACTCGTCCCGTTTCGGTTCGTACGTTGTCTGCGGCCTTGCCACACACGTCGAGGAGGTCTGCTGCTGCCTGCAGGTGATCGAGTGCGATCTGGTAGCAGGATTTCGCGACAACCTCGAAGTTCTTCTCGCCTCCGATGACGGTGTGGAGAGCGGAAATTCGCTCGGGGTTGAGGTTGGTGTCGCGGCCGCCGTCCTTCATGGGCAGGGACAGGTAGGCGGCCAGTTGGGAATTGTCCAGGACGTCACTCGAGGTCGCCGGCACCCAGATTCGGTGTTGTTGGGGTCGCAACACGTTGTCTGCTCGGCGTCGCGCAATTGGTTCGATCGTACGATCGTCGCCAATTGTGCCGACAATTGGTCCCGTATCGGCCTCGATAATGAAATCGAAGCCGAAGAACGCATGCGGTTCTTCGTATCCTGGGCACCGTCGCCACATCGCGGCAGCCTGTCCACGATCGTCGAATGCCAGTAGCTTCTCGACCCCATCGATGAAGGGGTTGCCGCGCCGGAACAGGCGCCGTGTTGGCTTCAGTTTCCAACGGTCGAAGAAGCCACTGCGGACTGCCTCGACCGTCATGAGTTTGGTGAGTAGTCGGACGCTGACGAGAGGATCTGCCTTTGGATGGCGTTCGAAGGTGATACTGCCATCGCTGTTCTCTCGACCGTGGAGTCGAATGCCTTCGGCTCCTTCGATGAGTTGGCGGTAGGGGCGTTCGATTTGGTCGGGCTTCTCCTCGTACAGGGCGATGGCCAGCGCCATCGCCGCGCCGTCGGCGTGGGTGCCGTAACTCGACTCGAGCGCATCGATCTCGTTGATCCGCCGCTTCTCCCGAAGGAGTTCACTCTGGATTGAGTCGGAACTCGCGAGAAAGCCCTCAATGCCGTCCGTGAGCATCGTGCTCCAGACATCGCGGGCCAGATCGTCGACCACTTCTTGCATCGCCGAGATTGATTCGGTGAATATTCCGAAGCCGTTGGCGAGTACCTTCATCCAGGCGGTTGGAACGCCCTCGGCGTCGGCATCTGCAATCACGAATTGCGCCGCCGGCGGTTTGTTGCTGTAGCGGTCCACACGTCCGATACGTTGCTCGAGTGAGTTGGCGTTCCAGGGCATCCTGACGTGAACAACCAGTGTTGCATCCTGGAAGTTGTGGCCCACGTCGCCGCTGTCGTCGGTGATCAGGATTCCACCGGTCGAGCGCCAGCGGTCGACTTCCTCCTTCCCAGTTTGTTCAGGCTTCCCGTTCAACAGCTCATGAACCCGCACTGCAGGGGCGTCGCTTCGCAGGCGGGCGGCAAGTTCGGCGGCGAGCGTGCCACGGCCGCAGAAAACGATGGCCTGTCCGGGCACTTTGCACGCCGCGTTGACCCGTGCGGCGAGAGCGACGACACCGCCCATTCCTATCGAGTCGCGCAGAACCTCGGTGAGGCTGGACTCGAATGGCAGCGCCGGTGCGGCGTCCAATATTGCCTTCTCCGTGACCTGGAGAACGTCGGTGTCGACTCCGTGGACCCGATAGTCGAGTGCTGCGAGCAAATCGCTTGCAGGGCCGCCGGTTCGTGATACAAGCACTCCCAGGGCGAGGCCGTATGGCGCGGGATCGAGTTCGTCATCGAGTACAGCGGCCGCGACACCGGTGGTCCACTGGGCAACGAGACTCGCTGCGGCATCGGTCTCGGGTGCATCCAGGCGCAACACCGCAGGGCGCTTGCGCCCAGCGAGTTCGAACGGTGCGAGCAGGCCGTCGTCGTCGAGTCGCTCCATCTCGATGTTGTGTCTGCGGTTGCGAATGACGCGATGGTGGAGGCGGTAGGTCTCTGAGACGTGTGTTCGCACGGTTGCGACACTTCGCCTGAGGGCGTCGATGTCGACGGTTTCGGGATCGGTTCCAGGCGGTCCGAACAATTGCATCGCGTCGTCGACGGCGGCACTGAGCGTGACGTCGTGGGGGACCAGGTTCAAGATCTCGTCGAATTGCAACTGGAGCAACTCGGGGTTGTCGGCATCGGGTTCTTCGTCGAGGCCGAAGATCGCCACCGCCAACTCTCGGCGTGCCTCGAGCAGATGCTCGAACTCTTCCCGGGCTTCCCAGCGGAACAACTGAGGGTCGAGCAAATTCAGCAGCGCCAGGTGGGTCGAACTGCTGCGGGAGAACGGTGTTGCAGACAACAACAACAGGCGTGGCGCCCGATGAGCGAGCATCGCCAGTTCCCGGTACGGGGAGTCCATCGGGCCCGTCGTCCGGGCGAGCAGATGGGCCTCGTCGATGACGAGCATGTCGACGCCCAAGAGATCGACCCATCGGTCGGGTTCGCTGTGCGGGACGATCTGGAACGGCAGCCTGCCATTCGAGAGGGGGAAGTCGTCGAGATAGAACTTGTCGAGCAGTTCGGAACGCCATTGTCCCACGAGCGCATCCGGCACGATGATGCCGATCCGCCTTCCGGGGGCGTCGAGCAGGAGTTGACGCATGACGAATCCAGCCTGGATTGTCTTGCCCATCCCCACTTCATCGGCAAGGAGGTAGCGCTGCACAGGATCGCGGATGATCCGCAGTGCTGCGCTTATCTGGTGTGCATGGAGACGTACGCCAGCCGACATGATGCCAGTTGCCGACGCTGTTGCCCTTCTCTCTGCCAGCAGCAGGCGCCGCACAGGTTCACGAGCGTCACGATAGCGCGGTGTCTCGTTGGCCTGCGACAGGAGGACTTGCAGGGGGTCGTGGGTCGGGCGTTCCCAACGCACCCGAAGCAAGTTTTCTGGCACCTGCAGATCCACTTCCACGTTTGGAAGTCGAACGTAGTAGATGTCTGGTCCGCCACCGATGACACGCCCCGCCCGCCACCGGTGCTGTGCATCTTGGAAGAACACGCGGGACTGCGTTCCTAGGCGGACTCGTTGGACGTCAGCGAGTGGCACCCAGCGAGCCTCAACTACGGGTTGGGCGGGGGATTCAAACTGCTCGAGTCGGACTTGCCCGTCTGTGATCTCGCCAATCCGTGCGATATCGGACGTGCCGCGCTGAACGACGAGTTTGCCCACGTCTGAGTTCGTCATCGCACCTCGCCGATCATTACGAGGCGTCCCGAAACAGATTTGACGGCCGCGGTGTGGTGCGCAATTAACAGTTGAGCAGCATGCCGAACCGTTGGCTTCTGAGTGAACCAGCAAGTTGCGCCGCCCAAGGTTGCTCTCCTGTCTGGGGATCTCATGACAATCTGTTTGGTTGCGGATCACTGTTTCGCGCGAACCATACCCGTGTGCGCCAGAAGGGCAGCCTTCGAGGTTGCCGCGGTTCGTCGCTCGCTACTGCGCAACCAATACCGCAGCGTTGGGTGCGCCGTGTGTCGACCTTGGATTCACGAGGCTGGCGCGCCGCCTCCGTCCTCACTGTCGAGTCGAATACGGGAACGGTCACAGCGGAAGCCCGAGAATGCTGAGGGGTGGTTCACGAATTGCACTCTATGGCGGCTGCAGATCACCGGATGTCGTGCGTTCGTTCAGAACAGCGTCGGTTCCGCCCGCTGCCCGGTCCGCGCCTCATGCACCCGTGCCGTCCACCGCTCGACGAGCCAGCGCTCGACGAGTTCCGGGCAGGTCTCCGCCTGCTCGGCCCAGGCGTTCAGCACGCCGAGGTACCGGTTGTACCGGCGCACGGTGAAGCCGGTGACGGCGGGGTTCTCGATCCAGCCCTGGTGGAGCAGGGTGGAGATGCCGTGCTGATCGATGAGTTGGGCGGGGCCGGCGGCGGTGCGGGCGCCGACGGCCCACAGGTACGTCGACAGCAGCACCACGCCGACGCCGGGGGTGTCGGGCCAGCCGGACCAGGAGCTGTCCGGCGCGTCGGGTATTCGTTTCTGCTTCGCGCAGAAGTCGAGGACCGCCTCGATGGTGGCGAGCGGGTCGACGTCCTTGGGGAGGCGTCCGTTTCGCACATCCGGGAACCGGCGTCGCGCCTGCCGGCTGTGGTGGGAGCCCTGCCACGCCGCGCACAGGAACAGCAGTCCGAGGTTCGGGTGGCCGCCGATGGCGAGCTCGCTGCCCGGCCGCAGGTCGTTGCGCAGGATGGTGGTCTTGCCGCCGTCGACGACCCGGCCGTCCAGGTCCCGTCCGCGCAGCCGGATCTCGTGCCCGCCGGCCTTGAGGTGCGTGTTCCACCAGTCCAGGTCGACGAGGGCGCCGTCGTCGAGGACGTGCAGATCGTGGGTGCGGTTCCGGCACCACAGCACGCAGTCCTCGGGCGGCTCGAAACCCTCGTCGAACGGATGCATCGGCCCATCATGGCAGCGGACGCCGCCGAAACTGGGGAGGCGCGGCGCCGGTTACGACGCCTCGAACCGGGCCTCCACGTCGGCGCTGATCGTCACCTGCCCGGGTTCGAGGACCAGGGCGGGTCCGCCCGCGTCGGTGGCCATCGCGGCCATCGGCGCGGCGGCTCGCATCGCCCCGCGGGCGAGCGGGCCGGGCGGGGTCGGAACGCCCAGCATGCCGGTGTCGGCGATCGCGGCGGCGTGGAAGGCGCCGAGCCCGAGGCTCTCCGTGTAGATCTGCGCCTTCTCGATCGCGTCGGCGACGGCGAGGCGGCGCACCGCCGCCACCCGCTTCGCCTCCTTCCCGCGGCTCATCCACCACCGCAGGTGCTCGACGCTCGCCGCGTCGACCTCCGCGGCACGGGTGACGAACGGCCCGACGGCGCGGAAGTCGGTGAACGTCACCGTGATCGGCGCCGACGACTGGTACAGCCACGGCTGCTGCGTGCCCTCCGGGTGGTAGGGCCGGGTCCGGGTGTGCTGCACCTGGTCGAGGCTCCACCGCCGGACCGGGCCGCCGTCGTCGCGGAGCGCGGTGATCAGGTCGGTGACCGCGGCGATCGCGGCCGCGGCCTGCCCGGCCGCCGCCTCGCGGGTGGCGCCGTCGGCGTGCACCCGCAGCGTCACCGTGCACCGGTTCGGGGTGAACCGTCGCTCGGCGTGGCCGGTGACGGTGATGGACACGGTGGGGGAACTCATGTCCGCCAGTGTGCCAGCGTTCAGTGGTCGAGGACGGCCTTGAGGAACTCGCGGGTGCGGGTGTGCGCGGGCCGGGTGAACATCGTCTCCGGGTCCGCCTCCTCGACGATCCGGCCGCGGTCGAACATCAGCACCCGGTTCGACACCTCCCTCGCGAACCGCATCTCGTGGGTGACCAGCAGCATCGTGATGTCGGTGTGCTCGGCGATGTCCCGCAGCACCGCGAGCACGTCGGCGACGGTCTCCGGGTCCAGCGCGGAGGTCACCTCGTCGAGCAGCAGGATCTCCGGGTCCATCGCCAGCGCCCGCGCGATCGCGACCCGCTGCTGCTGGCCGCCGGAGAGTTGGGTGGTGCGGAAGTCCCGCTTCTCCAGCATCCCCACCTGGGTGAGCAGTTCCTCGGCGCGGGTGACGGCCTCGGCGCGGCCACGGCCGAGCACGTGCATCGGCCCCTCGATGATGTTCTCCAGCACCGTCATGTTCGGGAACAGGTTGAATTGCTGGAACACCATCCCCACCCGGCGCCGCACCTGGCGGCGCCGCTTCTCCGGGATCGCGACCCACCGGTCGCCGCGGTACTCGTGCGTGTAGGGGTCGCCGTCGATGAGCAGCAGCCCGCCGTCGGCCTCCTCCAGCGTCATCAGCAGCCGCAGGATGGTGGTCTTGCCGGAGCCGGACGGCCCGATCAGGGTGACCCGGTCGCCGGGCGCGACCGTGAAGTTCAACCCGTCGAGCACGACGTTGTCGCCGAAACGCTTGACGACGTTGCGGAATTCGATGGCGGGGGTGGCGGCGTCGGCGGTCATGTGGTGGCTCCCAACGGGGGTGTTCAGGTCAGGCAAGGCGGCGCTCCATCCGCCGCACCAGCAGCGACGTCGGGTAGCTGAGGATCAGGAACATCAGGCCAGCCAGGGTCAGCGGCTCGGTGTACGAGAAGGTGTTGCCGCCGTAGGTTTGTGCGGCGGTGAACATTTCGACGACGGAGATGACGAACAGGTACGGCGTCTCCTTGAACATCGAGATCGCGTAGTTGCCGAGGCCGGGCAGCGTGTTGCGGATCGCCTGCGGCAGCACCACCGCCCGCCAGGTGCGGGCCCGCGACAGGTTCAGCGCGGTCGCCGCCTCCCACTGCCCGGCCGGGACGGCGTCGATCCCGGCCCGGTACACCTCGGACATGTACGTCGCGTAGTGCACCCCGAGCACCCCGCAGCCGACGACCAGCGCGGGCACGCTCGGCAGCAGCAGATACACGAACAGCAGCTGCGTCAGCAGCGGCGTGGACCGGATGAACTCGACAACGATCCGCAGCGGCAGCGTCACCCAGCGCCGCGGCGAGCGCCGGACCAGCGCGATCGCCAGGCCGAGGATCGACGCGATCACCATCCCGATCACGGTCGCGAGGACGGTGATCTTCAGGCCGTCGAGCATCTGCGGGAGCACATCCCACGCCGTCTCCCAGCTCCACACGTCGTTCACGCGGCCCCCTCCTTCACGCCGTCGGGCGCGGCGGCCGCGGCGGTGGGCGTCGGCCCGGTCCGGGGCGCGAGCCGCAGCACCTCCCGCAGCGTCGGCCGCGGCGGGCCCTGCCCGAGGCGGCGTTTCGCGCGCGCCTCAAGCACATTCATCAGCAGCGTCAGCAGGTAGGCGATCGCGAAGTACACCAGCAGCCCCACCCCGAAGCTGAAGAACGTGTCCTGCGTCGCCTGCCGCAGCTGCCCCGTCCAGAACTGGACGTCGTGCAGGAAGATCGTCGACGCCAACGCCGACCCCTTGAGCAGCTGGATCAGCAGGTTGGCCAGCATCGGGACCATCTGCGCCCACGCCTGCGGAAAGATCACCCGCCGAATCCGGTGCAGCCGACCCAGATTCAGCGCGGTTGCCGCCTCCCACTGGCCGCGGGGGACGGCGTCCACCGAGCAGCGCACCACCTCGGCGCCGTAGGCACCGAAGTTCAGCCCGAGCGCGACGATCCCCACCGCGATCGAGTCGAGCTTGATCCCGAATTCGGGGAGCACGAAGAACAGCCAGAAGAACTGGACGACGAGGGAGGTGCCGCGGAAGAACTCGACCACCACCCGGGACGGTCCCCGCACCCACAGGGTGCCCGCGCGGGACCCGAAGCCGAGCAGCACGGCGACGAGCAGGGCCAGCAGGGCGCCGCCGACGGTCAGCTCGAGGGTGACGAGGACCGCCTCCCCGAGGGCGGGGAGCCGGGCGATCAGCGTCGAGACGTCATCGGACATGCGGTCAGGAACCCAGGCCGAGCTCCGGGCCGAGCTCGGTGGCGATCTTCTCGAGGTCGCCCTCGCAGAGCATGGCGGCGGTCAGGCCGGGGACGGGCCGCTCCGCCTCGGTGAACCCGAACGGCCCGAGGATTTCCTGGTACTTCTGCGGGTCGGAGACGATGGCGGCGAGCTTGTCGTTGTAGGCGTCGAGCAGCGCGGTGTCGCCGCTGCGGAAGACGGTGCCGCCCGCGCCGACCTGCGGGACGCCGTCGATCACCGCGACGAACGAGTCGGTCGCCTCGACCGCGGCGTCGGACCGGTCGGCGAGGGCGCGCACCGAGATGCCGGTCAGCGCGAACGCGTCGGCTCGGCCGGCGACGACGGCGTCGAGCCCGTCCTGCGGGCTGCCGACCTGGATCGTCTCGACACCGGTCCGGTCCGCGTAGCCGGCCTCGATGGCGCCGTTCATCACCGCGAGCTTGACGCCGGCGTCGACGGCCGACTGCCAGTCGCCGAGCCGGTCCGGGTTGCCGGTCGGGACGAGAAACGCCGTCGTGTACATGATCTCGGGTTCGCTGAAGGCGGCGTTCGCGCAGCGGTTCGGGAGGATCGACATGCCGGCGCTGATCGAGTCGAACCGGTCGGCGGTCAGCCCGGGGATCAGGTTGTTCCACTCGGTGAGGACGCCGTCGACCCGGTCGATGCCGAGCTGCCCGTAAATCTCCCGGTTCAGGGCGACGGCGGCGCCGGTGAGCTGGCCGCCGTCGTCGGTGAAGCTGTACGGCTCCTCCCCGGCGAAGCCGACGCTGATCGCCCCCGCGCCCTGCAGTTCGGCGAGCAGGTCGCCGGGGTTGCCGCCGGAGCCGGTGCTCGAGCACGCGGTGAGCGCGGTCAGGGCGAGGGCGGAGCCTGCGGCGATGGCGGCGCGGCGGCCGCTGCTGGTCCTGGTGGACGACACGGATGTCTCCCTTCCGTGGCTCGGCGCGGGCGGTTCCGACGCGTGAGCCGGGGGTGCGTGAACGATCGGCAACGAACGAAGATGATGACGATGCGACAATCTACGTGTCGGTGTGTCGGATTGTCTACAATCTGCGTGCCGGGGTCGGCGGGTGTCGGCGCCGGCCGTCAACGCCGCGGGTCAGGCGGGGTGCGTCAAGCGATTAGGATTGCCGAGTCAGGCTGGATGAAGGAGAGCGGATGACCTCGTCGCCCCGCGGGATCGCACCGTCGCTGTCGCCGGTGACCCGCCCGTCGACCGTGGACCTCATCACCACCGAACTGCGCAACGCCGTCTACTCCGGCGCGCTCCCGGTGGGGTCGCCGATCCGCGAGGTCGAGATGTCCGGTCAGCTGGGCGTCAGCCGCGGCCCGTTCCGGGAGGCGGCCCAACGCCTGGTGCAGGAGGGCCTGCTGCGCGCGACCCCCGGCCGCGGGCTGAGCGTCGCCCGGATCGGCAGGGACCGGGTCCGCGCCCTGTACGAGGCGCGGCTGGCGGTGGAGACCAGCGCTGCCCCGCTCGCCGTCGCGCGCGCCACCGCCGCGCAGGTCGCGGCCGTGCGGGCCGCGCACGACGAGCTGATCGCCGCCGAACGTTCCGAGGACGCGCTGCGGGTCGGGGACGCCGACCTCAACGTGCACTGGACGCTGGTCGCCGCCAGCGGGAACCCGTGGCTGGTGCGGTGGATGACGACGCTGATCGTCGAGGTCCGGATCGCGAGCTTCAGCCTCAGCGAGGAGTACGCGGTCCGCAAGGACACCGCCGACTCGCACCTCGGGATCGTCGAACGGTTCGAGGCCCGTGACGCCGACGGGCTGGTCGCGGCGATCCGCGCCTGCCTGGACGGTGCGGTGACCCGGCTGCTCGCCCCGGGCAGCGTCGAGGTCGAGACGTTCGACGAGCCGCGCCCGTCGTCGGCGCCGCGGCTCGATCCGATCACCCCGATTCTCCCCGAGGCCTGAGCGGCCGGGGCGGGGGCGTCAGGCGAGCAGGTCCTGGTATTCCGGGTGCCGCGCGACGTACGCCTGCACGTACGAGCAGGAGGTGGCGATCGTGATGCCGTCGGCGCGGGTCGCGTCGAGGGCGGCGGCGACGAGTTTGCCTGCCAGGCCCTGACCCTGGAACTCGGGATCGGTGACGGTGTGGTCGAAGTCGCGGACGCCGCCGTCGATGACGGTGTAGTCGGCGTGCCCGGCGACGGTCCCGTCGACGAGGATCTCGAAACGGTTCTGCTCCGGCTTGTGCTCGATGGTGTGCGCCACGGCCCTGGTCCCTTCGTCGTCGGTGAACGCCCCGCACGCTACCCGGCGGCGGCGCCGTCTCCCTCAACGCGACGACCGGCGGCCGCATTCCATTTCCGAACTGTGCGTGAGTTTTACCCCAGTCGGGGTAAAACTCACGCACGGGCGCGTCAGCGCACGATCAGCTCAGGCCGCTCTCGCCGACGAGCTTGACCACACCGTTGATGGTGTTGGTGATCGAGTCGACGATGCCGGCACCGACGATGTCGACGCTGCCGAGCGGGATCAGGGCGATGGTCTCGAGGGAACCCATGTGTACCTCCGGGGGTGGGGCGGGACCGCGACGGCGGGCCGCCGGACTGTGGTCACCCGGCGACGCGCGCCGGGCGGGATGTCAGGGGTCGGTTCAGCTCTCGGCGAGGCCGGACAGGACCGTGAACAGGTGCGTGACCGCGGCAACGGTCTGGCTCTCGGCGAGCAGATCCTCGATCGAACCCATGAACTTCTCCTTCGCATGACAAGCTACCGCCCAGCGCGGACTGCGCTGGGCGGCAAGACTTTCGGGGTGCCCTCGGGCGGGGTGCCCGGGAACTTAGGGGATGCTAACAGGTGCGGCGGGCGGGTGGGGACGCCAGGTCAGTTCAGCAACTCGCGGATGTCCTCGGCGGTCAGCGCCGCGGTGAACGCGCCGCCGTCGTCGACAACCGACGAGAACAGTTCCGACTTGCGGGCCTTGAGCGCCATCACCTTCTCCTCGATGGTGCCGCGCGCGATCAGCCGGTACACCATCACGTGCCGGGTCTGCCCGATCCGGTGCGTGCGGTCCACCGCCTGCGCCTCCGTCGCCGGATTCCACCACGGGTCGAGCAGGAAGCAGTAGTCCGCCTCGGTCAGGTTCAGGCCGAATCCGCCCGCCTTCAGGCTGATCAGGAACACCGGCGCGTCCCCGTTCTTGAACCCGTCGAGGACCTTCGCCCGGCCCCGCGTCTTGCCGTCCAGGTAGGCGTGCGCGATGCCCTCCGCGTCCAGCCGCTGCCGCACCCGGTCCAGGAACCCGGTGAACTGGCTGAACACCAACGCCCGGTGCCCGCCCGCGACGACGTCCCCGAGCTGCTCGAGCAGCGCGTCGACCTTCGCCGACCCGACCGCGCCGTGCCCGTCGTCGACCAGCGCCGGGTCGAGGCTGAGCTGGCGCAGCACCGTCAGCGACCGCAGGATCGTGAACCGGTTCGAGTCGAGGTCGTCGACGAGGCCGAGGATCTTCTGCCGCTCCCGCTGCAGCCGGGTGTCGTACAGCTTCCGGTGCCGCGGCGACAACTCCACCTCGAGCACCTGCTCCTGCTTCTCCGGCAGGTCCGCCGCGACCTGTTCCTTGGTGCGCCGCAACATGAGTGGACGGATCCGGCGCCGCAGCTGCGCGAGCAGTTCGGTGTCGCCGCCCTTCTCGATCGGGGTGCGGTAGTACTCCTGGAATCGGGTCGGGTTGGGAAACAGGCCGGGCGCGGTGATCGACAGCAGCGACCACAGCTCCATCAGGGTGTTCTCCATCGGGGTGCCGGAGATCGCGATCTTCGTCGGCGCCTCGATCCGCCGCATCGCCTGATACGCCTTGGAGCGGTGGTTCTTCACGAACTGCGCCTCGTCGAGCAGCAGCATCGACCAGCGATGCGCCTGGTACTCGTCGGCATCCAGCCGGGCGAGCGTGTACGAGGTGACCACGATGTCCGCGCCGTCGATCGACTCGGTCAGCGCCGCACCCCGTTTCGCGGCCGTCTCCGACACCGCCACCACCCGCAGGTGCGGCGCGAACCGGGCCGCCTCCGACGCCCAGTTCGGCACCACCGACGTCGGCGCCACGATCAGCACCGGCGGATCGCTCGGCTGCCGCTGCCGGGCATGGCAGATCAGCGCGAGGGACTGCACGGTCTTGCCGAGGCCCATGTCGTCGGCGAGGATGCCGCCGAGCCGATTCGACCACAGGAACGCCAGCCAGCGGAACCCGTCCAGCTGGTAGGGGCGCAGGGTCGCGTCGAGGCTCGCCGGCGGGTCGAGGTCCGCCGTCTCGGCCAGGTCGAGCAGCCCCTGCACCTGCTCGCGCCACTGCGCTGCCTGCCGTTCCACCACCCCGAGCGCCGCCAGCTCCTCCCACAGCCCGGCCTGGAAGCGGCTCAGCCGCAACCGGTTCGGGTCCTGGTCGTGCAGGTCCCGCGCCTCCGCGATCAGGCCCCGCAGGCGCTGCAGTTCCGGCTTATCCAGCGACAGGTACGCCCCGTCCGGCAGCAGCAGGTGGGTGTCGCCCGCGCTGAGCGCGGTGAACAGGTCCTTGAACGGCACCGGCGCGTCCTCGACCCGGACGGTGATCGACAGGTCGAACCAGTCGCCGTCGTCGGTGGCGTCGGTGCCGACCCCGATCCGCAGCGACTCGCCCGCGTCCCGATAGTCGGCGGGGGTGCCGGACACCCGGACCTCGACGTCGTCGCGGCCGCGCAGCAGCGGCAGCAGCTCCCCGGTCAGCCGGGCGGTGTCGAGGCCGTGCAGCGTCACCCGCGGATGCGGGCGGCCGTCCGGCCCGGACCGCAACCCGTACTCCTCGAGCGGCGCGTCGAGCCCGGCGACCAGCGCGTCCTCCCGGTCGGGGTCGCGGATCGCGGACCGGGACGGCTCACCCAGCGGGATGAGCCGCTCGGCGCCGTCGACGCGGTAGCGCAGCGACCACGCCACGTCGGCGCGGTGGCCGGCCGCGTAGGCAACGTCGAGGATCAGCTCGGGGCCCTCGACGGTCGGCGGGGTGAAGTCGTCCCCGGTGGAGCGGACCGTCGCCGCGCGCTGCAGGCGCGGGTAGTACTCGGCGGCGAACCGGTCGGTGTCCTCGGCGGGGACGGTCAGCGACGCGTTCCCGATCACCAGGTCCTGCATCGCGCGGGGCGCCCGCCCGGTCAGCCGCGCCATCCGGAACGGCCACCGGTCCGGGTCCGGCCCGGTCGGGTCTCCGGGACGCAGGTACAGCACGCCGTGCGGGTCCGGCCCGAGGAATCCGAGCACGATCACCGGGAGGTCGGTGTCGGCGGCGTGCACGGTCGGCGTCAGCTCGAGGCCCCGCGGGGTGCGGTCGAGGTCGACCACCAGCTCCGCCCGCGACGGCCGCGGCACCGTCCCGAGCGCCTTGCGGGCGTACACGAATTCGATTCCCGCGTCCCGCATCTCGTCGAGCAGCGGCCACAGCCGGGACGGGACGATCGTGCTGAGGTCGATGTCCTTGTCGTTGCCGTACCCGTAGAAGCTGCGCCTGCCGACGTGATAGGTCGAGAGCAGCTCCGACGCCAGCGCCACGTGCCGCGGGTCGGCGTCCGGGAGGTGCCCGAGGTTCGACCAGCTCAGGTTGCCGTTGACCCAGCCGGTCTTGCCGGGACGCACCAGCCGGGCGCTGACCGCCCACCGATCCGACCGCGACCCGCGCAGCAGCGACAGCTGCACCCCCAGCGGCGTCGACTCGGCCGCGTCGGTGTCGTCGCGCAGGGCCGCATCGAGGACCGACTCCCAGTTCGGCGGGGCCGTCGCCGCGTCCCCGGCCGCGGACTCGATCAGCACCACCGTCAACGCCACCACGTGCTTGCAGTTCATCCGCACCGGGCAGGTGCACTGCCCGAACCGGAACTCGAGTTCCCCGCCGACCTCCTCGAAGTGCGCGATCGACTGGTAGGACTCGGTGCCGTCGACGGTCCCGACCGCGGTGAGGTCGTCCTCATACCAGTCGATGCCCGCGACCGCCCCGGACCGGGCGTACCGGGAGCCGCGCCCGTACGCGGCCTGCCCGACCACCCGGGCCAGCGAGGCGAGGGTGTGCGCGGAATGGGCGTCGGAGGTCATGCGTCGACGGTACCGGGACCGCGGACGGTCACCGATCGCCGCCGGTCGCGGCGGCTCACCCGAGATTCACCGGATGGAAGTACAGCGCGCTGTCGGTCTCCTCGATCCGCACGTCGACGGTGTCCCCGACCCGCAGGTGGTCGTCGACGTTGATGCGGCTGCTCGACTCGAGCGCCGCCCGCACCGACCGCGCCGGGATCAGGCCCTGCCGCCCGTCCGGGGCGATCGCCAGCGCGTACCGCCTGCCCGTCCGGGTGACCCGCGCGAACACCGTCGACTCGTCCGGGATCGGGCCGCGGTCGTCGTCGGGCGCGGTCTGCCGGTCGAGTTCCGCGGCGAGCAGATCCGCCATCGTGTCGACGTTGTCGAGCAGCTCGGCCATCCGCCGCGCCACGTCCCGGTGGAACTCGTTCGGCTTGAGCGCCTTACCCGGCTTGTACATGTCCTCGTGGGTCAGCTCGCTCCACGCGTCCTGCAGCCGCGTCTTGACCTGCACCTCCACCTTCACCGGCAGATCACCCTCGTGGGTGGGGACGGTGACCAGCAGCACCGCGTGGAACGCGCGGTACCCGCTGTCCTTCGGGTCGGCGACATAGTCCGTCGGCGGATGCGCGAGCCGCACCGAGCAGGCCGCGGACGTGCACGCCTCCTGCAGCTTCTCGGTGAACGCCGTCAGGTCCCGCGGCGTCTTGCACAGCACCTTCACCCCGAGCAGGTCGTGGAGGGTGTCGGCGACCTCCTCCGGGGTGGTCGGCCTGGCGAACTGCCCGGACGCCACCTTCCGCAGGATCTTGTCGACCGCCCGCGCCCGATCCTTGATCCGCGCCGACTCGGCGTTCAACCGGTCCCGATCCTGGCCCTCAAGCACCGCGTCGGCGAGGGTCTCCAGGAACGTCTGCGTCGTCACCAACGCCGCAGCCCACGCCCGCTCCCGCTGGTCATACAGCCGATCCACCAGGGACTCGACCGCATCCGCCCGCTTCGATCGCCGCATGACTGCTCGACTACGCCCGGTCGACGCGCCGGTCAGCTCGGGTCGTCGAACAGGGGCTGCTCGCCCGGGTCGGTGAACAGCTCCAACGGCAGCCGCGGCTGGGTCGGCGGGGTCGGCGGCATCAGCTCACCGCGCTCGACCTCGACGGCCTCCGGATCGTCGTCGGCCAGCCCGTCGAGGTGGCCACCGAACCGGGTCGCGAACCGCGGATCGACCGTCTTCGTGAACGCGAACAGCTGCTGCAGCGTGTCGATCAGGTGCTGCGGAACGTACGGGTTCGCCAGCACCGCCGCCCACACGTCCACCCGGTCCGCGGCGAGCACGAACTTCAGGTGCGGCCACCGACGGTTCAGGTCGCCGAGCAGTTCACTGGCCCGGGTCCGGTCGCTGATGTCCCGCAGCAGCGGCATCCGGACCTGCACCTCACCGCCGTCCAGGTGCGGCCCGACGAACCCGACGAGCGGACCGATCGCCAGCATGAAGTCGTCGTCGTCCGGGTCCCCGTCGTCGTCGCGGTCGTCGCCGCCGGGCGGCTCGTCGAACAGTTCCGACAGCGTCGACGCCACCAGGTCGTGCAGGTGCGCCTCGTCGCGCGGCGTCACCGCGCGCTGCAGGTCCAGCCCGTCCGGGTCCTCGGGGTCGGGCTCGTCGGAGGTGAGGGTGCGGTGGGTGTCGGCCTCGGTCGCGTCGATCCGCAGGAACGTCGGATGCGGCACCGACCAGACCTCCCGGAACACGGTCACCGCCATCGACGCCAGCTGATCCGCCCAGTTCGACGGCTTGTCGACGAAGAACGCGGGCGACCCCGAATCCGGCTCGTCGTCGGGGCGCCGGGTGGGACGGTGCCAGCCGAGGTCGACGAGCCGGGACTCGTCGTCCGCGGTCAGCCGGTACCGCGGGTCGAGGTAGTCGTTCGACGGCACCTCGCATCGGATCTGACCGTCACCCCAGGCCAGGAACTGCACGCACGGCACGAAGCCGTCGACCCGGGACTCCTCGCCGAGCTCCAGGGCAAGCAGATCGTCCTCGCGCATCGCGGCGATGACGTCCGCCAACCGCTGCTGGTGCTCGGACCAGGCGCGATCCACGCCGGAGTCGAAGTCCTCGAACTCGGACATGATCCCCCAATCCGTCGCAGCATTGTCGAGTCCACGCTAGCGCGCGCAAGCCCGTTCGGCTGGGAGCCGGGCGGGGTGTTCGGGTCACGTTTTCGGCGGCGGTTTCGGTGACGACGGAACCGGACGAGGGCAGGATGCGTCCAAGCCAGGGTGAGCCGGTCGACGGTAGGGGGAGGCATGCGCGCAGCGGTCGCCGCGGCAGTCGCGAGCGGGACGGTGATTGCCGCGGCGTTGCTCGCCGGGTGCGGACCCGGCCCGGTGTCGGGGGACGCCGAGGCAGCCGGTGTTGCTGCCGGGGAGCCGGTGTTCAGCCCGTGCGACGACATACCGGACGAGGTGCTGCGGGGGATCGGGGTGGATCCGGCGACGGAGTCGCGCGACATTCTCGGGGTGAAGCAGCCGGGGTGGAACATCTGCAAGTGGATGGGGGGCGGCCCCGCATTGAGCGTGTTCGCCACCACCTACACCCTTGACGACATCAGGGCCAAGGACGGCAACGGCGAGTTCGCCGATATTGAGATCGGTGGCCGACCGGCGTTCACCTACCGGGTTGATTCCGATCTGGACAGGCGGGACTGTGACGTCGCAGTTGAATCCGCGGAGGGGGCTGTACTGGTGTCGGTTGCGAATGTTGGGGTTGATCCGGTGGCCGAGGATCCATGCGCCACCGCAGTCCGGCGGGCAACGGGCCTGATGGCGTACATCCCGGAGTAGGTATCTGTAGTGGGGGCACAGATGATCGATCAGGGCACGTCGTGGTCGCAGATTGCGCAGCTTGTCGAGGAGGGCGGTGTCCGCCTCGATCCCGGTGTTGCGCAACGGTGCGCGCAGCATTGTTCGGACTTCGTGGCTCTCCTGGAGGCGCTCCAGGCGGAGGTTCGCGGATTGACACGAGTAGAGGGGATGGGGACGTTCCCGTCCGGGATCGCCCTGGCGCGAAAGTTCTCGTTGAAGGCCTCGGGCGGCTCCTATTCGATGGATCAGGCGCTCGCCGATCACATCGCCGAGGTGCAGCGGATGCGGCAGGTGTTTGAGCGGATCGAGGCGATGTACGCCGCCACGGATGATGCTGCGGCGCGGGGGATCACGGGCGTCGGCTCGGGGTCGTGACGGGCGGGAACCGGCAGGGGGGATGAGATGGGGATCAGCATGAACGAGATCGCCGACGCGTTGGGTCGGTTCGCGGACGGGGTGGGGGAACTCGTCGTGGACGGCGGGAACGCGGCGATCGACCTGGCCACCGGCTACAACCTCGCCGAACGCGGTCGGGTCCGGGATGCGCAGGCGGCGGGCAATGAGGAACGCGACGGGATCTACGGAACGCAGGCCGAGCTGCGCGGCAGGTTCACCGGCGACTGGGACGCCCGGCAGTTCGTGGAGGAGAGCTTCGACTCGATGTCGCATCGGCAGATCATGGACTCGGTGAACCGGATGGATCCGGCGGCCGTCACCGCGAGCGCGCACGGCTGGACCGCGATCGGAACGGCGCTCGCCGACGGTCTGCACGGCTTCACGACGGCGATCCTCGGCGAGATCAAGGACGGCTGGGAGGGCGCCGCCGCGGACCGTGCGCTCGACGCGACCGCACGCTATGTCCGGGTCTCCGACGAACTCGCCACGGCGGGAAGCCTCGTCGGCACCAAGGTGGCCGAGGCGGCGACCGGGATCACGCAGGTGAAGGCGACGGTTCCGCCGCCCGCGCAGACGTCGGTCGCCGAGGTGCTGGTCCACCAGTTCAGTCCGGGAACCGCCCTGATCAAAAGCCTGCTGCACGACCGCAACGAGGCCCACGAGCAGGCCATCCAGATCATGAAGACGGTCTACAGCCCGGTCATGCGGCAGGCGGATTCCCAGGTGCCGGTGCTGCCCGCGCCGCCGACTGTCGCGCAACCGGAGGTCGCGGGCCCGACCGGAGCGGGCGGCGGCTCCGCGAACCCGACCGCGGCGGACTCCGCCGTTTCCGCCGGATTCGGCCCGCCAGGTCGGGACGCCCCGTCCGGGCCGGGTGCGGTGCCGGGGGCAGATGCGGGGGACACCGGCCCGTCCGGGGGGCCCGCCCCCGCGGGCGCCGAACGGGGGTCGGGACGGGACGGTTCCGCGGAGTCCGTTCCCGCACAGTCCGATCCGTCGTCGCCGTGGACCCGACCGGCCGGGGTGGACGCCGCGGGCGGGGCGGGCGTCCCCGGCAACCCGGCCGCGTCGGGTGCGGGCGCGATGTCCGGCGCAGGCGGACCGTCGGGGTCCGGGCCGGGCGGGCTCGGATCCGGTGGGCTCGGATCCGGTGGGCTCGGAACCGGTGCCGTCGCTGCCGGCGGCAACGGAGTGTCCGGTGGCGCAGCCGGATCGGGGTCCGGCGGGTACGGCGGCGGGGCAGGCCTGGTGGGAATTCCTGGCGGTGCCGTGGGCACCACAGCGGGCGCCGCTGGGGGAGGCGGCGGTGCGGCGGGTGCCGGTGCGGGCGCCCCCGGCAGGCCGGGCATGCCCGGCGCCGGGATGATCCCCGCCGCGGCCCGCGGCAGGGGCGAGGACGACACCGAACACGCCACCCCCGGCTATCTCGTCACCGTCGACAACGGCAACGACATCGTCGGTACCCTCCCGCTGGTTGCGCCGCCGGTGCTTGGCGGGTAGCGCAGGCGGTCCGGGGCCGTCTCGCGGTCCTCCCCGATGTGCTGGACGCCGAATCGTGGTGAGCTGTGGTCATGATGGTCCTTGCGGCGGAGGCCGCCGCCGACCCGCCCCGCGCCATCGGGATCGCCGTGTTCGTCGTGCTCGTTGCGCTCGGTGTGCTGCTGATCGGCTCCGTGTTCAGTCGGACCCTGCGGTCCCGGGTCCTCGCACCGGCGGGTTACGCCGTCGTCGGCATCGTCGGCGGGTACCTCGTTGCCCGCGGCATCGTGGAGGTCGTCACGATCGACGTCGCCGACCCGGCGAGCTACCGCGACGACTGGGGAGGCCCGAGCCTGCTCGGGGTGCTCGCCGTGCACTGCGGCCCCGGGGTGGCCGTGCTGATCGCCGCGGGACTC
Source organism: Rhodococcus sp. NPDC058532 (assembly GCF_042719255.1). NCBI lineage: Bacteria > Bacillati > Actinomycetota > Actinomycetes > Mycobacteriales > Nocardiaceae > Rhodococcus > Rhodococcus sp. NPDC058532. Next base: position 74,219 of record NZ_JBHXNU010000004.1, read on the forward strand.
CTGATCCGCCGACGCCGAGCCAACCGCGTGCCCGTGGCCGACTGAGCAGGCGCGCGCGTCAGTCGAGGACGGCGCCCGGATTGAGGATTCCGTCCGGGTCGAGCGCGGTCTTGATCCGGCGGGTCAGGTCCATCACGTCGGGGCCGAGTTGGTTCGGCAGCCAGTCCCGCTTGAGTCGGCCGACGCCGTGTTCGCCGGTGATGGTGCCGCCCAATGCGATCGCGAGATCCATCACCTCCCCGAACGCGCGGTGGGCTCGCTCCGTTTCGTCGGGGTCGTCCCGGTCGAACACGATCAGCGGATGGGTGTTGCCGTCCCCGGCGTGGGCGACGACGCAGATCCGGACGCCGCAGTCCGCGGCGATCGCCGCGACGCCCGACACCAGCGTCGGCAGGGCCTGCATCGGCACCCCGACATCCTCGAGCAGCAGCGACCCCAGTGCCTGCACCGCGGGGAACACCGCCCGCCGCGCCGCCGTGAACGCCTCGCCCTCGGCCGGGTCGTCGGTGGCGAATACCTCGGTGGCGCCGCACGATTCGCATGCCGCGACCATCGCGGCGATCTCCAGGCCCGCGGCAGCGCCGGGCGCATCGGACTGCGCGAGCAGCAGCGCGTTGGCGTCGCGGTCCAGCCCCATCCGCAGCGAGTCCTCGACCGCGCAGATCGACGCCTGATCCATGAACTCGAGCATCGCCGGTCGCAGCGTCGCGGTGATCGCCAGCACCGCGTCCGCCGCCGCCTCCACCGTGCCGAACGAGGCGACCATCGTCGACGTGGGAGGCTGCGCCGGAATCAGTTTCAGGGTGATCTCGGTGATCACGCCGAGGATTCCCTCGCTGCCGACGAACAGCTTCGTCAGCGACAACCCGGCGACGTCCTTCAGTCGCGGTCCGCCGAGTCGCACCGCGGTGCCGTCCGCCAGCACCACCTGCAGCCCGAGGACATAGTCGGTGGTGACGCCGTACTTGACGCAGCACAGCCCGCCCGCGTTGGTGGCGGCGTTGCCGCCGATCGAGCAGATCTCGAACGACGACGGGTCCGGCGGGTACCAGAGTCCGTGCTCGGCGACGGCCCGTTTGACCTCGGCGTTCAGCAGTCCGGGTTGCACGACCGCGGTCCGGGTCACCGGGTCGACGACGATCGACCGCATCCGCTCGGTGGACAGCACGATCCCGCCGTCGACCGCGGACGATCCACCGGACAGCCCGGATCCGGCGCCGCGGGGGACCACCGGAACGCGGTGCGCGCTCGCCCAGCGCAGCACCGCCTGCACGTCCTCGGTGCGGGTGGCGCGGACCACCGCGAGCGGGGTGCCCGCGTTCGGGTCTGCCGCCCAGTCCTGGCGGTAGCCGACGAGTAGGTCGGGGTCGGTGAGCAGGGCGCCCTCGGGGAGGTCGGCGGCGAGTGCGGCGAGGTCGGCGGGCATGAGACCATCCTTCGCCGATCCGGCGGGGCGGGCCATGTCGACGCGCCGAGGGTGAGCTGGGTTACGAGACGTAATCGTGATCGGAACGTTACTGGCAACTGTGTAGTTCTCGAGGAGCCCTGCTCAGGGGCCCGAGGAGGTGTCGAATTGGACACGGTGGCCTCGGGATTTGGCCGTCGGGGCCCGGTGGGGAGGTTCGTTCTCAATGCTTGCGAACGCTACAGTTACCGCGCCGCAACCCAAGGCGGTAGCAATCCGGGGCTCCGACCGTGTCTACGTCGGCGGGCTCCGCCGGGGTCGACCGACCCAGTGACTTCAGGACGGAAAAGTGAATCTTCACTCGAAACGACCGTGGCTCCCGCGCGTCCGCGCCACGGTCGCCGTGGCAGGCGCGATGGCCCTGATTGGTGCGGGCGGGGCGGGCATTGCCGCGGCCGATCCCGCAGACCCGAGCTTCACCGCGCCGACATGCGAGGCGACGGAATGGACCCCGCTCGACGGGCAGCTGACCCTCACCGGGGCGCGCCTGGACAGCCTCAACGCCGGCAACGTGGTGCCGCTGTACGGCAACCTGCCCGAGGACGACATCACCATCCAGTACCCGCCGATCTGTGGTGTCCGACTGGTGAACGGCGCCCCGGTCGCGGAGTGGATGTACTGCACCGACGCCGACAACGGCACCTGTGCAGGCGTCGCCCCGGAGGGCTGGGTGGATCCCTTCACCAAGGAGCCCATCCCGGAGGGGACACAGCTCAACGACTACGGCGAGGCCGTCGGCCCGACGCTGCCGCAGACCGGCAACCCGAGGCTCACCGCCGACCAGGAGAAGGTCATCAGCTACCTCCTGCTGAACGGCGTCGAATGGCAGACCACCAATCCCGAGCATGGCGGCACCTCCACCTGGACCGACAACACGTCGGAGGCCAACCGGAACGCGCTGCAGGACGCGATCTGGTGCGTCTCGGACTACGGCGCCGGCGACACCGCGCTGTGCGACCGGTTCATCGGCAAGGAGAAGCAGGCCGAGATCCTCGCCTCGATTCCGGATCACGAGGAGTCGGTGCTCGACCTCGAGCGGGTCGACCCGACCCCGGGCGACGAGCTGCCGGTCGGTGACACCGCCCGGTTCACCCTGACCACCAACCTGTACAACCAGGACCTGGACCTGGTCCTGCCGCCCAACGCGACCGTGACCGTCTGCGAGGGCGACGCCACCATCACCGACGGCAAGCTCGTCGTGACCGGCACCGCCGCGGCGGGCACCACGATCACCCTGTGCGTCACCTCGGACACCGAGGGTCGGGTGGACCTCGCCGTGCGGGGCACCGAATCGCCGGAGAAGCACATCAAGTGGAACCAGGCGAGCTCCACCGACGCCGACCCGGCCGAGCACGCCGGCTGGCCGCGGCACGAGTGCCAGGTCTTCGCCACCTTCGACACCACCGCCGAGAAGCTGCGCGACGCCGACCATGCGGTGTTCGTCGACGACGAGGGCAACGGTTCGCTCGGTAGCGCGGGCAGCGTCGGAAGCCTCGGCAGCCTGGGCGGCAGTACCGGCAGCCTCGGCAGCGCGGGCAGTGCCGGTGCCGGTAGCGCCGGACTCGGCAGCGCGGGCCTGGGCAGTGCCGCCCTCGGCAGCGCGGCACTGGGCAGCGCCGCGCTCGGCAGCAGCGACCTGGGCAGCAACGGCGGCTCGCTCGGCACCACAACGCCGCAGCCCGCGCCGACCACGACGCAGCCCGCGCCGACCACCACCCCGGCGCCGACGACCACCGCCCCGACGACGGCTGCGCCGACGACCACGGTGGCTCCGACCACCACGGCTCCGGCCACGACCGCGCCGCAGGGCGAGCGCCCGCACGCCATCGACGGTGGCGCGGCGGAGGAGGGCTTCACCGCGACGACCGGTCTCGGTCTTGCCCTTGCCCTGCTCGCCGTGGGCGGCGTCGGTGTGGCCATCGCGGTCCGCAGGCTGCGTGGCTAGCCTGAGCTGACGGACGGCGCCCGCCCCGGTCGAACGCGACCGGGCCGGGCGCCTCGTCGTCGCCGGACACCCGGCCGACGGACACGACGAGGACGGACCATGACACGAACTGGACGGCATCGGCGGCGGCCGAGCGTGATCGGGACGCTCGCGGTGCTGGTGGTGGCGCTGCTCGCGGTCGTCGTCGGCGTCGGCATGCTCACCGCCGACGGCGAGGAACCCGCCGTCGCCGACCCGAATCCGCCCGGTGTCGCCGCGCCGGTTCCCGCCCCGACATCGCCGCAGCCCGACATCGGAACATTGCCGCCGCGCACCCTTGCCCTGCCCCGGGTCGGGGTGGCCGCGCCGATCGGCGTCGCCACCGTGCCCGGCGGGGTGCTCACCCCGCCGAACGACGTGTCGACGGTGGGGATCTGGCAGGACGGGGCGCCGCTCGCCGCGGACGCGGGCACCACCCTGCTCGCCGGGCACGTCAACATGGTCGGCCAGGGCAACGGTGCCCTGTTCTCCCTCGCGTTGATGCAGCCGGGGGACGTCATCCACACCTCCGACGATGCGGGCCGGTCCACGGCGTGGCGGGTCACCCGGGTGGTGGAGCGCCCGAAGGCGGACGGCGTCGAGGAGAGCGTGCTCGACGGTCCGACCGGTCCCCGCCGCCTCGCGGTCGTCACCTGCGGCGGCGACCTCACCTACACCGACGGCGTCGGCGACTACACCGACAACGTGTACCTGTACGCGGACGCCGTCTGACGCGCGTCACCCCTCCCGCTCACCGGGCCGCGACCGCGGTCACCTGCAGTTGGTTCACGTCGTAGGTGGCGCATCCGGTGCCCGCGTGGCCGACGAACAGGGTTGCGGTGTCGTTCGGGGGATAGACCCGCAGACCCGCGACCGGGGTCGGGACGCACTCCTGCGCGGGGTAGTCGAGCACCTGCACCGCGCGCACCATCGCGGTGGCCCGCGCGCCCGGCGCCAGCACCACCGGTGCGCCGCCCTCGCCGGACCGGGTCGCCGCCCGGCCGACCTCCCTCCCGTCCTCGCCGTCGACGTAGGAGACCCCGGGGAACCCGTCCAGTGTGCAGGTGCGTCCGCCGGTGTTCGTGAACACCAGCGGAATCGTCACCGAGCCAGCGGATCCCTGCGACTTGCCGTCGTTCACCGACAGTTCCCGCGTCGTGCAGCGGTCCGTGTCCGCCACCGGTGCGGCGGCAGCGGTCTCCGCCGCGGCGACCTCCGGTGGGGTGGCCGCGGTGGTGCCCGGGTCCGCCACGGCGGCCGCCGGGCGCGGTGTCGCCCCGGACGGGTCGGACGCGCACCCGGCGACGATCCCGGCGCCGATCAGCAGTGCTCCCGCGGCCGCGCCTGCCCGGGTGGCTGCGGCGGTCATCGCGGCCCCCGCCGCAGGCATTCGTCGAACATCTCCCGCACCTCCCGCACGTGTTCGTCGAGCGTCTCCACGGTCCAGTCGTCGGTCGGCACCGGCGCGAGCACGTCGACGTGCACCGTCCCCGGATGCGCGACAAGGGAATTGCGCCACATCAGTTCGCCGGCGTCGTGAATGACGATCGGCACGATCGGGACCCGCCCCTGCATCGCGACGTGGAATCCGCCCTTCTTGAACCGCCCCAGCCGCGGTGTCGGGGACCGGGTGCCCTCCGGCGCGATCGCCAGCGACGTCCCCGACCGGAGCTTCGCGACCGCGGGGGCCAACGCAGCCTTCGCCGCGGTGGTATCCGACCGGTCGAGGTAGGCCACGTCGAGCAGCGCCCCGACGGGGAGGAAGCGGGGATCGCGGGCGGCCTCCTGCTTCGCGACACCGGTCACGTCGCAGCGGATCACGGTGCCCAACACCAGCACGTCGAGGGAACTCTGGTGGTTGAACATGAACACCGCGGGCCTGCTGCTCCACGCGTTCTCCCGGCCCCGCACCGTCACGGTGATGCCGCAGATCGTCAACGCCAGGTCCGGGCCGACCGCGCCGACCAGGTTCGCCGCGGTCTGCCGGTTCCGGGTGAGCAGGCCGACCCCGACCGCGGCAGCGGTCGTCGTCATCAGCGCGCCGATCGCGGTCGCGGTGCGGACGGTGGACAGTGGTGTCGCGCCGCGCTGCGGCCTCGGCAGCCGCACGATCGGCCATCCGCCGCGCCGCGCCCGCCGGGACAGTTCCCGATCCGGGTTCAGCGCGACCGGGTGGCCCACCGACTCCAGCATCGGAACATCCTCGCCGCCATTGGAATACGCGAACGCGACCGCCAGGTCGATGCCCCGCTCGTCCGCGTACCCGGCGAGCGCCTTCGCCTTCGCGGGGCCCCACAACGGGGGCGACGCCAGCCGCCCGGTGAGCATGCCGTCGCGCACCTCCGGTTCGGTGCACAGCAGGTCGGGGAGGTCGAGGTCCTCCGCCACGTACCGGGCCTGGTACGGCGTCGCGGACGTCGCCAGCACCACGGTATGCCCGGCCCGGCGGTGCGCCGCGACGATGGTGCGGGCGTCGCGGTAGATCATGCCCGCGATCTGCTGCCGGAACAGTCGCAGGCCCCACTCGAGCAGGTCATCCTCCTGCCTGCCCGCGAGCGCGTGCACCGCGACGTCCATCAGGCCGCCGACGTCGGCGCCCCGGAACTGGGTGTCGAGCACCGCGCCCGTCGTGCGGAGCAACTCGCCGACGCTGATGTCCCTGGTGCGCAGTCGATCCCGATACACCACCGTCGCGGAGTAGCCGGCGATCAGGGTGCCGTCGAGGTCGAACGCGGCGAGCGTCCCCGGCCCCGGCGGCGCCTCCTCAATGGCCCGCAGGACGGTGGCGAGGGCACTCACGACGCGGACCCGTCCGGCTCGGGTGCGCCCCCGTCGGTGTCCGGGCCGGGTACGGGCGCGGGGACCGGCTCGGACAGGCTGTCCAGGCGGGCGTGGGCCAACTCCCGGATCCGCTGCACCCGGCGAACCAGCACCCCGATCTCCGCGGCGAACTGGGCCCGCCGGTGCGCGGTGTCGGCCCCGGTCGCCTCCACCAGCCCCCGGTTGCGCGCCAACGCCAACGCGGTGCCGAACAGTTCACCCGAGATCGATTCGCTGCTCGCGATCTGCTGACGCAACCGCCGCTGCTTCGCGATCGCCAGACACTGCTCCACGAACGCCGGCTCGTCGAGGGCGGGGGACGCCGGCGCGAGCACCAACTGGTCGGCCACCACCGCGTACGCCTCGAGGAACGGCTGCAGCACCCGGTGCGCGAGATACGGCCGCACCGCGCCGAGAATGTTCTCGGCGTAGTGCGGGTTGGTCAGCTCGTCCTCCCAGGTGGGGCGGATCAGGTCCAACTCGTCGCGCAGCTGCCGCTCGAAGGTGTCCTTGTCGGGGAAGAAGAATTCGAACTTGAGCAGGTCCCGGATGCGTTTCGCCTCGGTCCAGCCGTCCCGGATCGGGTCGGTGAACCGTTCCTCGACCGCCGCCTGCAGGACCAGTTCCGCGATGGCCCGCACGACAAGGAAGTGAATCGAGTTGTTGCGGTAGAACGCCGCAACGAGATGCTGATCGGAGCCGAGGAAGTAGACGCGCTCGTCGCCCTTGTCGAAGCGGCGCAGCACGCCGGAGTCCAGATGGGTCTGCAGCGCCGTGCGGAACACCAGCGGGTTGGTCAGGTCGAAGTCGCCCGCGGTCGGGAGGCGGCGCGCCCGGATGTAGTCGATCAGCGGGTCGAGGATGAAGTCGAGTTCGGGCACCGTCAGCGCCCGGTCCTCGATGCCGAGGAACGCGAGCAGCAGCAGCGACGACGCGGTGACCGGGGTGACCTCGTTGATTCGATGGCACACCTCGAACGCGGTCTTCTGGATCGCGAGGCGCTGGTCGGGTTCCTGCGCGAGGGACCGCGCCAGCGACAGCGGACGCCCGATCGTCACGTGCGCGACACCGCGCCGGTTGCCTTGCGCGCGAACATATCCGACCATCCAACGGAAGCCCTCCTTCTGCTTCACCTCACCGTGGGCCTCCGCGGCCATCGCCTTCACCTCGTACAGCTGGTCGTACGTCAGCGCCACCGGCACCAGGTACACGTCCGAGGCGACGGACGTCCGGAACGCCTGTGCGAGGTAGGTCAGCAGCCCGAATCGTGGCGGCCGCAGCTTCCCGGTGCGGGTGCGTCCGCCCTCGATGTACCACTCCAGGTTGAACCGCTTCGTCACCAGATACCGCATGTACTCGCGCAGGGTCCACTTGTAGACGTCGTCGTCGCCGAACTTGCGGCGGATGAACACGGTGCCGCTGCGCTTGCCGATCGGACCGATCGGCCAGAAGTTGATGTTGAGGCCGCCCATCACGTGATTGAGCGGAAGATCGTTGGCCAACAGCGCCGGCCGCAGCACCAGCGGATCCAGGTACGACCGGTGGCTGGGCAGGAACACCAGCGAATGCTGCCGGTTCAGCTCCCGCAGTTCGTCGAACCGCGCGGTGTCGACGTCGAGGCGGTAGGCGCGGGAGAAGTAGCGGCCCAGCCGATCCCACACCGCGATCGCCCGCCTGCTCTGGGTGGCGACCAGCTCGTCGAGCGCCTCCCTGGCCCGCCCGTCCACCTCGCCGAGCGGGACGCGAAGGTCGGCCGCCAGCTGCCGGGTGCCGTCCCGGTAGCGGCGGCTGTCGGTGATCTCGTCGACCACGAACCGGGACACCTTGTACTGGTCGCCGAGCAGGGTCCGCTCGGCGCGCTCGAGGGCGAGGGCGGCCTGGCGGCGGATGAACTCCGGCAGCGATCCGCCGCCGTCCTCGGTGAGGCGGCGTTCGAGGTCGCTCAGGGGTGCCGGTTCGCCCTCGATGACCCGGCAGCGGTCCGGGTCGGTGCGCAGCATCCGGCGTTGCGCGCCGCGCCCCGGGTGCAGCGGGTCCCGCGGGGACAGCGCCTCCCGAAGGCGCTGGGCGCCGGGCTCGTCCGGGTCGCGGGGCAGCCACACCACCCGGACCGGCGTCAGCAGCGGATCGTCGTCGCGGGCGGTCAGCTCGGCCAGCGCCCGATCACTGATCGTCACCGCGGTTGCCGGGGTCGCCGAACCGCTCACCTGCTCGCCGAGCCAGGTGTGCAGGACACCGGATTCGGTTTCGGTCATCGGTTCGGTCAGGTACACCCGGGGATGCTGCCCGTTCGTCCTCATCGCGGGGATCCTTCCGTCGCGCCGAGCGCGACCACCTCGTCGAAGCCCTCCTGCAGGCATTCCATGAACGCGGCCGGTGCGGTGACGGCCGCGGTGTCGAGATTGACGCCGACGCAGCAGATCCCGTTGTGGGAGACCAGCGTCGCCATCACCGCGCAGCCCGGCGCCGGGCCGAACGGGAACATCCGCTCGATCCGGGCACCGGCGAGGTACACCGGAACCGGAACCCCGGCGACGTTGCTCGCCTGCAGGTCCAGCCCGGTGGACTGGGCGAGGTACCAGTTCGCCAGCAGCCATGTCGGCAACCGCGACAGCACCGGGGCCGCGAGGTCGAGCGCGTCCAGTGCCGGTTCCTCGCGCAGGCCGAGCACGATCGCGCGGACCGCCGCGATCCGGGCCGCGGGGTCGCGTTCGGCGGCCGGGCCTGCGAACCGCACCGCGGTGAAGCGGTTGCCGCCGGATGGATCCGACGCGGTGCGCAGGTTTACCGGCATGCCCATCGGGACCGCCCCGACCCGTCGACCGTGCCGGTCGTGGTAGCGCGCGACGCCGCCGAGCAGCGCAGCGACGTAGGCGTCGTTGACGGACCCGCCCGCCGCCTTCGCGCCCGCCTTCAGTTCGGGCAGGCCCACCTCGAGGGCACCGAACCAGCGCCCAAGACCCCGGTCGCGGAGCAGTGCCGACCCGGTCGCCGGTGGGGGAGTGACCACCCGGCGCAGCGAATTGGCGTACTCGAACGCCTCGGTGACCGCCCCGATCGGGTCCGCGACGGCGGCCGTTGCCGTGCGCACCGCCCCGCCGACCAGTCCGGCGATCCGGCCGGGGGCCCGCCGCGCCAGGGTCACCACCTCCTCGCCGAGCGCGGTGACCGTGTTCAGGTTCTCCGGCGGGGCGGGCAGCCGGTCGGGCTTGTCGGGGGTCGGTTCCCGGCGGCGGCTGTGCAGCAGGGTCATCAGCCCGATGCCGCCCATCCCGTCGGTCATGCTGTGGTGCGTCTTCACCACGTACACGGCGCGGCCGTCGTCGAGGCCCTCGATCAGCATCGCCGTCCACGGCGGGCGGGCCTTGTCGAACGGTTCCGTCGCCAGGTGCCTGCAGATCCGGAGGGCGTGGTCGAAGGTCGCCGGGTCGGGCAGCCGGACCCGGCGCAGGTGGTAGTCGAGGTCGAACTCGGGGTCGACCGACCACACCGGATTGCCAAGGCCGAACACCGGTTCCACCGCCCGCATCCGGATCCGGGGGACGATGTGCGAGGCCCACTCGTGCGCCCGGACCAGCCGATCCCAGTCCGGCGGGCCGTCGAGGACATCGACCGCGACGATCGGGGAGCGGAGCTTGGGCTGGGCCTCCTCCATCCGCCACATGCCCGCCTCGAGGTCGGACATCGTCCGGTCCCAGCCCCGAGCGAGTCCGGACAGGTCGACGTCGACGGCGCTCGGCGGGACGAGGGGCGGGCCGCTGGCGTCGCCGACTGTTCCCATCTCGCACTCCTACGGTTGTCCACTGCCCGCGCGGTGCCGGTGCCGCAACGCGGCGCCGCCTCCAGTCTGTACCCGAGTCCCGGCCCGCGCGCGTTATCCGGGGGACGGTGCGGTCCGGGACCGCCGCGTCCCGCTCACCGGGACCGGGGTCCGCCCGGCGCGCGACACGCCCGACCGGGGCGGGCCCCGACGGAGACGCTGGTAGTGACGCAGATTACATTTCCGGGCAGGTCACTGTGGGGCACCCCACATGCCGTGTTACCTGAAATTTCCGAGCTGGCTATACACAACTGCCCGGTAAGGGGCTAGATTCGCGTCCATCGCTCGACGTCACTTCGGTGTTACAGGTCGGGTGTGCATGTCCTTCGAGTGGGGGACACGGTTCTACCGCCGCGCGTGCGCGCGTGGCATGCGTGATGGGAGTGACGAGATGGGCGATCGGACGGTCACGGACGGCATGGTCCGCGCGATTCTCGCGTACGAGTTCGAGGAACTCGACACCGACGGCGCCGCCGTCGTCACCGCGGTCCGCGCGGGCCTGCTCGGCGACTGGGTTCGGGCCGTCGCCGACTCCGGGATGATGTCCGTCGGCGCGGTGCGGGACCTGGAGGCGCAGTGGCGGGCCGACCCGGAGCTGCTGGTGGATGCACTCCTCGACGGCGTGGACGAGATCACCCGCCGACGGCTGACCGGGTCCCGCGTTGCGGTGCTGCCGGTTGCCGCGGAGCGGGTCACCGCGGGCTGACCGCCGCACCCGCCGCCTCGTTTGCCCCAAGAATCACAATTGTCACTCTGTTACCGGATTGTGGTGATTGGTTCTCGCCAGGGCCCGCGAGACCGGCTAGGTTTGCACCAATCGCTCGAGCGCACCGAAGTGTTACGCCCATACGGACGGACATCGCAGCCGACGAAGGGACCGCACCCATGAACCCTCTGGCATCCCCGACGAAAGACCTGGTCACGGCCGTTCTGTTCAGTGAATGGGACGGCGGCGAGATCGACGTCCATGCCATCGACCTGGTGCGGGACGGCGAGATGTCGGAGTGGCGGGAGGCGCTCTCGGACAGCGGCCTGTTCACCGACGAGGCGCTCGTTGAGATCGTCGCGGCCTGGCGCCGCGACCCCGAACTGCTCGTCGACGCCCTGCTGGCCGGGGCGGACGAGGTGTCCCGGCGCAGGCTCAAGGTGCCGCGCAGGCTCTCGCTGCTGCCCGCGGTGCCCGACCGGGTTGCCGTTTTCGGCTGACCCGGTCGGCCGCCCGGTTGCCGTCAGGGGAGAACGGCGGTCGCCTCGACCTCGACCATGAGGTCCGGCTCACCCAGGGCCGCGACCCCGAGCAGCGTGATCGGCTTGACCGGGTCGACGCCCAGCTTCTCGGCCGCCCGGCTGACGCCCTCCCCGAGGAGGGGCATCTTGTCCGGGGTCCAGTCCACGATGTAGATGGTCAGCTTCGCCACGTCGTCGAAGGATCCGCCGATCGCGGCGAGCGCCGTTCCGACATTGAGGTAGGCCTGCTCGACCTGCGCGGCGAGGTCGCCCTCGCCGACCCGGTTGCCGTCGGCATCGCGGGCCACCTGACCGGCAAGAAACACCAGCCTCGATCCCGTTGCGACGGAGAGTTGTCGGTAGACGTCGGGCGTCGGCAGGCCTTCGGGGTTGAGCAGTGTCACGGGCATGGCGGTCTCGTCTCGGTTGGGTGGCGAGCGGTCACGGCAAAATGTAGCAGCTGTTATGTATTGTCGGGTGGTGGTGAGAACGAAGGACCCGGCGGTCCGCGGACTGCTGGTCGAACGGGCGGCGCGGATGCTCCGCGCCAGGGAGCCGATCACCCTCCGGTCGCTCGTCGCCGGGACCGGCGTCTCCACGATGGCGGTCTACACCTACTTCGGTGGCGTGGACGGACTGTGGCGGGCGGTGCGGCAGGAAGGCTTCACGCGGCTTGCGGCCACGCTGCGGGAGGTCGCGGTGTCCGAGGATCCGGTGCGGGACTTCGTCGCCCTCGGGTCGGCCTACGTATCGAACGCCTTGGCCAACCCCGACCTGTACCGGGTGATGTTCGACGACACCATCGAGCTCGACGATCCGCGGGCCGCGGACGACACCCTGAACTACCTCGTTCGCGCCGTGCAGCGAGCACAACGCGCCGGACGCTTCGCCGACACCGTCGTCGCAGCCGACCTCGCAACGCGGTGTTGGGTCATCGGCCACGGGCTGGTCTCGCTCGTTGCCACCGGACCGCTGGACAGGCGGGCACTCGACCACGGTGCGGCCATGCTGACCGCACTGCTGATCAGTGCCGGCGACGAGCCGGGGCGGTGCGAACGTTCGGTCGAGGCGGGCTGGCAGATGCATCCGCCCGCCGCCAGCACCGACTAGTTCGTGTCACGAACCCTCACCGACGACGATCACCTCGTCATCGGTGAGGGTTCGGTGTTTCACGCCGTCGCGGCGGTAGCCGTCGGCGATCCGCTCGATCCGCGCGGACTCCTCCGCCGGGTATCCGGGCGAGCGGTAGTGCGGGACGATCGCGTGGTCGACCAGCCCGAGCCCCTCCCAGACGACCGGCACCCCGCACGCGGCGGCGACCTCGGCAGGGTCGTCGACGAGGTCGAGGCCGCGCAGGCTCGGCGCCAGCACGCAGGCGCCCGCGCTGTACCCGGCGTACACCAGCGCGTCCGCCCGGAGCAGGTCGGTCAGCACGGTGTCGGCGCCGCTGCGCGCGAGCTGCGCCCGCAGCACGAAGGTGTTCCCGCCCCGCACCCACACCGCCCGATATCCGGACAACTCGTCGCGCAGCCGATCCGGCGCGTTGACGAACCGCCGCAGGTCCAGCTCCTGCGGCTCGAACCCCAGCCGGCGCAGCGGCACCAGGTCCGAGACCACCGCCGAGTCCCGTGCCGAGCCCCACGCGTCGGTGGCGTTGGCGATCACCGCGACGCGGCCCGGCCCGCCGGTCAGCCGGAGCAGCCGGTCGGGGTCCGCGCCGAACCGGTAGGACGCGAGAAACAGCCGCATCAGATCGTGAACGCGAGGTTCGCCGCGATCCGCCTGCCGAGGTCCTCGTCGCCGGAGATCGCGATCTCGTCGATCCGGTCGGCGGGGCGGAGCCGCCCGCCGCACAGCCGGGTGAACAGCCGAGAATCCAGGGTCAGGATGACGGTGGCCGGCGCGGGCAGGGCGGCAACGACCGCGGCGCGCCCGCCGACCGCGACGTGAATCTCCCGCGGCCGATCGTCGGTGGGCGCCATCGGACCGGTCAGCGCGAACGTCACCGACGACCCGTGCGGCGCGCCCCCCTTCTTGCCGACCGCATACCCGAGGCCGGTCAGCAGTTCGGCGAGCGCGTACTCGGCGCGGGCGCCGCCCTCGTCGCCGGGCAGGGCCAGCGCGTCGCGGAGGTCGTGTTCGTGGAACCAGCAGTCGAACAGGCGGGTGCGCATGAATCGTCCGTAGCTGTCCGGACCGACCGGCGTCATCGCGGGGGCGTCGAAGTCGTCCTGGGTCATCGCGGCGAGCGCGCCGGCGCGGCGGGCGGTGATGTCGCGGTACGCGGCGAGCAGCTCGGCGGCGGTCCGGTCCCGCAGCCCGAGGATCCACCGTTCGTTGAACGCGCCGATCGGATTGTGCACGTGCGGGGAGTCCGGGACGGCGTCCGCGTCGACCGGCGGGTCGATGCCCTCAAGCATCGACTCGGTGCCGACGAGGTGCGCGACGACGTCCCGCACCGCCCAGCCGGGCAGCGGGGTCGGCGCCTCCCAGCGGTCCGTCGGGAGGCCGTCGAGCAGGGAATCGATGGCGTGCCACTGCGCGAGCAGGGCCGCGGTCAGCGGTTCCCGCTCGAGCAGCGTCGGGGTCCGTGCCTGGCTCATCCGGTCACTGTAGGCGGGTGTACCGCGGTCACGTCGCGATCTCGTCGCGGCCGGGTGTCGCGGCGCCTGCGCCGCACCGCGGGCAGCCGTGGTCGGGTCCGTCCGGCAGGAACGCCCCGCAGTCCGGGCACACCCGGTCCAGCCAGCACACCGGGTCGCCGCCGAGGTCGTCGTCGATCACGGCGCGCTCAGTGCTCGCCGCCGAGGACCTCGGCGAGCACGTCGGCGTGGCTGTGCTCGAGGTCGCGGGTTGCGGTGAGCAGCACCAGCGGCCTGCCCGCCGTCAGGGTCAGCACCCGGGAGACGGCCTCGCGGCCCTCGTCGGATTCGAGTTCGGCGCGGTAGCGGGCGCGGAACTCCCGGAAGTGCGCGGCGTCGTGGCTGTACCAGCGGCGCAGTTCGGCGGACGGGGCGAGGTCCTTGGCCCAGTCGTCGTAGTGGAAGTCGTCCTTGCGCACCCCGCGCGGCCACAGTCGGTCGACGAAGACGCGGACCGCGCCGGGTTCCGGCTCGGGATGGTCGTAGACCCGCTCGACCGTGATGCTCGGTGTCGTCCGACTGGTCATCGTCACCTCCGCGGTTGTGCGCGTTCCAGTCTAGGTTTGGCCGCTCGAATCGCCCGGCGGCGGTGTGACAGAAGGCACAATTACCTCGCAATTTACGCCTCTTGCCCTTGATCGGATTCGATTCAGTGACCGTTTTTCCGATTTCGAGATGTATCCGTGACCCTTTGCCTGGCTAGCATTGGCAAATTCGTGCCGCCTCACCCACGGGCCGCTCGTCGCGTGAGGGCCACCGTCGGTCCCGGCCCGATAACCATCAATCGCAGGAAGTAGTCACATTGGACACATCGAAGAGCACGCCGCAGGCGCGCCCGACGGTCGGCGTCGTTCGGGAGACGAACGACGGTGAACGGCGGGTGGCGCTTGTCCCCAAGGTCGTGACGACCCTGATCGGCAAGGGCCTCGACGTGGTCGTCGAGACCGGTGCCGGACTGGGCGCGCTGATCCCCGACGAGCTGTACAAGGAGGCCGGTGCCACCATCGGCGACCCCTGGTCGGCGGATGTGGTGGTCAAGGTCGCGCCCCCGACGGACGCCGAGACGGCGAAGCTGCGCTCCGGCGCGGTGCTGATCGGCTTCCTGGCGCCGCGCACCAACCCGGACGGCATCGCCGCGCTCAAGGCCGCGGGTGTGCAGGCGTTCGCGGTCGAGTCGATCCCGCGCATCTCCCGCGCCCAGGTGATGGACGCGCTGTCCTCGCAGGCGAACGTGGCCGGCTACAAGGCGGTCGTGGTCGCGGCGTCGGAGTCCACCCGGTACTTCCCGATGCTGACCACCGCCGCAGGCACCGTGAAGCCCGCGACCGTGCTGGTCCTCGGTGTCGGTGTCGCCGGCCTGCAGGCCCTCGCGACCGCGAAGCGCCTCGGCGGCCGCACCACCGGCTACGACGTGCGCCCGGAGGTCGCCGACCAGGTGCGCTCCGTCGGTGCGCAGTGGCTCGACCTCGGCATCGACGCCGCCGGTGAGGGCGGCTACGCCCGCCAGCTCACCGAGGCCGAGCAGGCGCAGCAGCAGCAGGCGCTCGAGGACGCGATCAAGGGCTTCGACGTGGTGATCACCACCGCGCTGGTGCCGGGTCGTCCCGCGCCGCGCCTGGTCACCGCCGCCGCGGTGCAGGGCATGAAGCCCGGCTCGGTGATCGTCGACCTCGCGGGCGAGACCGGCGGCAACTGCGAGCTGACCGAGCCCGGCCAGGTCGCCGTCAAGCACGGCGTGACGATCTGCTCGCCGCTGAACCTGCCCGCGACGATGCCCGAGCACGCCTCGGAGCTGTACTCGAAGAACCTGCAGGCCGTGATCGAGCTGATGCTCGACGAGAACGGTGCGCTGGCACCGGACTTCGACGACGAGATCCTCGCCGCCGCCTGCGTCACCTGTGAGGGGGCGAACGCCTGATGTACACCGAGCTGTTGGCGAACATCGCGATCCTGGTCCTTGCCGGGTTCGTCGGTTTCGCGGTCATCTCCAAGGTCCCGAACACGCTGCACACGCCGCTGATGTCGGGCACCAACGCCATCCACGGCATCGTCGTGCTCGGCGCCCTGGTCGTCCTCGGTCACCTGCCTGGTGACGCGCCGTGGTCGATCAAGATCATCCTGTTCGTCGCGCTGGTGTTCGGCACCCTGAACGTCGTCGGCGGTTTCGTGGTCACCGACCGCATGCTGGCGATGTTCAAGCCGAAGAAGGACGCGCCTGCCGTGAAGAAGGGGGCTGACGCCTGATGGGCTACCTCGTGACAATCCTGTACATCGTCGCGTTCTCGATGTTCATCTACGGTCTCTCGGGTCTGACCGGCCCGAAGACCGCGGTGCGCGGCAACTACATCGCCGCGGTCGGCATGCTCGTCGCCGTGATCGCGGTGCTGATCGACATCCGTGAGACCGACAACTGGGCCCTGATCGTCGGCGGCCTCGTCGTCGGCATCGTCCTCGGCGTTCCGCCGGCGCTGCGCACCAAGATGACCGCGATGCCGCAGCTGGTCGCGCTGTTCAACGGCGTCGGTGGCGGCACGGTCGCGCTGATCGCGTGGGCGGAGTTCCTCAACTCGGACGGCTTCACCGCCGTCGAGTCGGTGCCGTCGGCGCCGTTCATCATCGGGTCGCTGTTCGCGGCGATCATCGGTTCCGTCTCGTTCTGGGGTTCGCTCGTCGCGTTCGCCAAGCTGCAGGAACTGCTGAACAAGAACCTCGAGAAGAAGGTCGTCGCCGCGGCGAAGCTGTTCCAGGTCGCGAACATGATCCTCGCGCTGGTTTCGATCGGCCTCGCGATCTACATCGGCCTCGGCGCCGACGGCGACCCGCAGTCGTCGTGGCTGATCGTCGGCCTGCTCGTTGCGGCGGGCGTGATGGGCCTGTTCGTGGTGCTGCCGATCGGCGGCGCCGACATGCCCGTCGTCATCTCGCTGCTCAACGCCCTCACCGGCCTGTCCGCCGCGGCCGCTGGCCTGGCGCTGAACAACCAGGCGATGATCGTCGCCGGCATGATCGTCGGCGCGTCCGGCACCATCCTGACCAACCTGATGGCGAAGGCGATGAACCGGTCCATCCCGGCGATCGTGTTCGGCTCGTTCGGTGGCGACGACGGCGGCGCGGCGGGCGGCGGCGCCGCTGGCGGCACCGTCAAGGCGACCTCCGCCTCCGATGCGGCGATCCAGATGGCGTACGCCAACCAGGTCATCGTCGTTCCCGGCTACGGTCTCGCCGTCGCGCAGGCCCAGCACGCGGTCAAGGAGATGGCGGCGCTGCTCGAGGAGAAGGGCGTCGAGGTCAAGTACGCGATCCACCCGGTCGCCGGCCGCATGCCCGGTCACATGAACGTGCTGCTCGCCGAGGCCGACGTCGCGTACGACGCGATGAAGGAGATGGACGACATCAACGGTGAGTTCTCGCGCACCGACGTCACCATCGTCATCGGCGCCAACGACGTCACCAACCCGGCCGCGCGTCAGGACTCGTCGTCCCCGATCTACGGGATGCCGATCCTCAACGTCGACCAGTCGAAGTCCGTCATCGTGCTCAAGCGGTCCATGTCGTCCGGCTACGCCGGCATCGACAACCCGCTGTTCACGGCCGACCAGACCTCGATGCTGTTCGGCGACGCGAAGAAGATGGTCGGCGAGGTCACCGAGGAGCTCAAGGCCCTGTAGGACCCACCCGACCGACAGCTGCGCGCGGCCGGAAACCACGGTTTCCGGCCGCGCGCAGCTGTCTGCCTAGGGCTCGTCTCGGACGTAGAATGAGGGCTTCTTGGGCCAGCGCCGATGTTCGGGGGGGTTTGGAGCGGGCCGCCGGGCAGGGAGGTTCGTCGATGTGGCACCGTCACCGTCTACGCCGAGCATCGATCGTCGCCGGAGCTGGCGCTGCGCTGCTCCTGGTGGCACACCCCGCGGCCGCCGCACCGACCGACACGGTCTTCGCCATTCCCGGTTCCGGTTTCGGCGTCGGTGTGACCGGACTCCCGAGCGCGGGCACCTACTACCTGACTGCCACTACCGACACGGACGCTCCGGGAGTGACCCGATTTGGGCCGTACACCGATGTCTTCGTCCATTGGCGGAACATCTCAACCGGTGCAGCGGGCGTCGCATACCTCCGTGACGGCGCAGAGGTCGAGACCGGTTCCGGGACGGTGGTCGCTCTGGCCACCCTGCCCGATGGATATGGGCTACTCGCGAGCACGCCCGGCGCTGGCGCCTGGACGGTCCCCTGACCGCGCCAACACCGTCACCTAGCGCCGCGAGTCACAGCTCGTCAGCTGCTGCGGCCGGTCGGACCTGGTCCGCGAACCGGCACGCGACCAGGACGAACACCAGGGGGACGGTGAGGGTCAACGTCAGCGGGATCACCTCGGTGAGCCAGCCGAGCAGCGCAGGACCGGCCAGCAGGCCCAGGTAGCCCATGCCGACGACCCGCGACATGTTCACCCCCGGCGCCCCCTCGTGCAGATTGCCCGCCGCGGTGAAGATCTGCGGAATGCACCCCGACAGGCCGAGGCCGAACACCGCCCAGCCGGCCAGCGTCAGCCACACCCAACCCGAGCCGATCACCGCCGTCAGCCCGACCGCCGCGATCAGGGTGCCGTACCGGACCACGGCGACTGGGCCGAGGGCGGCGGCAACCCGATCCGCGGTGAGCCTGCCGACGGTCATCATTACCGCGAACGCGCCGAACGCGAGCGCCGCGGTCGCATCCGACGTGCCGAGATGCTCCTTCACCTGCAGGGTGCTCCAGTCGTTGGCCGCCCCCTCGGCGAGGAACAGCGCGAACGCGATGGTGCCGAGGGCGAGGACGCGCCGGGTCGCGGCCCGGGTCGGCGGCCGCCGCCCGGTGCCGGTCTCGGAAGCTTCGGGCGGGTGCGGTTCGTGGGGGAGCAGCGCGGGCAGGCAGCCGAGGATCGTCGCGGCGCCGAGCGCCCCGGCACCGGCCAGCGCGGTCGGCGGGGCAACGCCCGCGGCAAGGGTCGCGGCGCCCAGCACCGACCCGACCACCCCACCGAGCGAGAACAACGCGTGGAACGCCGACATGATCGGCCTGCCGTAGGCCCGTTCGACGTGCACGGCCTGCGAGTTCATCGACACGTCCAGCGCGCCGTTCCCGAGCCCGAACACGGCCAACGCCACCGCAAGGCCCGTCGCGTCCGACGCCAGTCCCGGCCCGATCGCGCCGACGGACAGCAGCAGTCCGGCCGCGCCGATCATCCGGCGGCTGCCCCACCGGTCGGCGAGCGGTCCCGCGATCTGCATGCCGACCAGCGCGCCCCCGGCCAGCACCAGCAGCAGCCAGCCCAGCGTCGCGTGGCTGACGCCGGTGCGGTCGGAGATCGGCGGGATGTGCACGACCCAGGCGGCGAGCAGGAAGCCGTTGACGGCGAACACGCCGAACACGGCGGCGCGGGCGGAACGGAGCCGGGCGGGGTCGAGCGTCGCGAGGGTCATCGGCACCCATTGTGGCTGGCCGCGGCGATCACCGGATCGGAGAACGGTGCTCACGCGTCGGTGCCGTCCCGGTCCCGACCGGGTCGACCCGCAGCTGCGCGTTGCTGCCTGCCCCCTACCGCTATCGACGTAGAGTCGGGTTTGTGAGTAGCGCTGATCGGATCGTGACGGATCTCCGTGCCTGGATCGCGTCCGCCGCGCCCGGCGCGCAGCTGCCGTCCAGTCGGGAGCTGGCCGGCCGGTACGGCGCCAGCCCGGTGACGGTGCAGAAGGCGATGCGGACCCTGATCGGGCTGGGGCTGGTCGAGAGCCGCCCCGGGGCGGGCAGCTTCGTCCTGGGGCACCGCACGCCGCGGGCCCTGGATTTCGGCTGGCAGACCAGCGCCCTGCGTTCGGCCGCGGCGAGCGTGCCCAGCCTCGCCGCGCCGCTGCGCGAGCCGGCGATCGACGCGATCGAGCTGCATTCGGGCTATCCGGCTCGCGAGCTCCTTCCGGAGCGGATCGTCCGATCGGCGCTCGCGCGCGCGGCCCGGGGGGAGACGGCGGTGACGCGGTCGCCCGCGCAGGGCCTGCCCGAACTGCAGGCCTGGTTCGCCAGCGAGTTGGCGTCCCGGACCCCGGCCGGGGTGACGGCGGTTGCGCCCCGCGACGTGCTCGTGGTTCCCGGCACCCAGAGCGGGCTGACCTCGGTGTTCCGGTCGGTCGCCGGGCCCGGACTGCCGGTGCTGATGGAGTCCCCGACCTACTGGGGGGCGATCCTCGCCGCGGCGCAGGCCGGGGTCCAGATCGTCCCGGTCGCTGGCGATGCCGACGGTCCGGACCCCGACGACGTCGCCCGCGCGTTCGCCGAGACCGGCGCTCGCCTGTTCTACGCGCAGCCGACCTTCGCCAATCCGACGGGCGCGCAGTGGTCGTCGACCAGGCGCGAACGGGTGCTGGCGGTGGTGCGCGAGCACGGCGCGTTCCTGGTCGAGGACGACTGGGCGTGTGACTTCGCGATCGACGGGGAGGCCGTGCCGATGGCCGCCTACGACGACACCGGCCACATCGTCTACATCCGGTCCCTGACCAAGAGCGTCTCCCCGGCGGTGCGGGTCGGCGCGGTAATCGCGCGCGGGCCGGTCCGGGAGCGGATGGTGGCGGACCGGGGCGCCGAGTCGATGTACGTCAGCGGTGTCCTGCAGTCCGCGGCGCTGGAAGTCGTGCTGGCGCCCGCCTGGCGAACGCACCTGCGGAGCCTGCGGGGGCAGCTGCGCGAGCGGCGCGACCTCCTTGCCCGAAGCGTGGCCGAGCACCTGCCGCAGGCGACCCTGGACCGCCTGCCGCGCGGCGGGCTGAACCTGTGGCTGCGGCTGCCCGACGAGGTCGACGCGGAGCGCCTGGTGCGGGACTGCGAGCAGGACGGCGTGCTCATCGCGGCGGGCGCCGAGTGGTTTCCCGCGGATCCGTCGGGTCCGTTCGTCCGGCTGAACTTCGCCGGTCCGGATCCGTCGCGGTTCCCGGACGCGGCCCGGATCATCGGGCGCGCGGTGGGGACGCAGCTGCGCTGACCGGACGCGGGGGCGGCGTCAGCAGGCAACACGGTGCTATCGTCAAACATGAATGACGTGAGTAGCGCTATCGGTAGGGCGCGAGCACTGGTATCGAGTGGTTCCGGGCTTGGTTGGGGCCTGCTCGGGGTGACGGCGTTCTCCTTCACGGTGCCGCTGACCCGGGTCGCCGTCGACAGCGGTCACCTGTCGCCGATGTTCGTCGGCGCGGGCCGCGCGGTGATCGCCGCGACGCTGGCGGCCCTGGCGCTGTGGTTCACGCGGCAGCGGTGGCCCAGCGGGAGGCAGTGGCTGCAGGTGGGTGTGGTGGCGGGCGGCACGGTCGTCGGGTTCCCGCTGCTGACCTCCTATGCGCTCACCGAGGTACCGGCCAGCCACGGCGCGGTCGTGATCGCGCTGCTGCCCGCGGCGACGGCGGTGGTTGCCGTGGTGCGGACCCGCGAACGGCCCGGCCGCGGCTTCTGGCTTGCCGCCGCGGCCGGCGCGGTCGCGGCCGTCGGCTTCGCCGCGGCGCAGGGCGGCGGCCGCACCGGACTCCGCTGGCCGGACCTGCTGCTGTTCGCCGCGGTGATCGTCTGCGCGATCGGCTACGCGGAGGGCGGCGTGCTCGCCCGCACCCTCGGCTCGTGGCAGACGATCTCCTGGGCGCTGGTGGTCGCCTCGCCGCTGATGGTCGTCCTCGCGGGTGTCGCCGTCGTCGAGCAGCCGCAGGCCGGCACCCCGATCGAGTGGGCGGCGTTCGCCTACCTCGCGGCCGTCAGCGCGTTTCTCGGCTTCTTCGCCTGGTATCGAGGGCTCGCGATCGGGCCGATGGCCCAGGTCAGCCAGGTGCAGCTGGCCCAGCCGGTGATGAGCATCTGCTGGGCGGGGCTCCTGCTCGGCGAGCAGGTCACCGGGGGCACCCTCCTCGGCGGCCTCGCCGTCATCGCCTGCGCCCTCTTCGCGGTGCGTACCCGCGGCGCGCGCACCCCCGCCCACGTCCCGCGCGCCCGGGCGTCCGCACCCAAGGAGATGTCCCGATGATCGGGCTAGGGCATGTCTCCCAATCCCCATTTCGGCGCCCCTGGCGTCCAATCGCCGCCCGGCGGCGTTGTCGTCGGCGCCGATACAACAGCGGTATCGGCTTCTCCTCCGCCTACCCGGACGACGATTGTCCGGCCAGGTGCATCCGAGAGGGATTAGGAGACACGCCCTAGGCGCGGGCGAGGAGGGTCAGGGGATCGGTGAGGAGGGCGGCCACGTCGGCGAGGAACCGGGACCCCTGCGCCCCGTCGACGACGCGGTGGTCGATCGACAACCCGAGCGTCGTCACCCACCGGGGGACCACCTCGTCGTCGACCACCCACGGCCTGCGTGCGATCGCGCCGAGGCACAGGTTCGCCGCCTCTCCGGGCGTCAGGATCGGGGTGCCCGCGTCGACGCCGAACACGCCGACGTTGGTGATCGTGATCGTGCCGCCGGTCAGGTCGGCGGGTGTCGCGGTGCCCGCGCGGGCGACGGCAACCCGGTCGTCGATCGCGCGGGTCAACTCGACCAGACTCATCGCCTGCGCATCGCGGACCGTCGGAACCAGCAGACCTCGCTCGGTGTCCGTCGCGATCCCGAGGTGCACCCGGCTGTCGACGACGATCTCCTGCCGCTCCTCGTCCCAACTCGAGTTCAGGTCCGGGTGGGTGCGCAGCGACACCAGCATCGCCCTCGCCACCAGCGGGAGCGGGGTCGGGGTGAGGCCGGCGAACTGCGGCAGCACACGGAGCCGATCCAGCAGCTGCACCGTCGCGGTCACGTCGCACGTCGCGAACACCGTCACGTGCGGCGCGGTGAACGCGCTGCGCACCATCGCGGCGGCGGTCCGCTTCCGGATGCCGCGGATCGGCACCCGCGTCTGCGTCCCCGGTGCCTGGTTCCCTAATGTCACATCGGGGGTCGTGACGTGAGCCGATGTGACATTAGGGAACCTCGGGGTGGGCGCGCGGCGGGCCCGCCGCCTGCTCGGCGCGGGCGCGCTGGGGCCGTACCCGACGAGGACCGAATCACGCTGGGCCGCGGCGGCATCGGTGGTGGTCGCCGGGTCGTGGCCGATCGTCTCGATCCGGATCAGCGGGGCCCCCACCGGAACGGTGTCCCCTGGCGCCGCGAGCAGCGCGCGGACGGTGCCCGCAAACGGGGAGGGCAGCTCGACGGCCGCCTTCGAGGTCTCCACCTCGGCGAGCACCTGATTCAGTGCAACGGTGTCCCCGACGGACACCGACCAGGACAGCAGGTCCGCCTCGGTCAGGCCCTCCCCGAGGTCGGGCAGTCGGAACTCGTTCTCGGTCACGGCGGCACCTCACGCGGCGAGGACGCGGTCGACGGCGTCGAGAATGCGGTCGGGGTCGGGCAGGAAATGCGTCTCCAGGCGCGCGGGCGGGTACGGCGTCGCGAACCCGCCGACCCGCAGGACCGGCGACTCCAGCCGGTGGAAGCAGCGTTCGCTGATCCGCGCGGCGATCTCGGCGCCGAGACCGGCGAACACCGGGGCCTCGTGCACGACCACCAGTCGCCCGGTGCGCCGGACCGACGCCTCGACGGTGTCGAAGTCGATCGGCGACAGCGAGCGCAGGTCGACCACCTCCAGCGAATTCCCTTCCCGCTCGGCCACATCCGCGGCGGCGATGGCGGTCGCGACCATCGGCCCGTACGCGACGAGGGTGGCGTCGGTGCCCGATCGGGCGACCCGCGCCCGATACAGGTCGGTGGCCGCCGCCGCGTCGGGGTCCACCTCGCCGCGATCCCAGTACCGGCGTTTCGGTTCGAAGAACACCACCGGGTCGTCGTCGGCGACGGCCTGCTGGATCATCGTGTACGCATCGGCCGGGGTGGCGGGGCTGACGACGCGCAGGCCCGCGGTGTGTGCGAAGTACACCTCCGGTGACTCCGAATGATGTTCCACCGCACCGATACCGCCGCCGAACGGGATCCGGATCGTGAGCGGTGCCCGGACCAGGCCCTCGGTGCGGTAGTGGATCTTCGCGACCTGCGAGACGATCTGGTCGAAGGCGGGGTACACGAACCCGTCGAACTGGATCTCGCACACCGGCCGGTAGCCGCGCAGGGCGAGACCGAATGCGGTGCCGATGATGCCGGACTCGGCGAGCGGGGTGTCGATGACGCGGGTGTCACCGAAGTCCTTCTGCAGGGTGTCGGTGACGCGGAAGACGCCGCCGAGCGCGCCGATGTCCTCGCCGAGCAGCACCACCTTCGGGTCGTGTTCGAGGGCCCGCCGCAGACCGGCGTTGATCGCGCCTGCCAGGGTCATCGTGGCGGTCATGACGGCACCTCCTCCAGCGTCCGCAGGTAGTCGGCGTACCGGCCGCGTTCCTCCTCGAGCAGGGGATGGGGGCCGGTGTAGACGTGGTCGAACAGGGTCATCGGGTCGGGGTCGGCCAGCGCGAGTGCACCGGCCCGGAAGGCCGCGGCCACCTCGTCCGCCTTCGCCCGGACCCGGGTGTCGAGCGTGTCGTCCCAGGCGTCCTCGCGGTCGAGGAGTCGGCGGACGCGGTCGATCGGGTCGCGGGCCTGCCAGGGGGCGAGGTCGGCCGCGCCGCGGTAGCGGGTCGGGTCGTCGGAGGTGGTGTGCGGGCCGAGCCGGCACGTCAACGCCTCGACGAAGCTCGGGCCGCTGCCCTCCCTGGCCCGTGCCGCGGCGGTTCGGGTGACGGCCAGCACCGCGAGCACGTCGTTGCCGTCCACCCGGGCCGACGGAATGCCGTACCCGGTTGCCCGCTGCGCCAGCGGGACCGGGCTCTGCAGGGTCACCGGTTCGCTGATCGCCCACTGGTTGTTCTGGCAGAAGAACACCACCCCGGCGTGGTAGGACGACGCAAACCCGAGCGCCTCCGCCAGGTCGCCCTGGCTGGTGGCGCCGTCCCCGAAGTAGGCGACGGTCGCGATCTCGGCGCCGTCGAGGTGCGCCCCGATCGCGTAGCCGGTGGCGTGCAGCCCCTGCGCGCCGACGACGATCGCCGGGTTCGTCAGCGCCAACTCGTTCGGATCCCAACAGGACAGCGCGACCCCGCGCCACAGCCGCGGCCACTGCGCCGGGTCGACGCCGCGGCAGTAGGCCACCCCGTGCTCGCGGTAGCTGGTGAACACATAGTCGTCGGCGGCGAGCGCGTGCGCGGACCCGACCTGCGCGGCCTCCTGTCCGAGGCACGGCGCCCAGATCCCCAGCTGCCCCTGACGCTGCAGCGCGGTGGCCTCGGTATCGACGCGCCGCACTACCACCATGTCCTCGTACAGTGCGCGCAGCCGTTGCGCGTCGACGTCGGCGACGACGTCCGCGTACCGGGCGCCGTGCACCCGCCTGCCGTCCGGTTGGACGAGCTGGACCGGGTAATCCCTGTCGGTCACCGGGACCTCCTCGTGCCAGCGCCGAAGAGGTCCTCGTGAGACCACGTCCGGCGCGCTGAGCCCTCACCTCCCAGCATCCCCCTTTGCCCGCCGGACGCAACCAGGTCAGCGGCGGCGCAGCCCGAGGCGCAGGTTCGCGGGCTTGAGGGTGAACTCCTCGGCGACCTGGAGCCGGTATCCGGGGTCGGGTTCGAGGCCGAAGCGGTGCAGGATCATCGCCAGCGTGAGCACCGTCTCGTGCAGCGCCAGCTGCCGTCCGATGCACTGCCGCAGGCCGGTCCCGAACGGCTTGTAGACGCCGGGCGGGCGGGTGCGGGCCCGTTCGGGGAGGAAGCGGTCCGGGTCGAACGCGAGGGGGTCGCCGCCCCACAGCGGGTCGCGGTGCACCGCAAGGGTCAGGGCGACCATCGGCTGCCCGGCCCGGACCAGGTAGCGGCCGCCGAGCAGGGTGTCGTGCAGCGGTTCGCGGAGGAACCCCGGCCCGATCGGCCACAGCCGCAGCGTCTCGTCGACGACGCGACGCAGGTAGCGGAGCTTGTGGACGTCGGCGAAGGCCGGGTCCGGTTCGGTGCCCGCGGGCCACAGCGCCTCGATCTCGGTGCGGGCCCGGTCGGCGACGTCGGGGTGGGTGGCCAGCAGGTGCAGCGCGAACGACATCGTGCCGGAGGTGGTCTCGTGCCCGGCGGCGAGGAACGTGAAGACCTGGTTGCGAATGTTCTCGTCGTCGAGGTACTCGCCGGTCTCCGGGTCGGCGGTGGTCAGCATCAGGGCCAGCAGGTCGTCGTCGGGTGCGGCGTCCGG
The DNA here is from genome assembly GCF_042719255.1 of Rhodococcus sp. NPDC058532. Classification (NCBI taxonomy): domain Bacteria; kingdom Bacillati; phylum Actinomycetota; class Actinomycetes; order Mycobacteriales; family Nocardiaceae; genus Rhodococcus; species Rhodococcus sp. NPDC058532. Next base: position 100,355 of record NZ_JBHXNU010000004.1, read on the forward strand.
GTGCGCCCGCCGGTCCCGGATGACGTCGTCGACGACCTCCTGGGTGTACGCCACGTCGGCATCGACCCGCGCGATCGCGCGGTGGTGGACGAGCTGGTCGAGCCAGCGCACCGGGATCCGGTACCCGGCCCGCCCCATGTAGGCGAACACCCGCAGCGTCGCGGCGGCGTACGGGTCCGGCTCGGCGGAGTCGAAGCAGTGGAAGTCGCGACCGAACCCGATCCGGCCGATCGTCTGCAGCGTCAGCTTGCTGGTGTCGGTGTGCACGTCCACCGGCCCGGACCGGGACGCCCTGTCCCAGTGGGTGATCAGGCCGCGGCTGGTCTCGACCATGGTGTCGTGGTAGTTCTTCATCGCCGACAGCGAGAACGCGGGCTGCAGGATGTTGTGCGCGCGCGACCAGTTCGGCTCGGTGGTGTACGCGGCGAACAGGGCGTCGCCGGTGATCTCGCGGGCGAAGGCGGTGCTGAACGCGATCCGTTTGCCGAACCGCGCGTCGTCGCACAGGTCCGCGTACAGGTCGGGACCGGACACCACGGTGAGATGCTCGCGGAACACCTGGACGTCGAAGATCGGCCCCAGCGTCGCGGCCTGCTCGGCCATGTGCTGGACGGGGCGGTGCGGGTCGGCCGTCAGCATGTCGCCGAGCAGCGGCAGCCGTCGCGGCGGGTGCGGAAGGGTGGTGGTCATCGGGATGCTCTCGCTTCCATCCCCCGAGGGTGGACTGTGCCGCCGCCATTCTCCCGCATCCGGGCGGCACTGTCTGCTGCCGTTTCGTGATGTGCCGGTTCCACTTCGGCGAACCGGGGCGTCGTTGCCGAGGTCGCTCCCGAACGGCGCGACGGCACTAGCATCGTGTCGGATGGGCAGCACCCGTCGATCCGCCCCGACCGGGGCGGGCGGGCGATCAGTGAGGGGAGCGGTCGATGGGCGACGTCGTTGGCTTGGACGAGCGGGCGGTCTCCGCCTGGATCGCGGATCTCGGGGTCGGCGCGCTGGCGCCGCTGACGTTCACCCGGATCGGCAACGGGCAGTCCAACCTCACCTACCGGGTGACCGACTCGGGCGGCTCGAGTTGGGTGCTGCGCAGGCCCCCGCTCGGGCACCTGCTGGCGTCCGCGCACGACGTCGCCCGCGAGTATCGCATCCTCTCGGCGCTGCAGGGTACCGGCGTTCCGGTACCGAAAGCGCTTGCCCTGACCGAAGATCCGGCGGTCACCGACGCGCCGCTGATGCTGATGAGTCACGTCGACGGGATCGTCGTCGACAGCATCGGGGTGGCCAAGGAGCTCACCCCGGAGCGCCGCCGAGCCACCGGGCTGTCGATGCCGAGCGCGTTGGCGAGCATCCACCGGGTCGACCTGGAATTGGCCGGGCTCGACGATCTGGCGAGCCGGTCACCGTTCGCGGAGCGGCAGATTCGGCGGTGGTCCGGGCAGTGGGACAAGTCCCGGACCAGGGACGTGCCCGCCGTCGACGACCTGACCGCGCTGCTTTCCCGGACCGCGCCGGAGCAAACCGAAACCACCCTCGTGCACGGCGATTTCCACCTAAGCAACGTCATCACCGCCCGGGACGACGGCCGGGTCGTCGCGGTGCTGGACTGGGAACTGTGCACGCTCGGCGACCCGCTCGCGGACGTCGGGGCGCTGCTGGCGTACTGGTCGGAGGCGGGCGACCACGTGCAGGGTCCGTTCGTCGCGTCCTCCGCGGAGGGCTTCCCGACCCGCGACGAACTCGCGGACGCGTACTTCGCGGACACCGGCCGGGACCGGTCCGCGGTCGGCTACTGGCACGCGCTGGCGCTGTGGAAGCTGGCGATCATCGCGGAGGGGGTGCTGCGCCGCACCCTCGACGACCCGCGCAATGCCGCGGCGACCGGCGGGCCGTCGACCCGGATCATCGACGACATTGTCGCGCGGGCGCAGGAGGTTGCTGCGGCGGCCGGCCTTCGCTGAACTCAGGTCACGAAACCCGCCCAGGTTGATCCCGACACGCCGCGGCAGGGTCCGGGTGTCCCGGAACCGTTCGATTTCGAGACGCCGAATCTGGACCTGATCAGACCGAGTTCGAGCAGGTCGGGCAGTCGGCCGAGCGCGGCTCACGAACCCAATCTCCTGGCCTATGTGCCATCCGGATATCTCCTCATCTGGTTGTGTCGGAAACGTAGGAGAGAGCCTGGGCGACCGCCGGCGCCTGCATCATCTCGCGGACCGCGGCAGCGAACTTCGGTGCCTGAGCCGACTCGAGACGGGCGGCGAGGTTGAACGGCTCGCCGCGTCGGCGGAAGTAGGCGATCTGGTCGAGCAACGCCTCGCGGACCGTGGCGATCGCATCCCGGTGAACGAGCATCAGGAAGTCGTCCGGGGTGTACACCTCGTAGCCGAGGTGATCATCATTGGCCGCGGCGAAGTCGTGGAATCCGCGGTCATTGGTGATGACGTACTGGACGCCGCCGTGTTCGGCGGCGGCATGCAGGTGCGCGTCGTACTCGTCGGTGTACTCGAGGTCGGGGTCGATCTCGTATCCACGGATCGGGCCGTGCTCGGCGACGGAGATGATGCGGTCCCGCACTCCTCCGATCTGACGGTCGGAGAAGTGCGGGTGGTTCTTGCGCAGGTGATAGACCAGCTCCGCGAGTATGTCCTCGGACCAGCGCAGGTGGAACAGCGGTGGACCGGACCGGGTGGCCACCAGGCAGAACCAGTCCCGCAGCGTCCGCGAATACAGCACGTTCGCGTCCGGCAGCACGTTCGGAACTCGTGAACTCACCCGAGTGACAATAGGTGCCGGCGCCGACCGCCCGTGCCGCACCACCGGTCCCGGATGGTCAGTAGTCCAGACCCTCCGCTTCTTCGAAGTCACGCAGCTCCTGCAGCGCCGCCCGTTGCCGCTCACGCAGTCGATCCCGATAGCCGAGGACATCGGAGGTATTCAGTCGGGTGTGGGTGCCGACCTTGTGCGCGAGGATCTGGCCTTCCCGTACCAGTTTCATCAGCGTCGGCCGGGAGATCCCGAGCAGATCCGCCGCTGAGGTGGTGGTCAGCTCGGCCGGCGTCGACCCGATCGTCACCGTGCCCCCGGCCGCGACGATCCGCACCACCTCGGTGAGGATTCCGGCCAGCTCGGCTGGCACCACCGACCGCAGTGCCGTCGGGTCGAACGCCCCGGCCTGCGACACCTGATCGGACGTCACCGTCAGGGTTGTCTTTCCGACTCCGCTGTCGATCACCGTGTTCATCGCCTTGCGCCTCCTGCTGTCTACCGCCGACCGTACCCCTGTTTCACTTACAAGTGCAACGCCGTATGCGTGGTGGACAATCCAGACCCCCGGTACGCCAGTGTTCGGCGGCGACGTGCGCAGCGCTGTGCCGGCCCGCGCTGAACCCGCCGGTGCGGGCAATGGTTGTCCGATCGTGATCGCACATGTCTTGAAAAGTTCACTTTCGAAACCTGGGACAGCGGGCCGCCGGCCGTGCACACTGGGTCGCGGCCGGATCCGGCCGATACGACAACCGAAGGGGTACATCATGGAGAAGATCCTCGAACTGCTCACCGGCCTGCTCGGCAGCTTCTCGGCCGACGCCGAGACCCCGGAGACCACCCCGCCGGTTACCACCCCCGAGGCCTGATTCGCCTCTCTGCGAGGCCTGCGGGCCCGCCTCCATCTCGACTTCCGTCCGCCCCGCTCACCAGAGCCGGGCGGACGGCGTCGTTCCGGCCTCGCCCCGCTCGATCACGTTCGTCGGGAGAACTCCGACGCCCGGCGGATCTGGTCGGGGGTCGGGGTCACGCCGGTGTACAGCACGAACTGGGCGGCGGCCTGCAGCGCGCTCACCTCGTCCCCGGTGATGACCGCCGTGCCCGCGGCCCTGGCCGCCCGGACCAGCGGCGTGTCCGCGGGCATCGCCACGACGTCGAACACGGTGTCGGCGGCCCGCACGACGTCCAGGTCGAAGGGGCAGGCCTCCGTGCCGGGACCGCCCGCCATGCCGATCGGGGTGGCATTGACCAGCAGTCCCGTCCGTTGCCCGTCCGGTGCGGGGTGCCATTCGAACCCGTACTGCCGGGCAAGCGCCCGCCCGGTGGTCTCGTTCCTGGCCAGCACCGTCACCGCCCGGAACCCGCAGGCGCGCAGGGCCGCGACGACGGCCTTGGCCATGCCGCCGCTGCCCGCGACGACGGCCGGGGTCGCGGGGTCGACCCCACGGTCGGTGAGCAGGGTGACCACCGCCTCGTAGTCGGTGTTGTGGGCGTGCAGCACGCCGGACTCGTTGACGATCGTGTTCACCGACGCGATCGCCGCCGCGGACGGGTGCAGCACGTCGACGTGCTCGAGGCAGGCCTCCTTGAACGGCATCGACACCCCGCAGCCGCGGATCCCGAGCGCCCGGATCCCCGCGATCGCGGACGGCAGGTCGGTGGTGGTGAACGCCTTGTACAGGTAGTCGAGGCCGAGCTCCTCGTAGAGGTGATTGTGGAACCGGGTCCCGAGGTTCGACGGCCGTCCGGACAGCGACATGCACAGCGTCGTATCCCTGGTGATGGTGTCCCTGCTGATCCGGCGCACCCGACCACGGTATCCGGGGCGGCGACCGCAGGCACGGAGGTGACTCGCCTCACATCCGGACGTAGAGTCTGGGGGCGTCGTCGTCGACGCCGGTGCGGCGTCGGGCGCGGTGGGGTCGCGGGCCGCGCCGCTGGTGGGGGTCTGAACTGGGAGAAGTTACCGATTGGTAGGGGGTGGGCCCGTGGGGTCGGCCGTTGTGCGAAACGCCGCTAGCAGTACGCTTGTCTTGTTTGGCGCGGCAGCCCGGTGCTCGCGCGCCACGTATAGGTTTATCGATTGAGTCGTTCGCCGACCGCTCACGAAGCGGTCGACAGACCGTGTGACCAGGGGAAACTTCCTAGGAGGACGCGAAGTACACATGTCCAAGATCAAGGTTGAGGGCACCGTCGTCGAACTCGACGGCGACGAGATGACCCGCATTATCTGGCAGTTCATCAAAGACAAGCTGGTTCATCCGTACCTGGATGTGAACCTCGAGTACTACGACCTCGGCATCGAGTACCGCGACAAGACCGACGACCAGGTCACCATCGACGCCGCGAACGCCATCAAGAAGCACGGCGTCGGCGTCAAGTGCGCGACCATCACCCCGGACGAGGCCCGGGTCGAGGAGTTCGGCCTCAAGAAGATGTGGCGTTCGCCGAACGGCACCATCCGCAACATCCTCGGCGGCACCATCTTCCGCGCGCCGATCCTGATCTCCAACGTGCCGCGCCTGGTTCCGGGCTGGACCAAGCCGGTCATCGTTGGACGTCACGCGTTCGGCGACCAGTACCGCGCCACCGACTTCAAGGCGCCCGGCGCGGGCACCGTCACCATCACGTACACCCCGGACGACGGCTCCGAGCCGATCCAGCACGAGGTGTGCAAGCTGCCCGAGGACGGCGGCGTCGTGATGGGCATGTACAACTACAAGAAGTCCATCCAGGACTTCGCGCGGGCGTCGCTGGCCTACGGCCTGCAGCAGAACTACCCGGTCTACCTGTCGACCAAGAACACGATCCTCAAGGCCTACGACGGCATGTTCAAGGACGAGTTCCAGCGGATCTACGAGGAAGAGTTCAAGGCCGAGTTTGACGCCGCGGGCCTGACCTACGAGCACCGCCTGATCGACGACATGGTCGCCTCCTCGCTGAAGTGGGAGGGCGGCTACGTCTGGGCCTGCAAGAACTACGACGGCGACGTCCAGTCCGACACCGTCGCGCAGGGCTACGGCTCGCTGGGCCTGATGACCTCGGTGCTGATGACCCCGGACGGCAAGACCGTCGAGGCGGAGGCCGCGCACGGCACCGTCACCCGGCACTACCGCCAGCACCAGCAGGGCAAGCCGACGTCGACCAACCCGATCGCGTCGATCTTCGCCTGGACCCGGGGCCTCGAGCACCGCGGCAAGCTGGACGGCACCCCCGACGTCATCGGCTTCGCGCAGCAGCTTGAGGACGTCGTCATCAAGACCGTCGAGGGCGGCCAGATGACCAAGGACCTCGCGCTGCTCGTCGGCGGGGACCAGGGCTACCTGACCACCGAGGAGTTCCTCGGCGCGCTGGACGAGAACCTGCAGAAGGCGTACGCGGCCAAGTAGTCCGCGCGCGCGTTCGTCACGAAGGGCCACCCCCGCGATCGTCGATCGCTGGGGTGGCCCTTCGGCGTACCCTGCGGGGCCGACTGTGCGGTGTTACCTTGCGACGCATGACACTTCACGGTGCGGAAGGTCGGGACGGGGACAACGGAACCGGTCCGGACCTGCGCCGAGGAGTGCGGCGCAGCGGCGAGGACCGGGTCGACATCGCCACCTGGTCGGGATCCGTCCCACCCTCGCCCGCGCTGGCGCCCCGGGTGCGGATCGGACGGGACCGGTGGCTGAACCTGCTGTGGCTCATCCCGATCGGCTTCGTCCTGCTCATCGCCGCCGTCGCCGCCGCGCAGGGCCTGCGCGGCAACCCGTCCGTCCAGGCGTTCATGGAACGCAACCCCGGTGTGGTGGATCCCGGGGTCGGTCCGGGGATTCCCGCGTGGGTCGGCTGGCAGCACTTCTTCAACCTGTTCCTGATGACGTTCATCATCCGGTCGGGCATTCAGATCATCACCGACCATCCGCGGCTGTACTGGACCCGGCACTGCACGCCGGGCCGGGAGTGGTTCCGGATCCAGAAGCCCGTCCCGGACGATCCGCTGTGGACGGCGAAGCAGGACTCGGTGTCGCTGCCCGGCCAGGTCGGGCTGCCCGGGGTCCGGCATTCCATCGGCTTCGCCCGCTGGTGGCACCTCGGGATCGACGTCCTGTGGCTGGTCAACGGCCTGGTGTTCTACATTCTGCTGTTCGCCACCGGCCACTGGCGTCGTCTCGTCCCGACCAGCTGGGACGTCTTCCCCAACTCCGTGACCGTGCTCATCGAGTACCTGTCCCTCGACTGGCCGACGGAGAACGGCTGGGTCGCCTACAACAGCCTGCAACAGCTGACCTACTTCGTGACCGTCTTCGTGGTCGGGCCCGCGGCGCTGCTCACCGGCCTGGGCATGTCGCCCGCCCTGTCCACCCGGTTCCGTGCGCTCAGCCGGGTGCTGAGCATCCAGGTCGCGCGGTCGCTGCACTTCCTGGTGCTGGTGTGGTTCCTGCTGTTCATCGTCATCCACGTCGCCCTCGTATTCACCACCGGCCTGTTGCGGAACCTCAACCACATGTACGCCGGACGGGACGCGAACACCTGGGTCGGCTTCGCGGTGTTCGCGGCGTCGATGGTCGTGGTGATCGTCGGCTGGGTGGCCGCGACCCCGGTGACCTTCCGGTATCCGCGGCTGATCCAGCGGGTCGGTGCGGCGCTGCTCGGCCCCGCCGAGCGGCTGTTCGAACACGTCGACACGAAGCCCGGCGAGTACACCGAGGCGGACATCTCGCCGTACCTGTGGCACAACGGGCGCTACCCCGAGAACGACACCTACCGTGCCCTGCAGGACAGCGACTTCGCCGACTACCGGTTGCGGATCGGCGGCGAGGTGGACAACCCGGTGGACCTGAGCCTGACCGAGGTGCGCGCCCTGCCGCACCACGAGCAGATCACCCAGCACTTCTGCATCCAGGGCTGGTCCGGTGTCGCGAAATGGGGCGGGGTGTCGATGACGACGGTGATGGAGCTGGTCAAGCCAAGCCCGGAGGTCCGGTGGGTGGTCTTCTACTCGCTCGGGGAGGGCGCCGACGGCGGCACCTACTACGACGCGCACCCGATCGAGCAGATGGGCTACCACCTGACGATGCTCGCCTACGACATGAACGACGCGCCGCTCAGCTACGGGCACGGCGCCCCGATCCGGCTGCGCAACGAGGTGCAGCTCGGGTTCAAGCACGTCAAGTGGATCGGGGCGATCGAGTTCGTCTCCGACTTCGAGTCGATCGGCCGCGGCTTCGGCGGCTACAACGAGGACCACGAATTCTTCGGGTACCGGCAGTCCCTGTGACGGCCCGGTGAGCGAACTCACCCGCCCTCGGTTGGGGTCCGCGCGGCCCCCACGCGGACAATCGGTCGGTGGTTTCGACACTCACCCCTTCCGGACCGGCCCGCGCCGGCGGTGCGCCCCGTGACCGCCGTCGGCTCCTCGCGATGCTCGCGTTGGCGCTGGGCGGCTTCGGGATCGGCACGACCGAGTTCGTCGCGATGGGCCTGCTGCCGGAGATGTCGACCGGGCTGGGCATCAGCGAACCGACCGCCGGGCACGTCATCTCCGCGTACGCGCTCGGGGTGGTCGTCGGCGCCCCGACGATCGCGGCGCTGACCGCGCGGATGCCGCGCCGCACCCTGCTGATCGTGCTGATGGTCGCGTTCACGGTCGGCAACGCGGCATCGGTGTTCGCGCCGAGCTACGCGACGCTGATGGCGGCGCGGTTCGTCGCGGGCCTGCCGCACGGCGCGTACTTCGGCGTCGCGGCGCTGGTCGCCGCGCATCTCGCCGAACCGGGGCGCCGCGCGAAGGCGGTCGCGACGGTGATGCTCGGCCTGTCGGTCGCCAACGTCGTCGGGGTTCCCGCCGCCGCCTGGCTCGGCCAGCACCTCGGGTGGCGCTCCGCGTTCGCGCTCGTCGCGGTGATCGGGGTGATCACCGTCGGGTCGCTGCTGCGCTGGATCCCCCGGCTCGGGGACATGCCGACCACGAACCCGGTCACCGAACTCGGTGCGCTCGGCCGGGTGCAGGTGTGGCTGACGCTGATCATGGGCATGGTCGGTTTCGGCGGTATGTTCGCCGTCTACTCCTACATCAGCACCACGCTGACCGACGTGTCCGGGATGGCCCGCTCCCTGGTGCCGCTGGCGCTGATGCTGTACGGCCTGGGCATGGTTGCGGGCAACCTGCTCGGCGGGTATCTCGCCGATCGGGCACTGATGACCGGGCTGGCCGCGACGATGGTCGCGCTGGCGGTGATCCTCGCGGTGTTCGTCGCCGCCGCGCACACCCCGGTGACCGCGCTGCTGTTCGTGTTCCTGATCGGGCTGGCCGGCTCCGCGATGGTGCCCGCGCTGCAGACCCGGCTGATGGACGTCGCCGCCGACGCGCAGACCCTCGCCGCCGCGCTGAACCATGCCGCGCTCAACGTCGCGAACGCGTTCGGCGCCTGGATCGGTGGCGTGGTGATCGCCGCGGGCTTCGGGTACACCGCGCCGGCGGCGGTCGGCGCACTGCTCGCCGTCGCGGGGTTGCTGGTGCTCGCCTGCGCGGTCCTGCTCGAGCGCAGGCGCGGCCACGCCTGATCGCCGCGGACCCCATCCGATACGGTTTCCCCTCGTGCCGCACATCATTTCCACCGTCAACGTCAACGGCGTCCGGGCCGCCGCGAAGAAGGGTCTGCTGGAGTGGCTCGCCGCCACCGACGCGGACGTGGTCTGCCTGCAGGAGACCCGCGCCGACGACACGCAGCTGCGCGCCACCCTCGCCCCGGCACTCGACGCGGGCTGGCACCTGGCGACGGCGGAGTCCGCGATCAAGGGCCGCAACGGCGTCGCGGTGCTCTCCCGCAGGCAGGCGGACGCCGTCCGGATCGGGCACGGCGACGACGAGTTCACCGCGGCAGGCCGCTATCTGGAGGCCGACTTCGACGAGCTGACCGTCGCCAGCCTGTACCTGCCGTCCGGGGAGGTCGGCACCGAGCGGCAGGACGAGAAGGAACGGTTCCTCGCCTCGTTCGGCGCGCACCTGGCCGCGACCGCCGCGTCGGCCGCCGGGGCGGGCCGGGACGTCGTCGTGTGCGGCGACTGGAACATCGCGCACACCGAACTGGACCTGAAGAACCACAAGGGCAACGTCAAGAACTCCGGGTTCCTGCCGCACGAGCGGGAGTGGATGAGCACGGTGTTCGGCGAGCACGGCTGGGTGGACGTGGTGCGCGGGCTGCACCCCGACCTCGCCGGGCCGTACAGCTGGTGGTCGTACCGCGGCAAGGCGTTCGACAACGACTCCGGCTGGCGGATCGACTACCAGGCCGCGACCGCTGGCCTCGCCGAGCGGGCGAAGGAGGCCGTCGTCGAACGCGCCGCGTCCTACGACCAGCGCTGGTCCGACCACGCGCCGGTCACGGTGCGGTACCGGTGACCCGGTTCGGGGCGCGGGCCCGCGCCGTCCTTGGCACCGTCGTCGCGATCGTCGCGGTGGTGGCCGGGTTCCTGCTCACCGGCCCCGCCGACGACCCGGGATCCGGACCGGCGACCGGATCGTCGACCACGACAACGACCGCGACCGCACCGCGGCCGCCGGACCCGACGGGCCCGTCCCGGGCCTCCGCGGCCCCGGTGACCGCGGGCCCGCGCGGCGTCGTCCCGGTCCCGGTGCCCGACGCGGCGTGGGTGACGCTCGCCGAGATCGACGCGGGCCGCTGGCCCGGGTCGGCGGACGCGCCGGGCACGAAGGGCGGCGACCCGTGGCGGAACCGGGACGCGACGCTGCCCCGCACCGAGCCCGGTGGCGCGTCGATTCGGTACCGGGAATGGGACGTGAACCCGAAACGCCGCGGGGAAACACGCGACGCGGAGCGGATCGTCACCGGGAGCGACACCAGCGCCTGGTACACCGGTGACCACTACACGTCGTTCGTAAGGATGCGCTAGTGACCACCCTGCACCAGTTCGTGACCGCCCAGCCGCCGATCGTCGGGCTGCTTCCCGGGGCGCCGCGCGACGCCGACAACGCCGCCTACGCGCTCACCGAGAGCGGGTACGCGGTCCGGCTGGTCCGCGGACCCAAGATGCCGACCGTCGCCGCCGTCTACGACGAGGTCGCCGCGGCCCTGCAGTTCCCGTACTACTTCGGCGGCAACCGGGACGCCTTCGACGAATGCCTCCGGGACTGGCGGGACTGGCTCGGGGACGCGCCCGAACTGGTCGTCGTGGTGCGCGACGCGGACGCGCTGCTCGGCGAGGAGCCGCAGGAGATCGGCTGGCTGCTGTCGGCGTTCGCGGACGCGTCGATCCGGGTGGTGGCCCAGGCCGGGCCGACGCGCTCGGCGGCGGTGACGCGGCGATGGGCGGCGGCCGGGGCGCCGGTGCAGCGCATCGACGACTGACCGGCCGTGGTCGTCGGCCCGGCGGCCGCAGGGCGGACGCCGGGGCCCGGCCTCGGGCATGAAAAGATCGGGGGCATGTCGAGTTCCGCATCGTCCGCCCCCACCGCACAGCCGCGGGTGCTCTCCGGCATCCAGCCGACCGCCGACTCCTTCCACCTCGGCAATTACCTTGGTGCGCTGGCCCAGTGGGTGCCGCTGCAGGACGACTTCGACGCCTTCTACTTCATCCCCGACCTGCACGCGATCACCGTGCCGCAGGACCCGAAGGAACTGCGCAAGCGGACCAAGATCGCGGCCGCGCAGCTGCTGGCGCTGGGCATCGACCCGGACCGGGCCACCCTGTTCGTGCAGAGCCAGGTGCCCGAGCACGCGCAGCTGGCGTGGGTGCTCAACTGCATCACCGGTTTCGGTGAGGCCAGCCGGATGACCCAGTTCAAGGACAAGTCCGCCAAGCAGGGCACCGAGGCCGCGACGGTCGGCCTGTTCACCTACCCGGTGCTGATGGCGGCGGACATCCTGCTGTACCGCCCGCAGCGGGTGCCGGTCGGCGAGGACCAGCGTCAGCACCTGGAGATGGCCCGCGACCTCGCGCAGCGGTTCAACACCCGTTACGGCAAGACGTTCGTGGTGCCCGAGGCGCAGATGATCAAGGGCACCTCCAAGATCTACGACCTGCAGGACCCGACGTCGAAGATGAGCAAGTCCGCGGCGTCCGAGGCGGGGCTGATCAACCTGCTCGACGACCCCAAGGTTTCCGCGAAGAAGATCAGGTCCGCGGTCACCGACAACGAGCGGGAGATCCGCTTCGACCGGGACACCAAGCCCGGCGTGTCGAACCTGCTGACCATCCAGTCCGCCCTGTCCGGCACCGGCATCGACGATCTGGTCGCCGGGTACCAGGGCAAGGGCTACGGCGACCTGAAGGCCGACACCGCCGACGTGCTGGTGGACTTCGTGACGCCGCTGCGCGCCAAGGTCGACGAGTTCCTCGCCGATCCGGCCGAGCTGGACCGCATCCTCGATGCGGGCGCCCAGCGGGCACGGGAAGTGTCGGCCCGGGTTTTGGCCACCGTGTATGACAAGGTGGGGTTCCTGCCGCAGCGGTGATCCGGTGGCGGCGAGTCAGCGACAGGGGTGAACGCCGGTGCCGGACCTCAAGGGCATGCTCGAGCGCCGACGCGCCGCCTGGCCCTGGCTCGATCACGCCATCCGCGCCGGCGGCCGGTACCAGGAGAACCGGGGCGACTACTTCGCCGCGGGCATCACCTATTTCAGTGTCTTCGCGCTGTTCCCGATCCTCATGGTGGCGTTCGCGGTCTCCGGGTTCGTCCTTGTGCAGAACCCGGAGGTCCTCGACTCGATCCACGACGCCGTCACCAAGGCGATGCCCGGCGATCTCGGGGACCAGATCAACGCGCTGATCGACTCCGCGATCGCGGCCCGCGCCACCGTCGGTGTCCTCGGCCTGCTCACCGCCGCGTACTCGGGTCTGGGGTGGATGGCGAACGTCCGCGAGGCCCTGTCCGCGATGTGGGCGCAGCGGCACCCGTCGTCGGGTTTCGTCGCGACCAAGCTGCGGGACCTGTCGAAGCTGCTCGGCCTGTTCCTTGCGCTGGTGTTGTCGGTCGGGTTGTCGATCCTCGCGGAGGGCGGGGTGACGCGGACGGTCCTCGAGTTCCTCGGCATCGACGACATCGGCTGGGTGCAGACCCTGGTGCAGGTCGGCACGTCGCTGCTCGCGGTCCTGATGACCTGGATCCTGTTCACCTGGGTGATCGCCCGGCTGCCGCGGGAGCCGGTCACCCTGCGCAGCGCGGCGCGGGCCGCGTTGATAGCGGCGGTCGGGTTCGAGGTGTTCAAACGGGTCGGCGTGATCTATCTGCAGTCGGTGACCGGCGGCCCGGCGGGGTCGACGTTCGGCCCGATCATCGGTCTGCTGGTGTTCATCTACTTCACCGCGCGGCTGCTGCTGCTGTCCACGGCCTGGGCCGCCACCGCGCACGAGAACGAGCGGCGGGCGTTCGTGCCGCCACCGGACCCGGTCGTGATCGAGGTCGCGGCCCCACCGGCCCCGCGGCGGGCGACCCTCACCGGGGCGGCGGTGCTGCTCGGGACCGGGGCGGCGGCCGCGCTGGGGGTCGGGGGGTGGCTGCGGCGCAGGCGCGGGGAGCGCTGACGCGGGACCGTCAGCGGCGGCGACGCTGCAGCAGGGCCGCGCCGATCAGCAGCGCCGCGATCACCACGCCGCCGCCGACGAGCACCGGGACGCGCGACGGGGCAGCGCCCGGTTCGTCGTGGTCGTCCGCGGCGGGCGGCGGCGGGGTCGCGAGCAGGATCGACGGGGCGGGGGCCGCGTCGGCGCTGCCCGGGTCGACGAGCGTGCCGACCGACGTCGACGCCGGGAGCGCGAAACCGTGGTCGAGCAGTCGGGCCGCCTGCTCCCACGGCCGGATCGGTCGCACGTCCGCGGCGAGCAGCGTCACCACCAGGCGTCGCCCGTCCCGCTCGGCGCCAGCGACGAACGTCTGCCGCGCGTCGTCGGTGTACCCGGTCTTGCCGCCGAGCGCGCCCGGGTAGTTGTAGAGCAGGCTGTTGTCGTTCGCGAGGGTGAACGGGGGATGGTCGGTCGGCACCGGGGTACTCGACGCGGGATCGCCCGCGGCGGCGGGGTCGGTGGTGGGGAGCGGGTCGTTCGGGTCCCGTGGGAAGCCGGGGAACTCGACGGACTCGGTGCGGATCAGCTCCGCGAACGTCGGATTGCGCATCGCCTCCCGATAGAGCAGCGCGAGATCATATGCGGACGTGGACATTCCCGGGCCGTCCAGGCCGGACGGGGTGGCCGCCCGGGTGTCGAACGCGCCGAGACCCTGGGCGGTCTCGTTCATCTTCCGGACCGTCTCGTCCACCCCGCCGAGCTGGCTGGCCAGCGCGTGCGCGGCGTCGTTCCCGGACGCCATCACCAGGCCCTGCATCAACTGCCGGATCGTGTAGGTGCCGCCCTTGCCGAGCCCGACGGCGCTGCCCTCGATGTTCGCGTCCTCCTCGGTGGCCGTCACGACAGTGTCGAGGTCCAGTTCGTTCAACGCGACGATCGCCAGCAGGATCTTGATCGTGCTGGCGGGCCGGTACCGGCCGTGCGGATCCTTCGCGGCGAGCACCGCACCGGAGTCGAGGTCGGCCAGCACCCACCCGGTCGCCGAGATCTCCGCGGGCAGCGGGGGAGTGCCGTCGGCGGTGACGATCCCGCAGCGGTCGAGGTCGCCGCCGCCGATCGGTCGCTGCGGCACCGGCAGCGGCGTCGGGGTCGGGTCGCCAGGGGCGGGCACCTCGGACAGGTCGATCGCGGGCGGCGGCGCCACCCGGTGCGGGCAACGGTCGGTGTCCGGGGTGGCGAACGGGGTACTGGTGACGGTCGGCGGTGGGGGCTGCGCCGCCGCGGGCGGGGGTTGCGCCGCCGCGGGCGCCCCGATCAATCCGATCGCGGTCGCGAGGATCGCGCAGCGTCGTGCCGTGGCGAGCATGTCCATCGTGCTGGCAGGGTAGCAGTCGGGTCGGAAAGCGCAGGTCGCGCGGGTCAGGCGACGGTGGCCGTCGCGCGCCGCCGGGGACGGTCGTATGCGGCGCTGACGGACAGAATCCACTGCCGGTCGGTGAGGCCATCGGGGGTGCCGAGCCATCCCGGGTCGATCGGCTCGACCTCGACGGCGGTCCGGTGCAGCCACCGCGCGACGGACTCCGCGTGCTCCGCCGGGTCGGCCGGGGGCGGGGTGCCGCCGGGACCGAGCAGCCCGGCGCCGTCGTGCAGGTACAGGCCGTCGAGGATCTGAGAGATCCGGTCGCCCGCGGTCAGCGTCGCCGTCATCGACCGGTAGTCGCTGTCGAGCAGTTCCGGGTGGGCGGCCGTCAGCGCCGTCCACAGCCCGCGGGTGCGGCGCAGATCCAGCTGGGCGCGGGCCCACGCCTCGATCATCACCGACGAGCAGCCGCCGCACACCAGGATCACCGCCAGCGACCACCATCCCGACGCGGGCGACAGGTGCTCACGCGGCTGCGCGACCAGACCGGCCACGCACACCGCGGCGACCACGACGAGGCCCGCGCAGTACAGCCCGATGGCCCGGCCGAGCACGTTCCAGCGGACGTGTCGCGCCGCGACGGCGGTGGCGATCAGCGACGCCGCAACCAGGTACGCCGACGTGCTCGGCGCGTGCTGGGCCGCCGTCAGCTCCGTCCCGGCCACCAGCACCGCGACCGCGGCACTGGCGACCGCGAGCGGCCACTGCTGGCGCGTGCTCAGCGCCGTCAGCGACGCCGCCGCGATCAGCGCGGTCGTCGCGGCGAACGCGATCAGGCACAGTTCGAACACGGTCGCGGCGAGCTGCTCGCGGTGGCCGTCGAGCAGCTCCGACACCGTCGCGGTGCGCACCGTCGCCGCGGCGGTCAGCGCGATCGCCGCGATCGCGATCGACACCCGCGCCAGCGACGGGGGACGCACCGTCAGCCGCCCGATCCGCGCCCCCACCGCGGTCGAGCAGAGCAACGCGACGATCCAGGTGATCACCCGAGCGCCTCGTCGAAGCAGAGCAGCGGGCGCCAGTTGTCGTCGCGCTCGAACTGCCCGAGCCGCTGCAGCAGGCGGACCGCGAACGCCTCCGCCTCCCACTCGTGCAGCGCCTCCTGCGACAGGTCCGTGGAGCCCGCCGACCGCTGGCTGAGCATGTAGGCGATCAGATCGTCGTCCGCCGCGAGTGTCGTCTCGGCGACCGCCGCACCCGGATGGCGGAAGACGATGTGCCCGATCTCGTGGGCGAGCGTTCTGGTCACACTGGGCAGGCTACGCGCGAGCACGATCCGGTCGTGATCCGGGAACTCGCGACGCTGCCCCCAGATCCCCGGACCCAGATCCTCGAAGGCCACCTCGATCGGGCGCCTGCGGGTGGCGGCCAGCGACTGCACGATGTCCTCGACGGTGACCGCATGGGTCTGCGCCGCCATGTCGAGGACCGCGTCCACCGCCGCCAGCACCCGGCGGTGATTGCGGACCGGACGCGACCCCGGATTCCGCTGCGCCGTCATCTCTGTGGGACTGGTCACGGGAGCGGCTCCAGGAACTCGGCCCGGGCCAGGTTCAGCCGGGTGCGCGCCGCGCGGGCGCTGCGGAAACTCATGAATCCGGTCGCGCAGGCAACGAACACCACCGCGGAGATGCCCGCGGACGCGGCCCCGAGATCCCCGCCCGGCCGGGATGCCGACGCGAGCGCCGCCTCGGCCGGGGGCGCGGTCGGATCACCGAGGGTCACAGCACCGAGTGACGCGGCACCGGGCGGCCGCTGCTCCGGCGGTGCCGCCATCGCGATCAGCGTCTCGTGTCCGGGCGCTGCCTCGCGCCGCGCCGCTGCCTCGGGCCTCGCCTCGGGGCCATCGTTCGGCAGCTGGCGCACCTCGGACGCCGGCTGGCGGTCCTGCGCAGCGGGGGAGTCGTTCGGGGCGTTGTCAGCACCGGGAGCCGCCTCGTCCGGTGCCGGTGCCGGCACCGGTGACCCGGCCTCGGGGTTCGGGTCCGGGGCGGCGAGCGGAGGGGGCGACGGACGGGTGGGGTCCTCGGGGCGGTCGTTGCCGTTCGACGGGCCGTCGCCCGGCACGACCGCACCCGCGGAGGCAGTGGTCGTGGTTGTCGAGGGGGCCGTGGTCGTCGAGGGGTCCACGGTGGTGGTTGTGGGGTCGACGGTGGTCGTGGTGGTGGTGGGGTCGACGGTGGTCGTGGTGGTGGTGGGGTCGACGGTGGTCGTGGTGGTGGTGGGGTCGACGGTGGTCGTCGTGGGGTCGACGGTCGTGGTTGTGGGGTCGACGGTGGTCGTGGTGGTGGGGTCGACGGTCGTGGTCGTCGTGGGGTCGACGGTCGTGGTTGTGGGGTCGACGGTCGTGGTTGTGGGCTTCGTTGTCGTCGGCCTGGTGGTGGTGGTCGGCTTGGCGGTGGTCGGCTTTGGCTTGGTGGTGGTCGGCCTGGTGGTGGTCGGCCTGGTGGTGGTGGTGGGTTTCGTTCCACCGCAATGGTTGCCGTGCCGATCGTGCCGGTCGTGGCATCCGCCGTGATGGCCGCCGTTGCCCGGACGGTTGTTCCCGCCGCCGTGGTTCCCGCCGCCGTTGTTTCCGCCGTTGCCGTGCCTGGCCTCGTCCTGCCCGCGGTCCTGGGTCGATTGCGGGGGCGGGCCGTCGCTGTTCGCGGCGGCGGCCAGTCCGGGGAGGAACAGGAGTGAACCCAGCAAGGCGCCGGCGGTCAGGACCCGCCGGCGCCTTCCTCGTGAATGTGGGGTGCGCACTCCGCTACTCGGTGGAATCCGGCGGGGTTGCCGGCAAACCTTCACTGCGCCGCAGCTTCTCGGCCATTGCCGAGAGCAACTCCTGCGATTCGCTGGAGAGGTCGAATGCGCGCGCCGACAGCCTGCGCAGGCCGTAGCCGCGCAGCTGGGACAGCAGGTCCAGGTCGTGGTCGATCCGTGCGGCGTAGATGTCGTCGAAGAAGTAGTCGGACTTGACCTTGAAGAACTGGGCAAGGGCCGCAACGGTTTCCGTCGACGGATTGGTGCGCTGCCCGTTCCGCAACTGCGAAATGTATGGCTTGGAAATGCGGTGGCCTGCGGCGTTGAGCGCCTCGGCGACCTCGGTGTTCGTGTGTGGCTTGCGGCCCGGTGGATGTACCGTGTCGAACAGTTTGTTCAACCGCGATGCGAAATCTGACTCCATTGCCGTAGGTCCCGATCCCTTCGTGTGATGCCCCGTGAATTGGGGTCTCGCGCAATGCTGCGACCACATGGTAACGGATTGGTTGCGGACGTTACAGGTGTTTCTGAAGTGAAATATAGATTTCACGTTTCCGCTGGTGGAACGCAGGAAAAGGCGCGGACCCGGAGGGGTCCGCGCCTTAGCTGGGATCATGCGAAGGACCGCGAGCGATCAGCGGGCGAAGAGCAGGGCGCGCTTGACTTCCTGGATCGCCTTCGTCACCTGAATGCCGCGGGGGCACGCGTCGGTGCAGTTGAAGGTGGTGCGGCAGCGCCACACGCCTTCCTTGTCGTTCAGGATGTCGAGTCGCTCGGCGGCACCCTCGTCACGGCTGTCGAAGATGAACCGGTGTGCGTTCACGATCGCGGCCGGGCCGAAGTAGCTGCCGTCGCTCCAGTACACCGGGCACGACGTGGTGCAGCAGGCGCACAGGATGCACTTGGTGGTGTCGTCGAACCGGGCGCGGTCGGCCTGCGACTGGATCCGCTCGCGGGTCGGCTCGTTGCCCGAGGTCATCAGGAACGGCTTCACGGCACGGAACGCGTCGAAGAACGGCTCCATGTCGACGACGAGGTCCTTCTCGACCGGCAGGCCCTTGATCGGCTCGATCGTGATGGTCAGCGCCTTGCCGTCCTTCGGCAGCAGGTCGCGCATCAGCACCTTGCAGGCGAGTCGGTTGACGCCGTTGATGCGCATCGCGTCGCTGCCGCACACGCCGTGCGCGCAGGACCGGCGGAACGTCAGCGTCCCGTCGAGGTAGCCCTTCACGTACAGCAGCAGGTTCAGCAGGCGGTCGGTCGGCAGGCACGGAACCTGGAACGACTCCCAGTGCTGGCCGTTGCCGTCCTCCGGGTTGAACCGGGCGATCTTGAGGGTGACCAGGACGGCACCTTCGGGCACGGGCGGCAGCGCGGGTGCGTCCTTGTCTACAACGGGTGCGGACATCAGTACTTACGCTCCATCGGCTCGTAGCGGGTCTGGACAACCGGCTTGTAGTCCAGACGGATCTCGGAGATCAGGTCCTTGCCGACCTTGTACGCCATCGTGTGCTGCATGTACTCGGCGTCGTTGCGATCCGGGTAGTCCTCGCGGGCGTGGCCGCCGCGCGACTCCTTGCGGTTGAGCGCACCGACGACGGTGACCTCGGCCATCTCGAGCAGGAAGCCGAGCTCGACGGCCTCGAGCAGGTCGCTGTTGTAGCGCTTGCCCTTGTCCTGCACGGTGATGTGGTTGTAGCGCTCCTTGAGGGCGTGAATGTCCTTGAGCGCCTGCGTCAGGGTCTCCTCGGTACGGAACACCGACGCATTGTTGTCCATCGACTGCTGCAGTTCGCGGCGGATGTCCGCGACCCGCTCGTGGCCGTGGTCGGACAGGATGACCGCGAGCCACTCCTCGACCATCTTCGCCGGCTCCTCCGGGAGCGGGACGAAGTCGGTGGCGAGGGCGTGCTCGGCGGCGGCGATGCCCGCGCGGCGACCGAACACGTTGATGTCGAGCAGCGAGTTGGTGCCCAGACGGTTCGCGCCGTGCACCGAGACGCACGCACACTCGCCAGCGGCGTACAGGCCGGGGACGTGATCGGTGTTGTTGCGCAGCACCTCACCGTTGATCTTGGTGGGGATGCCGCCCATCACGTAGTGGCAGGTCGGGTACACCGGCACCAGTTCGGTGACCGGGTCGACACCGAGGTAGGTGCGGGAGAACTCGGTGATGTCGGGGAGCTTCTCCTCGAGCACCTCCTCGCCGAGGTGGGTCACGTCGATGTAGACGTAGTCCTTGTTCGGTCCGGCGCCGCGACCCTCGAGCACCTCGAGCACCATCGAGCGGGCGACGATGTCGCGCGGCGCGAGGTCCTTGATGGTGGGGGCGTAGCGCTCCATGAAGCGCTCGCCGTCGACGTTGCGGAGGATGCCGCCCTCGCCGCGGACGGCCTCGGAGATGAGGATGCCGAGGCCGGCCAGTCCCGTCGGATGGAACTGGTGGAACTCCATGTCCTCGAGCGGCAGGCCCTTGCGGAAGATGATGCCCATGCCGTCACCGGTGAGGGTGTGCGCATTGGACGTCGTCTTGTACATCCGGCCGGAGCCGCCGGTGGCGAACACGATCGACTTCGCGTGGAAGACGTGGATCTCGCCGGTGGACAGCTCGTACGCGACGACGCCTGTCGCGACTGGGCCGTCCTCGGTCTCGGTGAGCGCGATGTCGAGGGCGTAGAACTCGTTGAAGAACTCGACGTCGTGCTTGACGCAGTTTTGGTAGAGCGTCTGCAGGATCATGTGGCCGGTGCGGTCGGCGGCGTAGCAGGCTCGGCGGACCGGGGCCTTGCCGTGGTCACGGGTGTGGCCACCGAAACGGCGCTGGTCGATCTTGCCCTCGGGGGTCCGGTTGAACGGCAGACCCATCTTCTCCAGGTCGAGCACCGCGTCAATGGCCTCCTTGGCCATGATCTCGACGGCGTCCTGGTCGGCGAGGTAGTCGCCGCCCTTGACGGTGTCGAAGGTGTGCCACTCCCAGTTGTCCTCTTCCACGTTCGCCAGTGCGGCGCACATGCCGCCCTGCGCCGCACCGGTGTGGGAGCGGGTGGGGTAGAGCTTGGTGAGGACCGCGGTGCGGGTGCGCGGACCCGACTCGATGGCCGCGCGCATGCCCGCGCCGCCTGCGCCGACGATGACCACGTCGTAACGATGTTCCAACATGAAGAATTAGCTCCCCGGGACGAAGGTCGGGTCGAAGGTGAAGATGACGTACGTGCCGGTGACCATGATCAGGATCATCGCGATCGCGAGGATCGTGTTCAGCCAGAAGCGCGTCTTGTCATTGCGCGAGTAGTCCGCGATCACGGTGCGCAGGCCGTTGCCGCCGTGCAGCTGGGCGAGCCACAGCATCGACAGATCCCAGATCTGCCAGAACGGGCTGGACCAGCGGCCCGCGACGAACGCGAAGTTGATGCGGTGCACACCGTCGTCCATCATCAGCATGATGAACAGGTGGCCAAGCACCAGGATGACCAGCGCGAGGCCGGACAGTCGCATGAACAACCAGGCGTAGAGCTCGAAGTTGTTCTTGGCCTGACGGCGCGGCGAGCGCGGCGCGTCCAGGCTGGCGGGGCGGTCGAACGACGTCCCGATAGTCTTCGCTTCGCTCATGTCAGTGCCTCAAATGTCGTCGCTTCGCTCATGTCAGTGCGAGGGGTCGTCGCTTCGCTCATGTCAGTGCCCCGCAAACATGTTGTAGAAGATGCGTCCGGCGGCCGGAATCATCACGACGAACCAGATCGCGAGGATGACCCAGAGCATCACGCGCTGGTACTGGGGGCCCTTCGACCAGAAGTCCACCAGCATCACGCGGATGCCGTTGAGCGCGTGGTAGAGGACCATCGCCACCAGGGCGAGCTCCATGAGACCCACGAGCGGGTTCTTGTAGGTCTCGATGACCCGGTCGTAGGTGTCCGCGTTGACCCGCACGAGTGCGGTGTCGAGCACGTGGACGAAGAGAAAGAAGAATGTCGCGACGCCGGTGATCCGGTGTAGAACCCAAGACCACATTCCGGGGTCGCCCCGGTATAGCGACCGCGTGCGCTCCTGTGCCGGAGCGGCTTCAGTCGTGCTACTCATCGAGTGCTGTGCCTCCAACGTCTTTGATGGACGCGTCGCACCGGAATTTCGGCTGTTTGTGGGGACCACCCGTGGAGTCTTCAGCCTATGGCGCGACGAGAACCTGAACCGACTCCCTGCACTGTAATCCTCCCGTGAAGTGGGAACTAATTTGGCGGGCGGTTCGTACGACCCCGACCGCGGCGACTTAGGTTTGCCTTTCCAATGATTCGGGGTGTCGCGGCGAGCTACGCTGCGATCCCGCCCGCGCCGTGACAGGATGGGGAGCCGTGGCCGAGATTGATTGGAAAATGTTGCGGGACAACGCAGATGGGGTTCGGGTGGGGGCGTATGCGCCGTACTCGCACTACCCGGTGGGTGCGGCAGCTCTGGTCGACGACGGCCGGATCGTCGTCGGATGCAATGTGGAAAATGTCTCATACGGACTGAGCCTCTGCGCCGAATGCGGACTCGTCGGTAACTTGCACGCGACCGGTGGTGGGCGGCTGGTCGCGTTCACCTGCCGGGACGCAAACTCCCAGGTCCTGACGCCGTGCGGGCGGTGCAGGCAACTGCTGCACGAGCACGGCGGCCCCGGCCTGTTGGTGGACGGCGAGGCCGGGCCGGTGCCGTTGTCATCGTTGCTGCCTGCGGCTTTCGGGCCTGCCGATCTCGCGCGGGTGCACGGCGCCGACGGCGGTCCGCGATGACCGCGCGGTCCGGGATGATCGACGCGGTCTCGGTCATCACCACCAAACGGGACGGGCACCCGCTCACCGACGACCAGATCGTGTGGGTCGTCGACGCCTTCACCCGCGGCGACGTCGCCGACGAGCAGATGGCGGCGCTGGCAATGGCCGTCGTCCTCCGTGGGCTGGACCGGCGGGAGACGGCGACGTGGACCCGCGCGATGATCGGGTCCGGCAGGCGGATGGACCTGTCGTCGCTGCCGCGGCCGACGGTCGACAAGCACTCCACCGGCGGGGTGGGGGACAAGCTCACCCTGCCGCTCGCGCCGCTGGTCGCCGCGTGCGGTGCCGCGGTCCCGCAGCTGTCCGGGCGCGGACTCGGCCACACCGGCGGCACCCTCGACAAGCTCGAATCGATCCCCGGCTGGCGCGCCGATCTGGGCGCCGCCGAGATGCTCCGGGCGCTGGCGGATCCGCAGGTGGGGGCGGTGGTCTGCGCTGCGGGCGCGGATCTCGCCCCGGCGGACCGCAGGCTGTACGCGCTGCGCGACGTCACCGGCACCGTCGAATCCGTTCCCCTGATCGCAAGTTCGATCATGAGCAAGAAGATCGCGGAGGGCTCACAGGCGCTGGTTCTCGATGTGAAGGTCGGGTCGGGGGCATTCATGAAGACGGTCGAGCAGGCGCGGGAATTGGCAACGGCGATGGTCGAACTCGGCGAGGACGCCGGGGTGCACACCGTCGCCCTGCTGACGTCGATGGACACCCCGCTCGGGTACACCGCGGGCAACGCGCTTGAGGTCGAGGAGGCGATCGCGGTGCTCGCGGGCGCCGGCCCCGCGGACGTGGTTGACCTGACGGTCACCCTGGCCAGGGAGATGCTCGCCGCGGTCGGCCTGGACGCCGTCGACCCGGCGGACGTGCTGCGCAGCGGCCGCGCGATGGACCGGTGGCGTGCCATGGTGGCGGCGCAGGGCGGCGATCCCGCCGCACCGCTGCCCGTCGCGGCGGAACGAGAAGTGTTGTACGCCGACAGTTCCGGGGTGCTCACCCGACTCGATGCGCTGGCGGTCGGGACCGCGGCCTGGCGTCTCGGCGCCGGACGGGAACGGCAGGGGCAGGCCGTGCAGGCGGGCGCAGGCGTGCAGTGGCACGCCAGGCCCGGTGACGTGGTCACCGCGGGAGCGCCGCTGCTCACCCTGCACACCGACACCCCCGATCGGATCGCGGCCGTCCGCGCGGCGCTCGACGGGGCTTGGGAGATCGGCGATCCGCCACCCGACGAGCCCCTCGTGATCGACCGCATCGGACCGGCACGTCGGCCCCGCACGTCGGGGTCGGGGCGCTAGCGTCGGTCCATGAGTACGCCACCCCCGCTGCCCGGACCGGCACCGCTCGACCTCGCCGCGGTCCGGACCGCGCCGAAAGCACTGCTGCACGACCATCTCGACGGCGGACTTCGGCCGGCGACCGTCCTCGAACTCGCGCAGCACTGCGGGTACGACCGGTTGCCCGCCGACGACGCCGACACGCTCGCGGCCTGGTTCGCCTCGGCGGCGAGCAGCGGATCGCTGGAGCGGTACCTCGAGACGTTCGCCCACACCGTCGCCGTGATGCAGACCCCGGAGGGGCTGCAGCGGGTGGCCCGCGAATGCGTCGCCGACCTCGCCGCCGACGGCGTCGTGTACGCGGAGGTCCGGTTCGCGCCCGAACAGCACCTCGAGCGGGGCCTGACGCTCGACGAGGTTGTCCACCACACCCTGCTCGGCTTCGAGGACGGGATGGCGCAGGCCGCCGACGGCGGGCACCGGATCCGCGTCGGGTGCCTGCTCACCGCGATGCGGCACGCCGCCCGCTCCAGGGAGATCGCGGACCTCGCCGTCCGGTTCCGCGACCGCGGCGTCGTCGGGTTCGACATCGCGGGCGCGGAGGCAGGGCATCCGCCGAGCAGGCACCTCGACGCCTTCGAACACATGCGGGCGAACAACGCGCACTTCACGATTCACGCGGGGGAGGCCTTCGGGTTGCCGTCCATCCACGAGGCGATCGCGTTCTGCGGCGCGGACCGGTTGGGGCACGGCGTGCGGATCACCGACGACATCACCGTCGGCGACGACGGCGACGTCCGGCTCGGTCGGCTGGCCAACTATGTGCGGGACAAGCGGATTCCGCTGGAACTGTGCCCGAGTTCGAACGTGCAGACCGGCGCCGTCGCCAGCCTCGACCAGCACCCGTTCGACCTGCTCGCGCGGCTGCGGTTCCGGGTCACCGTCAACACCGACAACCGGTTGATGAGCGCGACCAGCATGAGCCGGGAAATGGTCGTGCTCGCCGACACCTTCGGCTACGGGTGGGGCGACCTCGAACGGTTCACGATCAACGCGATGAAGTCCGCGTTCATCCCGTTCCCGGAGCGGCTGGCGGTGATCGACGAGGTGATCAAGCCCGCCTACGCCCGGCTCCGCGGGGAGTGACCCGAGCCGGGGTCCGCGTCACTCGACCCGCAGCCGGGCCTCGAACTCCTGCTCGAGTTGCCGCCACGCCTGCGCCTCCGCGGTGAACGGTGCGCTCGGTGCCAGCCGGGTGGGATCCGGGTTGAGGGTGTACGAGACGTACCACCCGAGCGGGGTCGACGGCGCCAGCGCCCGCTCGGTGGAGTCGTCGTCGGCGAACGCCGCCGCGTCGGTGAACAGCTCCACCGCGAGGTCGAGCTGGTCGGCGTCCACCGCGCGGGGGCCCGCCGCGAGATCCTCGGCGATCCCCGACAGGACGTACACGTTCTCCTCGGTCACCTCGATCACCAGCGACCCGTCGACGGCGGCGGTCGACACCTCGGTGTAGGTGCTGACGTGGGCGAGGTCGTGCTCGTGGTTGTCGGCGAGGTACCGCGCCAGCGCCCGCTCGGAGGTGAACACCAGGATCCGGCCGGACCGGCCGAGGAAGACCGGCTCGTCGTCGAGGTAGCAGCGCAGCGTGAAGTAGGTCGCCGCGGCGGTGATGATCTTGATCGGGTCGATCCCGACCGACGTCCAGAACGTCTCCTCGGCGGCGGCGTCGGCGGTCGGGTCGTCCTGGTGGTCGTCGATGTCGAGGATCGTGTACTCGAGATCGTCGTCGTCCTCGCCCTCGTCGGCGGCATCGTCGGCGTCGACGACGTTCTCCTCGGCGGCGACGATCTCGGCCTCCGCCTCCTCGACCGCGGCGGCATCGACCGTGGGGGAGGTGGTGACCGCGTCGATCGCGTCGATCACGTCGTCCCAGCCCGCGGCAATCGCCGCGCCGATCTGATCCCAGCGCTCCTCGCCGTCCCGGCCCACGAACGCGGCCGGGCCCGCCGCGACCGAGCCGAGCACCGGGTGCGCGCCGAAGTAGCGGGTGACGACGTCGAGGTCGCAGACCTCGCCGATCGAGCGGGCCATCTCGAACGTGTCCTCAAGCTCCCCGAGGGTGTCGGCGTCCGGGTCGCCGGCAACGAGTTCGGGGACGCCGATCAGGTCGAAGACATGCGAGTCGTCGGGCTCAAACTCCGCCGCGGACAGCGCGGCGACGATCGGCCAGGACGGGTGCTCGGCCAGGTCGTGTTCGGCGCGTCCCCGGACGAAGGCGGCCAATTCGGCGGCCGAGCCGAACCCGTACAGATCCTCCCCGTGGCCGAGGAACGCCTCCCATTCGTCGTCCCCCTCCCGCCAGCGGGGAGCCCACAGGGTGACGAGGTCGCCGTCGGTCAGACCGAGTTGGATCGGGACGATGTCTCCAGCCATGGCGCGAAGCCTAATCGGTGAACCGGCGTGCAAGCGATGCCAGGACCTGTTCGCGTTGGGCTGCGACCAGTTCCGCCGCCCGGGCCGCGGTCTCCACCACCGCCCGCCCCAGGTCACCGGCGTCCACGCCGCCCAACGCCGCCGGCAGCCACAGCCCGCACATGCCGCCGTGCTCGTCCGCCTCCACGCTCACCAGGCCGGACGGATGTGTGACCCGGGCCCGCGCCGTCGTCAGCTGGTGCAGCGCCTCCTCGAGGTCCGCGAGCCGCGTCCCCGCCCGGGTGACCACCGCGTCCATCGGGCGCCCGCCCGCGCCGCTCACAGCGGTCGCAGCCAGGTCGGCGGCACGGGCCCGTCGGCCGCGTCGCGGTCCTGCACGGACGCCATTGCGTCCCGGGTCGGCAGCCCGAGCCGGTCGAGGATGTCCGGCGGGACCCCGGCCCCCGCGAGGTCGTCGCGGCGGCGGGCCTTCGCCTCCGCCGCCGCCGACCGGCACATCTCGAGGATCGCGGCTGCCAGTTCGGCTCCGCCGTAGCGCAATTCCCGCTGGTCGACGCGCAGGTCGAGCGGCTGCCCGCGGTCGGTCGCCGTGACCGTGACGGTGCCGCGCCGGTTCGACGCCGACGCGACCGCGACGTCGTCGGGTGCCGATGCCGGTGCGGCCTGCTCACCGCCCGGCGTGCGGTCGTCGGTGGGCGGGGCAGCGGGGGCGCCGAGCACGCCGTCGACCGGGACGCCCGGCCCGAACGGGGTGCTCACGCGGTCGGCCGGTAGAAGCCGTGGAAGCTCATCCCGATGTTGTCGGTGCGGACGGAGCTGACCTGGACCGGGTCGCCCGCCTCGACCATCTGACCATTCCCGATCACCATCGCGACGTGGCCGTCCCAGACGGCCAGGTCACCGGGCCGCAGATCGGACGGGTCCACCGCGGAGCCGACGGACTGCTCCTGCGCGAGCCGCGGAATGTCCACCCCGGCCTCGCCGTACGCCCACTGCGTCAGGCCCGAACAGTCCAGCCCCTGACCCGGTGTGGTGCCGCCCCACGAGTACGGCACCCCCTGCTGGCTCAGCGCGTTGCGGACCGCGTCCGCCGCCTCGCGGTTCGGTGCCATCGCGGTGCTGCCGTCGGGCAGGAACACCTCGACGCCGCCGCTGCTGCCCAGCGGGTCGGAACTGCTGCCGCCCCGCACACCGGCCGCCTGCGGCTGCGCGCCGCCGCGGCCGGCGCCCAGCGCGCCCGCGAAGCCGGGATATCCGGGGTTCGACGGCGATCCCGAGGTCGTGGCATCGGCGAAACCGCGTGCGAACCCGCCGAACGCGTCGCCGCGCTGCTGCAGCCCGGCCAGCGGCACCGACGGGCCGGACGAGGCGGGCCGCACCACGGCCTCCGCGGTCCCCGCACTGGCCGGGGCGACCCCCGGATCCGGAGCCGTCAACCGCGTCATCGCGGCCGTGTGCAGGTCGAGCTCGGAGCGGACCCGGGCCACCACCGCCACCCCTCGGGAGAGGTGGTCGATCGCGGCCGCGACGATCATGAGCTGCCCCGCCGGGGTCGTCAGCGCCGGGCCAGCCGCGACGGCGGTCGACACGAACGACGCCGCGATGCCCTGCAACTCGGCGAGGCCGGCGCCCACGTCCCCGGACGCCGCGGTCAGCACCGTCGCGATCTCCGTGCCCCGCTCGGAGAGCTGCACCTGCTGGATCTGCGCCTGCCCGCCCTTCGAGGCCGCCGCATCGGCGGCGCTGCCCGACCAGGCCCCGCCGAGCTCGGCGAGGCCGAGTTTGCCGATGGCGTAGGCGGAGTCGAGGGCGGCGGACGCGATCGTCAACGCCTCCGGCGGGCCGTCGGGCGGCACCACGCCGGTGCCGAACGTGTCGAGCAGGTCCGTCAACGGCCGGGTCAGCAGGTCGAGTCCGATCACCGTCACACCCCCAGCCCGGTGCCGGTGACGGCGAGGCCGCCCGCGGCCCCCGCGTCGGCCTCGTCGTAGGCGGCCGCCGACGCCGCCGCGGCGGCACCCATGCTGTCCAGGGTGTCGGCCAGGGAGCCGAGGGCGGCGGTGTGTGCGGCGTGCGCGGCGGTGAACGCGGCAAGGAAGTCACCGCCGATCAGACCGAACACCGGTGTCAACACCCCGGGGCCGACCGCGGCCGCCCCCACCGCCGCCTGGCGAACCCCGGCCGCCATCGTTGTTGCCGTCGCGCCGAACGCGCGGATGCCGTCGGTTGCCGCTGCGAACTCGGTCATGGCCCGATCCCCCCCGTTTCTCGTCGCGGCCACCCCGGTCCCGTCCCACCCGGGGTCGCCGCACCCGACCCGTCACGACATTGGACGCATCGGTTCCCGATCCGGTTCCCGGCGGACGCGATGCCGCCGATGGCGCGACGGACCGGGGCCGACTGCCTATCCTGAAGCGCATGGACACGCAGGTGGTCGACCATCCACTGGCCGCGGCACGTCTGACCACGATGCGCGACGAACGCAGCAGCAACCCGGCGTTCCGCGCGGCGCTGCGCGAGCTGACCCAGATGCTGATCTACGAGGCCATCCGCGGCGCCGCCGTCGAGGAGTTCGACATCGCCACCCCGGTCGCCCCGGCCCGCGGCGTCCGCCTCGCCCACCCGCCGCTGCTCGTGCCAGTCCTGCGGGCCGGGCTCGGCATGGTCGAGCAGGCCAGCCTGACCATCCCACAGTCCCAGGTCGGGTTCGTCGGCGTGGCGCGCGACGAACAGACCCACAGCCCGATCGCGTACCTGGAATCGCTGCCCGCCGACCTCTCCGGCATCCCCGTCTACGTGCTCGACCCGATGCTCGCGACCGGCGGGTCGATGGTGCACACCCTGGAACTGCTCGCCGACCGCGGTGCCACCGACATCACCGCGGTCTGCGTGGTTGCCGCGCCGCAAGGTGTTGCCGCACTGGAGAACTCGGGCCTGCCCGTCCGCCTCGTCACCGCGAGCATCGACGACGGCCTGAACGTGGACGCCTACATCGTTCCCGGCCTCGGCGACGCGGGCGACCGCCAGTTCGGCCCCCGCAACATCTGAGCCGCGCCCCGCGCCCGTGCGCGATTTTTACCCCTCTGGGTCAAGCGGTCGTTGCAACACCCCGATGATGGAGGGTGTTTGTGATGGCGATGGTGGTGGGACGCCCGGCTGCGTCGATCGAGGCCCGGCTGCGGTTCTGGCAGTGCCGTAGCGACGGCAAGACGCGACTGGAGGCGGCGTGCGAGGCCGGGGTCAGTCTCGGGACAGCCCGGCGGTGGATCGTCGCGTCCGGCGGGGTCCGTCCCCGCACCCCGGTGCCACCGTCGGGACGGTTCCTGAGCCTCGAGGAACGCGAGACCATCGCGGAGATGCTCACGGGCGGTCGCAGCAAGTCTGCGATCGCCCGCGAGTTGGGGCGTGATCGCAGCACCATCGGCAGGGAAATCGAACGGGGAACCAACGCCCGCGGCTACTACAGTCCCGGCGCCGCGGACCGGGCCGCGAAGAACCGAGCGAAACGTCCGAAGGACGCGAAACTTGCTGTCTCCAAACGGCTTCGAAGGTTCGTCGAGGACAAACTTAAGCTGAACTGGTCGCCCCGACAGATTTCGAAGGCGTTGATCCGGCAGTTCCCGGACGACGAGACTATGCGGGTGTCACACGAGACGATCTACCTCGCCCTCTACATCCAGTCCCGGGGCGCCCTCAAGCGGGAGTTGACGCGGCACCTGCGCACCGGCCGGCATCTGCGTCGCGGGCACAAACGCTCCGACGAGCGCCGCGGGAAGATCCCGGGGATGGTCAACATCTCCGAGCGGCCCGCCGAGGTCGCCGACCGGGCGATACCGGGTCACTGGGAGGGGGATCTGATCCTGGGCGCGAACAACGCCTCGGCGATCGGCACGCTGGTCGAACGCACCACCCGGTTCGTGATGCTGCTGCACCTGCCCAACGGGCACACCGCCGAGCAGGTCGCCGCGGCGATGGCCGCCAAGATCCGCGAGCTGCCCGCGGCGCTGGTCCGGTCGATCACCTGGGATCAGGGCAAGGAGATGTCCCGGCATGCCCAGTTCACCGTCGACACCGGGGTGCAGGTCTACTTCTGTGACCCGCACTCACCGTGGCAGCGGGGCACCAACGAGAACACCAACGGCCTGCTCAGGCAGTATTTCCCGAAGGGCACCGACCTGTCGGTGCACTCCGAGAAACACCTGCGGCGGGTCGCCGACGAACTCAACGGGCGTCCCCGCGAAACCCTCGACTGGCATAATCCGGCGGAGAAGCTCGACGAGCTCCTTGTTGCGACGACCGCATGAATCCGCCCCCCGATCGGGGTAAAAATCGCGCACAGTCGCGGAGCGACCTGGCGGCGGCCGCGCGGGCGCGGGGCAGGTCGGCGGGCCCGTCGACCGGCTCGACGACCTCGAGATAGCACTTGAGCTTCGGTTCGGTCCCGGACGGCCGCACCACCACCCGGAGGCGCTCGCCGGTCAGGATCACGGCGTCGGTGGCCGCCTGGCCGCGGCGGTGCAGCAGATCCTCCGCGACCACCGGCGCGCCCGCGACGTCGGTGGGGAGATCGGCGCGGAACCGCGCCATGATCGCGGCCACCTCCTCGACCCGCGCGACCCGGCGCGACACCTGGCTGGTGGCGTGCACGCCGAACTCGACGGCGAGGTCGTCCAGCGCGTCCTGCAGGGTCCGGCCCGCCGCCTTCAGGGTCGCGGCCAGCCCCGCGGCGACGACCGCGGCGGAGATGCCGTCCTTGTCCCGCACCGCGTCCGGGTCGACGCAGTGCCCGACCGCCTCCTCGTAGGCGTACACCAGGCCGCTGCCCGCGCGGACCAGCCACTTGAAGCCGGTCAGGGTCTGCGCGAACCGGGCGCCGCGGGCGGACGCGATGCGCTCGAGCAGTTGCGAGGACACGATCGTCGTCGCCACCAGGGGATCGGCGCCGTCGGGTTGCCGCGCGAGCAGGTGCGCACCGAGTAGGGCCCCGGTCTCGTCGCCGGTGAGCATCCGCCAGCCGGTCGCCGTCGGGATCCCCACGGCGCACCGGTCCGCGTCGGGGTCGAGGGCGATCGCCAGATCCGCCTCCACCCGCGACGCGAGGTCCAGCAGGGCGTCGGTCGCGCCGGGCTCCTCGGGATTCGGGAAGGTGACGGTCGGGAAGTCCGGGTCGGGTGCGAACTGGCTTGCGACGGTGTGTATCTCGGTGAATCCTGCCGCCCGAAGGGCCTCGACGGCCAACGGTCCGCCGACACCGTGCAGCGGCGTCAATGCGATCCGCAGCTCCCGCGCGGGACCGGCGGGCAGGGTCGATACCCGGGCCAGGTAGTCCCGGACCAGGGGGTGCTCCGTCGGCCGCACGGGGGTGCGCGGGACGTCGACGGCCCGCCCGATCCCGGCGATCGCGGCCTCGATCTCCCGGTCCGCGGGCGCGACCAGCTGGGCACCGCCGTCGAGGTACACCTTGTAGCCGTTGTCGCCCGCCGGGTTGTGCGAGGCGGTGATCTGCACGCCGAGCTGCGCACCGAGGGCCCGGACCGCGTAGGCGACCAGCGGGGTTGGCGTCGGGCCCGGCAGCATCACCACCGGGAATCCCGCCGCGGCAAGCACTTCCGCTGCCACGGTCGCGAAGGCCGCGCTGCCGTGGCGGGCGTCGCGACCGACCACGACGGTGGATCCGCCGAGGCATCTCGCCTGCAACCAGGCGGCGATCCCGGCGGTGGTGCGGGTGACGACGGCGACGTTCATGCCGTTCGGCCCGGCCCGGACCGGACCCCGCAGGCCCGCGGTGCCGAAGGTTAGCGGGGCGGAGAAGCGTTGCGCCAGTTCGCCTGCGGGGAGGCTCGCGAGCTCGGCGCGGTCGGCGGCGTCGGGATCGCCCGTGATCCAGGCGGCGACCCGCTCGGGCAGGTCACCGGTCACAGCGCCGTCACCAGCTCGCGCAGCAGTTCACCGATGCGACCGGCGGACGCGGCGCCAGCGGCGAGGACCTCGGCGTGGTCGAGCGGCGCGCCGGTGATACCCGCCGCGAGATTGGTGACCAGGGAGATGCCGAGCACCTCCGCGCCAGCCGCTCGGGCGGCGATCGTCTCGTGCACGGTGGACATGCCGACCAGGTCGGCGCCGAGGGTGCGGAGCATCCGGATCTCGGCGGGCGTCTCGTAGTGCGGGCCGGGCAACCCGGCGTACACGCCCTCCTCGAGGGTCGGCTCGATGGACCTGGCCAGGGACCGCAGCCGCGGCGAGTAGGCGTCGACGAGGTCGACGAATTGCGCTCCGACCAGCGGGGATCGTGCGGTCAGGTTCAGATGGTCGCCGATCAGGACGGGCTGGCCGACCCGCATGCCCGCGCGGATGCCGCCCGCCGCGTTGGTCAGGACCACCGTCGCGGTGCCCGCGGCGATCGCGGTCCGGACCGGGTGCACCACCCGGGAGAGGTCGTGGCCCTCGTAGGCGTGGGTACGGCCGAGGAGTATCAGCACCCGGGCCCCGCCGACCGGGACGGAGAGCACCGTGCCCGCGTGCCCGGCCGCCGACGGGGCGGCGAAGCCGGGGAGATCGGACATCGGCACCGCCGCGCTCGGGGTTCCGAACGCGTCGGCGGCGGCCCGCCACCCGGAACCGAGGACGATCGCGACGTCGTGCTTCGCGACGCCGGTCCGCTCACCGAGGACCCGTGCGGCCTGCTCTTCGAGGCTTCCCATGACGGCACACGCTACTCGGCGACAACGGAAGTTACCGGCAGGTAGTATTCGGGCATGCCTTATCTCGAGCGCGACGGCGACGTCCACATCCTGCACCTCGGTGACCGGGGGCAGACCGACACCGAGAACCGCTTCCACCCGGACTGGATCGACGCGTTCCACACGACCATCGACGAGGTCCTCGCCGTCGACGGCCCGGCCGCGCTGGTGGTGACCGCGACCGGCAAGTTCTTCACCAACGGCCTCGACACCGACTGGCTGTTCGCCAACCTCGGCGAGATCCACGGCTACCTCGACCGGGTCCACACCGTCTTCACCCGGCTGCTGACCCTCCCGATGGTCACCGTCGCCGCGGTCGGCGGGCACGCGTTCGGGGCGGGTGCGATGCTCGCCGCGTCCTGCGACCAGCGGGTGATGCGCGCCGACCGCGGGTTCTGGTGCCTGCCGGAGGCCAAGCTGAACATGCCGTTCACGGTCGGGATGAACGCGCTGATGACGCAGCACCTGCCGCGGCAGACGGCCGTCGAGGCGATGACCACCAGCCGCCGCTACGGCGGGCCCGACGCGCTCGCCGCGGGCATCGTCAACGAGATCGTCGATGGGGACGGGGTGCTCGCGGCCGCCGTCGCCCGCGCCGCGGCGGGCACCGCGCTGCGCGGACCGAACCTCGGCCGGATCAAGGCCGACATTCACGCCCCGATCCTGGCCGCGCTGGCCACCAGGACCGACCCGTCCAACCTCGCCTTCGGATAGGAGTCCGCAGGGCCCGGGGTGCCGCACCAGTGCGGCTGCGGGGCAGCGTGAGTGAGACACTGGAGCCGTGACCCCGGACGTGGACGACGCGCTCACCGCCGCGCAGGCGGACCTGCTCGCGTTGTCCCATTCCCTGCACGCGGAGCCGGAGCTGGCGTTCGCCGAGCATCGCAGTGCCGCGAAGGTCGCGGACGTGTTGTCCCACCACGGGTTCGACGTCACCACGCCCTACGCGGACCTGCCGACCGCACTGTGCGCCGAGTTCGGCAGCGGGGACCTGGTCGTCGGGGTGTTCGCCGAGTACGACGCCCTGCCCGAGATCGGGCACGCCTGCGGGCACAACATCATCGCCGCGGCCGCGGTCGGGGCTGGCATCGCGCTCGCCCCGCTCGCGGACCGGCTCGGGATCACGATCCGGGTGATCGGCACCCCCGCGGAGGAGACCGGCGGCGGCAAGATCCTGATGCTCGAACGCGGCGTCCTCGACGACCTGGCGATGGCGTTGATGGTGCACCCGGGTCCGGAGGACATCGCCGGTGCCCGGTCGCTGGCGATGGCGGACGTCGCCGTCACGTTCAGCGGTCGGGAGGCGCACGCGTCCGCCGCGCCGCAGCACGGCCGCAACGCCGCTGACGCCGCCACCGTCGCGCAGGTCGGTCTCGGGTTGCTGCGCCAGCACCTGGCGCCCGACCAGCAGCTGCACGGGATCGTCAGCGACGGGGGAGCGGCACCGAACATCGTGCCCGCCCGCACCGAGATGCTGTACTACCTGCGTGCGGACACCTCGCGGTCGCTCGCCGAACTCACCGAGCGGGCCTTCGCGTGTTTCCAGGCGGGCGCGCTCGCGGCGGGCTGCACACACGACATTCGCACGGTGTCACCGAATTACGCGGAACTTCGTCCGGACCCCTGGCTGGTCGGGGCGTACCGGGAACTGATCGAGACGATGGGCCGCAGTCCGCTGCCCCCCGACCGGGAAGGAACGCGCCCGTTGGGTAGCACCGACATGGGAAACGTGACGCAGGTGATTCCGGGGATCCACCCGGTGATCGGGATCGAGTCGAACGGTGCGGTGACGCATCAGCCGGAGTTCGCCGCCGCGTGTGTGACCGCCTCCGCGGATCGGGCGGTGCTCGACGGTGCCCGGGCGCTGGCCGGGACCGCGCTCGCGGCCGCCGGTGACCGGGCGCAGCGCGACCGACTGCTCGCCGCGGTGCAGCGGCGCGCGGCGGGAGCGGCGTCGTGAGCAGCTGGATCGACCGCTGGGTCGACGCGCACACGACCGACCTGTCGGCCTGGCGCAGGCACATCCACGCCAACCCCGAGCTGGCCAGGCAGGAGTTCGCCACCACCGAGTTCGTGGCCCGCAAGCTGACCGCGGCCGGCCTCGAACCGCGAATCCTGCCCGGCGGCACCGGTCTCACCTGCGATATCGGCCCGGACGGCCCGCGGGTGGCGCTGCGCGCCGACATGGATGCGCTGCCCCTGCAGGAGGACACCGGTGCCGCCTATTCGTCCACCGTTCCCGGCATCTCCCACGCGTGCGGGCACGATGCGCACACCACCATCCTGCTCGGTGCCGGGCTGGCGTTGACGCAGTCCCCGGAGCCGCTGCCGTACGGCGTCCGGCTGGTGTTCCAGCCCGCCGAGGAGGTGATGCCGGGCGGCGCGCTCGACGTCGTCGCCAGCGGCGCGATGAAGGACGTGTCGAGAATCTTTGCGCTGCACTGCGACCCGCGCCTTGCCGCGGGCCGGGTCGGGGTGCGTCTCGGCGCGATCACCTCCGCGGCGGACACCGTTGAGCTGCTGCTCGACTCGCCGGGCGGGCACACCTCCCGCCCGCACCTGACCACCGATCTGGTGTACGCCCTCGGCACCGTCATCACCGGACTGCCCGGCATGCTGAGCCGGCGCGTCGACCCGCGGACCGGAACGGTCATGGTGTGGGGCGCCGTCAACGCCGGGCAGGCGCCGAACGCGATCCCGCAGTCCGGACGCCTGGTCGGCACGGTGCGCACCGGCAACCACGACACCTGGTTGCTGCTCGAACCGCTGGTCCGGGAGATCGTGGACGGCCTGCTCGCCCCGACCGGCGTCCGGTACGAGCTGAACTACCGGCGGGGGGTGCCGCCCGTCGTCAACGACGAGGTCTCCACCCGGATGCTTGAGCACGCCATCTCCCAGTTGGGTCCCGACGCGCTGTCGGACACTCCGCAATCCGGTGGGGGCGAGGACTTCTCGTGGTACCTCGAGGAGGTTCCCGGCGCGATGGCGCGGCTCGGGGTGTGGTCCGGGGTCGGCCCGCAACTCGACATCCATCAGCCGACCTTCGACCTCGACGAGCGGGCCCTCGGGGTGGGGGTGCGGGTGCTCGCGAACCTCGCGGTCGCTGGCGAGCCGACGCTGCCCTAGGGCATGTCTCCCAATCCCCCATTTCGGCGCCCCTGGCGTCCAATCGCCGCCCAGCGGCGTTGTCGTCGGCGCCGATACAACAGCGGTATCGGCTTCTCCTCCGCCTTGCCGGACGACAATTGTCCGGCCAGGTGCATCCGAGAGGGATTAGGAGACACGCCCTAGCCCCCGTAGCCGGGGGTGCCCGGGCCGACGTTGCGGCTGTTGCGGGTCCGCAGTTCGCGGACGTACTCGGCGGGGGCGCCCGCGATCTCCGCCGCGTCGGCCATCACGCCGAGGTAGCGGGCGGACGGCAGGCCGCCCTCGTAGGCGTCGAGCACGTACAGCCAGGCGAGCGCCGACTCGCCGGTATCCGTGTCGACGCGGAGCCGGATCTTGCGGTGCATGCCGAACTCGGATCCCTCCCAGCGGTCCAGGCTTGCCTCGTCCTCGTCCGGCACGTCGTAGAGCACGACGAACACCCGCGAGTCGGGGTCCTCAACCACCGTCGCGAGCGCACCCTCCCAGCCGATGTCGCCGCCGCTGAACGTCAGCCGCCAGCCGTTCAGCCAGCCGGTACCCGCCATCGGCGAGTGCGGGCAGCGCTGGAGCATCTGCTCCGGGTGCATGTTGGATCCGTACGCGGCGTAAATCGGCACGCGGAAAGCGTAGACCGTGCGCGAACCGACCTCGAACCGTACACAGCACAATCGGCCCCGTTCGGCGCATCGGCGGCTCGTCGGCGTGCGCGTGCACGGTCCGGTGGAATAGCGTGGATGCACCGAGAACTGTGCACACGCTGCCGAAACATGGAGGACGCATGACCCGGATCGTGATCATTGGCGGCGGGCCCGCCGGCTACGAGGCGGCCCTGGTCGCGGCGCAGCACGGGGCGACGGTCGCCCTGGTCGATTCGGACGGCGTCGGCGGCGCGTGCGTGCTGTGGGACTGCGTTCCGTCGAAGACGTTCATCGCGTCCACCGGCGTCCGGACCGACATGCGTCGCGCCACCGACCTGGGGATCGCCCTCGACCCGTCGCAGGCGACGATCGCGCTTCCACAGATCCATGCCAGGGTGAAGAGCCTTGCGCAGGCGCAGTCCGCGGACATTCGGGACAAGCTGCGGACCGCGGGCGTGGAACTGCTCGCGGGCACCGCCGAACTGATCGACCCGGTGATCGGCATGGCCACACACCACGTCCAGGCGACCCTCGCCGACGGCGACGAGCGCGTGCTCGAGGCGGACGTCGTGCTGATCGCGACCGGTGCGTCGCCGCGGGTGCTGGCCGGCGCCGAGCCGGACGGTGACCGGATCCTGAACTGGCGTCAGCTCTACGACCTCGAGGCCCTGCCGGAGCATCTCGTCGTCGTCGGCTCCGGTGTCACCGGCGCCGAGTTCGTCTCGGCCTACACCGAGATGGGTGTGCGGGTGACGATGGTGTCGAGCCGGGACCGGGTGCTGCCGCACGAGGACGCGGATGCCGCGATGGTCCTCGAGGAGGCGCTGTCCGAACGCGGTGTCACCCTGGTCAAGCACGCGCGGGCGGACGCCGTCGAGCGCACCGGGGACGGCATCGTCGTGCGACTGTCCGACGGTCGCGCGGTCACCGGCAGCCACGCCCTGATGACGGTGGGCTCCACCCCGAACACCTCCGGTCTCGGCCTGGAGAAGGTCGGCATCGAACTCGACCGAGGCGGCTACCTGCGGGTGGATCGGGTCTCCCGCACCCGAGTCTCCGGCATCTACGCGGCCGGTGACTGCACGGGCCTGCTGCCGCTGGCGTCGGTGGCGGCGATGCAGGGCCGGATCGCGATGTACCACGCGCTCGGTGAGGGCGTGAGCCCGATCAAGCTCAAGACGGTCGCGTCGGCGGTGTTCACCAGGCCCGAGATCGCCAACGTCGGTGTCAGCCAGGCCTCGATCGACAACGGTGAGGTGCCCGCGCGCACGGTGATGCTGCCGCTGAACACCAACCCGCGGGCCAAGATGTCCAGCCTGCGACGAGGTTTCGTGAAGATTTTCTGCCGCCCCGCGACCGGCGTGGTGATCGGTGGTGTGGTGGTCGCGCCGACCGCCTCCGAGCTGATCCTGCCGATCGCGATCGCCGTGCAGAACAACCTGTCGGTGAACGATCTCGCGCAGACGTTCTCGGTGTATCCGTCGCTGTCCGGGTCGATCACCGAGGCCGCGCGGCAGCTGATGCGGCACGACGATCTGGACTGATCTGTCCGACATGTGGGATCAATGGTTCACATGTCGAACGCGGTGATGCAATAGTGGAAGGCGGCCGGCACCCCCGGCCGCCTTCCGTGCCTCCCGCCCGTGGATCCGCCGGCGACAGGTCTCTTCACGCCTTGTCCCCGCTTGCCGATTCCCCGGAGGATCCCGTGTCCCCAGTCCTCGCGCGCAGCATGGCCGCACTCCGTTCGTCCGCCATTCGTGACCTCCTCGCGGTGACCGCCCGCCCCGAGGTCATCGGCCTCGCAGGCGGCCTTCCCGACCCGAATCTCGTTCCACTCCAGAGAATTCGAGATGCCACCATGCGAGCGCTCGCGACGGCCGACGCGCTGCAGTACACCGAGACCGCGGGACTGCTCGCGCTGCGCGAGGTGATCGCACACCGTGAGTCGGCGCACCGTCCCTGCCGGGTGGACGTGGCCGACGTCGCCGTCACCCACGGCTCCCAGCAGGGGCTGAGCCTGCTCGCTCAGGTGCTCATCGATCCCGGCGCAACCGTCGTCGTCGAGGAACCGGCGTACCCCGGCGCCCTGCAGGTGCTGCGGGCGGCCCAGGCGCGGATCGTGACCGTTCCCCTGGACGAGGACGGCATGCGCGTCGATCTACTGGCCGACCTGCTCGAATCGGGGGAGCGGCCGGTGTTCGTGCACACCGTCAGTACCTTCCACAACCCGCGTGGGGTGACGCTGTCCGCGCCGCGTCGACAGGAGCTCGTGGCACTTTCCGAGCGATTCGGGTTCCACGTCGTCGAGGACGACCCGTACGGAGAGCTGTACTACACCGGTCGGCCACCGGAACCCGTTGCCGCGCTGTCGGATCGGGTGATTCGGCTGTTCAGCGTGTCGAAGATCCTCGCGCCTGCCCTTCGCGTGGGGTGGATGGTCGCCCCGCGCGAGATCCGTGCCGCAGTCGAACTCGTCAAGCAGGGCGCGGACCTGTGCGATTCCCGACTGACCCAGCAGGTGGTCGCAGAACTGCTCGCCGACGGGCCGTGGCTCGACGACCACCTCGCCTGCCTGCGGGCCGATTACGGTCGGCGCGCCGACACGCTGGGTGCTGCGGTCCGGCGCGAGTTCGGCGGCGCCGCGACACTGTCCCCGATCGGCGGCGGAATGTTCGGCTGGCTCGAATTCCACGACGGCACCGACACCGACGCCCTGCTCACGGCGGCACTCGATCGCGGAGTCGCCTTCGTCCCGGGCTCCGCCTTCGCCGTCGGGGCCGGGGATAGTGCGCGCCTGTGCTTCACGACGAACACCGCCGACCGACTGGAGGAGGCAGTCGCCCGGCTCGCGGCTGCCCATGCCTGCTGAGCGGCCTCTGCCCGGTTCCCTGATGTCACATTCGGACACTTGGCGATACCCGATGTGACATCAGGGAGCGTGACCCTGGGTCAGTCGACCCAGTCGTAGGTGCGCTCGACGGCCTTGTTCCACCCCGCGTACAACCGGTCCCGCTGCTCGGCGGGCATGGTCGGGGTCCAGGTGCGGCCGATCTCCCAGTTTGCCCGGATGTCCGCCTCGGAGCTCCAGAACCCGACGGCAAGACCGGCGGCGTAGGCGGCGCCGAGCGCGGTGGTCTCGTTGACGACCGGCCGGATCACCGGGACGTCGAGGATGTCCGCCTGGAACTGCATCAGCGTCTCGTTGAGCACCATGCCGCCGTCGACCTTCAGTGACGTGAGGGCGACGCCGGAGTCGGCTTCCGCGGCCTCGATCACCTCGCGGGTCTGAAAGGCGGTGGCCTCCAATGCGGCCCGAGCCAGGTGCCCCTTGTTTACGAATCGGGTTAGGCCGACGATGGCGCCGCGCGCGTCGGCACGCCAGCGTGGCGCGAATAGCCCGGAGAAGGCGGGCACGATGTAGGCGCCGCCGTTGTCCGGGACCGTGGCCGCCAGCGCCTCCACCTCGGTCGCCGAGCCGATGATGCCGAGGTTGTCCCGCAGCCACTGCACCAGCGACCCGGTGACCGCCACCGAACCCTCCAGCGCGTACACCGGCGGGGCGTCGCCGATCCGGTAGCACAGTGTCGTCAGCAGTCCGTGTCCGCTGTGCACCGGCGTCGTTCCGGTGTTGAGCAGCAGGAAGTTTCCGGTGCCGTAGGTGTTCTTCGCCTCGCCCGGGCTCAGGCACGCCTGCCCGAAGGTGGCGGCCTGCTGGTCGCCGAGGATGCCGGCGATCGGGACGCCTGCCAGGGTGCCGCGCTCCCGGCAGGTGCCGTACGACGCCGAGGAACTGCGGATCTGCGGCAGCATCGACATCGGGATCCGCAGGTCGGCGCAGATCTGTTCGTCCCAGTCGAGTGTCGTCAGGTCCATCAACATGGTCCGGGACGCGTTGGTGACGTCGGTCGCGTGCACCCCGCCGTCCGGTCCGCCGGTCAGGTTCCACAGGATCCAGCTGTCCATCGTGCCGAAGCACAGCTCGCCCGCCTCGGCGCTGGCCCGCACCCCGTCCACGTTGTCGAGGATCCAGCGCAGCTTCGGACCCGAGAAGTACGTCGACAGCGGCAGTCCGGTGACCTTCCGGTACCGGTCCGGGCCCATCCCGGCGGCGAGTCGCTCGCACAACTCGTCGGTCCGGGTGTCCTGCCACACGATCGCGTTGTGCACCGGCACGCCGGTGGCGCGGTCCCACACGACGGTGGTCTCGCGCTGGTTGGTGATGCCGACCGCGGCGATGTCGTCGCGGGTGAGGTCCTTCTTCGCGAGCGCGGCGGCGACAACCTCCCTGGTGCTGCGCCAGATCTCGGCGGCGTCGTGCTCGACCCAGCCCGCCCGCGGGAAGATCTGGCGGTGTTCCTGCTGCGCGGAGGTGACAACACGGCCGCCGTGATCGAAGATCATGCAGCGACTCGACGTGGTGCCCTGGTCGATGGCGGCGACATACACGCCTCGAAGCTACTAGCCTGGACGCTGATCCGCCGACATAAGGAGCTCGCATGGGCACGGTGCCGGAACACGATCTGCCGGGACGAGGGGGTCCGCACGCGACCGCATCGCTCGGACCCGAGCAGCGGGCGCGGGCCTGGGAGGACCTGCAGGCCGACCAGTTCGACGTGGTGGTCGTCGGTGGCGGCGTCGTCGGGGCGGGCGCGGCGCTCGACGCGGCGACCCGCGGGCTGAAGGTCGCGCTCGTCGAGGCCAGGGACTACGCGTCCGGCACGTCGTCCCGGTCGTCGAAGATGTTCCACGGCGGTCTGCGGTATCTTGAACAGCTCGAATTTGGTTTGGTCCGTGAGGCGTTGCGGGAACGCGAACTGTCGCTGACGAC
This sequence comes from Rhodococcus sp. NPDC058532, assembly GCF_042719255.1. Lineage (NCBI taxonomy): Bacteria > Bacillati > Actinomycetota > Actinomycetes > Mycobacteriales > Nocardiaceae > Rhodococcus > Rhodococcus sp. NPDC058532. The sequence continues at coordinate 141,651 of NZ_JBHXNU010000004.1, forward strand.
GCTGGCGCCGCACCTGGTGAAACCACTTGAGTTTCTGTTCCCGCTGATGCACCGGATCTGGGAGCGCCCGTACATGGCGGCCGGGATTTTCCTGTACGACCAGATGGGGGGCGCCAAGTCGGTTCCCCCGCAGAAGCATTTCACCCGGTCGGGGGCGTTGCGTCGCGCACCGGGCCTGAGGCGGAACTCCCTCGTCGGCGGCATCCGCTACTACGACACCGTCGTCGACGACGCCCGGCACACGATGACGGTCGCCCGCACGGCAGCGCACTACGGCGCGGTGGTGCGCACCTCAACTCAGGTGGTCGGGTTCCTGCGCGAGGCCGATCGGGTTTCCGGTGTGCGGGTGCGGGATTCGGAGGATGGCAGGACCGCGGAGGTGCGCGGTCACGTCGTGATCAACGCGGCCGGGGTGTGGACCGACGAGATCCAGGCCCTGTCGAATCAGCGCGGCAGGTTCCGGGTGCGCGCCAGCAAGGGCGTGCACATCGTGGTGCCGCGGGACCGGATCGTCAGCGAGGCGGCGATCATCCTGCGCACCGAGAAGTCCGTGCTGTTCGTCATCCCGTGGGGCGGGCACTGGATCATCGGCACCACCGACACCGACTGGAACCTTGACCTCGCGCACCCGGCGGCGACGAAGGCCGACATCGACTACATCCTCGGGCACGTCAACAAGGTGCTGGTCACCCCGCTCACCCACGACGACATCGACGGGGTCTACGCGGGCCTGCGCCCCCTGCTCGCCGGCGAGTCGGACGAGACGTCGAAGCTGTCGCGGGAGCATGCGGTGGCGCGGGTGGCGCCGGGGATGGTCGCGATCGCCGGCGGCAAGTACACCACCTATCGGGTGATGGCCGAGGACGCCGTCGACCTGGCCGCCGAGGACGTTCCGGCGCGGGTCGCCCCGTCGATCACCGAGAAGGTGCCGCTGCTCGGCGCCGACGGCTACTTCGCGCTCGCCAACCAGACCGTGCAGGTGGGGCAGGTCTACGGGCTGCACCCGTACCGGGTCAAGCACCTCCTCGACCGGTACGGCTCGCTGATCCATGAGGTGCTCGAACTGGGTTCGCGCACACCGGAACTGCTGCAGCCCATCACCGACGCCCCGGATTATCTCCAGGTCGAGGCGGTGTACGCGGCCAGCCGCGAGGGGGCGCTGCACCTGGAGGACATCCTCGCCCGCCGCATGCGGATCTCGATCGAGTACCCGCACCGCGGCGTCAACTGCGCGGAGCAGGTGGCGGAGCTGGTGGCGCCGGTGCTGGGGTGGGATCGGGCGGCGATCGATCGGGAGGTCGCGACCTATCGGGCACGGGTGGAGGCGGAGATCGCGTCGCAGCGGCAACCGGACGACCAGTCCGCGGACGCGTTGCGGGCCGCTGCGCCGGAGGCGCGCGCGGAGATCCTGGAGCCGGTGCCGATCGCGCGGTGACCGTCAGTGCGTGAGGATCAGCTTGATCGCGACGACCCCGACGGCGAGGACGCCGAGCACGAGCGAGGCGAGCAGGGTGTTGCGGGTGGGGCGTTCGCCGCGCAGCCGGGTGATCACGTAGGTGATGCCGGTGATGCGGGTGACGACCCAGATCTCGGCGAGCAGCAGTGCCGTGCCCAGTTCGAGCCAGCCGAGCCCACCCATGCCGACCACCACGGCGGGGATCACCCCGGACGTGAGCACCGGGACGGAGTCCCGCAACTCCTGGATCCGCTCGACCGGGGTCAGGGAGCGGCCCATCCGGGTGCTGCGGCCGACGGACTCGGCGAACGCGTGCGCGACGAACGTGGACAGCGAGGTGCCGATGACCACCAGACCCGCGTGCGTGACCGTCGTGTTGTTCAACGGGATCAGGGCGGTCAGGACCAGGATGTTCCCGTAGACGTACGCGCTGATGCGGCTGGCGTAGTCCTCGACGGGCAGCGGCGGGCGCGGCATGCCGTCCACTGTCCCATGGGCACCGCGGTCAGGCGGTGAGGCCCGCGGTGAGGGTGCGGATGCAGCGGGCGGCGATGTCCGCGGGCGTCCCGGCATCCCCCGGCCCGTCCCCGGTGCCCGCCCAGGTCTGCAGCGCCAGCCGCATCGCGGTGTTGCCCGCGACCGCGGTCAGGCGCACCTCGAGCGGATCGGCGTCCGGGCCCATCAGGTCGCCGAGGATCCGCACCAGGGATTCCTCGGTGTTGTGCACGACCCGGAACCACACCGATTCGAGGGCCGCGTCCCCGGGAACCGCGCGCAGCAGGTCCCGGCCGAGGCGCAGCGAGTCCAGCTCGCCGGGGTCGGCGCGGGTCAGGGCGCGGCGCGCGGTGTCCTCGAGGGCGCGGGCGGCCGGGGTGCCGGCCGGGGTCGCGGCGAGATCGGCCAGCCAGCCGGCGACGCCGATGGTCAGCAGCGGGGTCACCGCCTCCTCCTTGGTGCGGAAGTACCGGTAGAACGTCCGCAGCCCGATCCCGGCCGCGCCGGCGATGTCCTCGGCGGTGACGCCGCTCGTGCCGCGCCGGGCGAACAGTTCGGCGGCGCGCCGCGCAATCTCGAACTGGGTCTGCGCCTTGCGGCGCTCGGTCAGGGGGCGAGGGGCTGGTGTGGTTGGGTCCGCCATGCACCCATGATGGCACGATGTGCCATTTCGGCGTAGCGTGCAGGGACCGTGTCGGACGGCGATGCGGGTGAACGCGAAGGAGTGCAGCTGATGAATCGCTTCGAGGGTCGCAGGGTGCTCGTCACCGGGGCCGGATCGGGCATCGGGCAGGCGACGGTGGCCCGCATCCTCGCCGAGGGTGGCGTGGTTGCCGCGGCGGACGTGTCCGCGGACGGTCTCGAGGTCACCCGGCAGCGCGCCGAGGACGCGGGCGCCGGGGACCGGCTGAGCACCGTCGTCGTCGATATCTCCGACGAGACGTCGGTGCGCGACAACGTCGGCGGCGCGATCGAGCGGCTCGGCGGCCTGCAGGTCCTCATCAACGCGGCAGGCATCCTGCGCTCCGCGCACACCGCCGAGATGTCGCTCGACTTCTGGAACACGATGATCGGCGTCAACCTCACCGGCACCTTCCTGGTGACGCGGCAGGCGCTGCCCGCGCTGCTCGACAACGGTCAGGGCGTGGTGGTGAACTTCAGCTCCACCTCGGCGCACTTCGCGCACCCGTACATGGCCGCCTACGCCGCGACCAAGGGCGGCATCCGCTCGTTCACCCACGCGATCGCGCTCGAATACGCCAAGCAGGGCCTGCGGGCGGTCGCCGTCGAGCCCGGCTCGATCGCGTCGGGGATGACCAGCAACCCCGGCTTCCCGGAGCAGGGCGTCGATCCGACCCTGATCGGCAAGCTGTACCCGTGGATCGGGGAGGGCTTCGCGCCGCCGGAGGACGTCGCGGGGGTGATCGCGATGCTGGCCTCCGACGACGGGCGCTTCGTCACCGGCACCGAGATCCGCATCGACGGCGGCACCCACATGTGACGGCCCGCGCTGCGGTGTCGGACCCCGGCTCAGGGGAACAGGAGCGTCTCGAGCCGGGGGTCGGCGTGCACCGCCTCGAGCCGGGACCGGTCCGCGGCGGCGACGAGGGTGTGCTCGTCGTCGATCCCCGTTGCCGCGCACCAGCTCCGGTCCCGGGGCCACCAGAAGTTCGGGGTGCGCGAGCGCACCACGCGCCCGCCCGGAACCCGGGTCGCCGCGATCACCTGGTACTCGAGGCCGTCCGGTTCCCGCACCCGCGCGCAGCCCCCGATCTCCTCGTCCAGGAATCCCGCCCAGCCCGCCCACATCAGCCCCGACCCGGCGTCCGGGAAGTGCTCGTAGAGCGCGGGGACGAGCTCGACCGGAACCGATCCCATCTCCGGTCGTCCGTCGAAGACGCCGTCCACCACCGCGTTCGGGCCGTCGACCGCCGCGACCTGCATGAAGGTGGCGCCGGGCGACAGGGTGGTGCCGCACGCGGCGGCGATGGCGGCCCAGCTCACCGGGGTCGGCTCGGCGCCGCCGTCGAGGTAGGCCGGATGCAGGATCTGCAGCAGGGGCCCGAAGCGGTCCGCCAGCCACCCGCCGCCAGCAAGGGCGTCGGGATAGCGGTACGGGAACACCCATTCCGCCGCCGACGGGTCGGGGTCGCCGATCCACCCGATCGCGGTGTCCGTCATGGACTCAGCATGACGGATCAGGGTGCCCCGGGGTCGGTCAGGATTCGAGAAGCGGGCCGCCCCCGGCGACCGTAGGGTCGGATCGAGCGACCGAACCGAGCGAGGAGACGACATGGCACAGAACGGAAGCGGGTTCTCCGCCGAGGAGCGCGCGGCGATGAAGGAGGCCGCCGCCGAGCGGCGGGCGCAGGCCAAGGCCGACAAGTCCGCGGCGAAGCGGGAACTGAACCTGCAGGGGGTGCTCGACGCGATCGCCGCGATGGACGACGCCGATCGTGTGCTCGCCGAACGGTTCCACGCGATCGTCACCGAGACCGCACCGGACCTCGAACCCAAGACCTGGTACGGCATGCCCGCCTACGGCAGGGACGGCACCGCGCTGTGCTTCTTCCAGGCCGCGAGCAAGTTCAAGGCCAGGTACGCGACGATCGGGTTCCAGGACACCGCGCGGCTCGACGACGGCGAGTTCTGGCCGACCTCCTTCGCGGTCGTCTCGTTCACCGACGACGTCGCCGCCCGGGTCAAGGACCTGGTCGCCCGCGCCGTCGAGTGACCCGTCGGCTGGCGTCCCGCGTGGCACCCCCACGCCCCGGTGTCCTCGCGTCGGCGGCGCGGGGACACCGGAGGTCACCGGCCCGCGTAGGATGCCCGCTTGCGCAGTCCGCGCGGTGTCGCCGCGAACCCGGCCTCGACGAGGACGGGTGAGAGCGCGCTGCCGTGCACCGACTCGCCGTCGACCCTCTCGATGACGATCTTCTCCACCCCGCCGCGGTCGACGAGGCCCGCGAGTGCGGCCGCGGCCGCGACCAGCACGGTCGGTTCGTCGGTGAACGTGAGCAGGGTCTTGCCGCCGCGCTCCACGTACAGCGCGAGGCCGCCGTCGACGAGGACGACCATCGCGCCCGCCTTGCGTCCGGGCCGGTGCCCGCCCTCGGTGGCGGGCCACGACAACGCCGCCCCGTACGGGTTCGCCGGGTCGGTCGCCGCGAGCGTCACCGCGGCGGGCGCCGGACGGGCCGTGCCGGGGGAGTCGGCGTGCCCGCGCAGCCGATCGACGACCTCCGACGTCGAGAACTGCGCCGCGCCGAGACCCTCCACGAAATAGCCGCGGCGGGCGCGGCCACTGTCCTCGAAGCCGCGCAGCACCTTGTACATCATCGCGAACCCACCGGGAACGTCCTCCGCGACCACCGACCCGCGGGTGAGCACCCCGTACCGGTCAAGCAGCAGGTCCGCGCGGGCATGCGCGCGGAGGGTGGCGTCGGGTTCCGGGTCGGGCAGCAGCGCCCACCGCCCGCCGACCGTCGGCGGCCCGGTGCGGGACGGCACCGCGGGCCGGGGCAGCGCACGGTACGCGCGGGTCCGCGGCGCCCGCCGCGGCGTTCGATGGCTGGGCGTCGCCCGCGTCGTCCCCGACAGCAACGCCCGCAGCGGCGCGAACGAGTCGCCTGCCAGGTGCCCTGCCCACACCAGCTCCCACAGCGCAGCGACGAGGCCCGCGTCGTCGGTGGAACCGACGTGATCCGACAGCGTGCGGAAGAAGAACGCGCCACCGGTCGCGAGCGCGTCGAGGATGCCGCGGTGCAGGTCGGTGAGGTCGATGTCCTGCGGCGGCGGCAGCGTCAACGGCGCGACGTCGGCGAGATGCAGGCGGATCCAGCCGTCGCTGCCGGAAATCTGCCCGGCGCCTGACCACAGCACCTCCCCGGTCGTGGTCAGCTCGTCCAGCATCGCGGGCCGATAGTCGCGGACCCGGGACGGGAACACCAACGATTCCCAGGCCGACGCCGGAATCGGCACCCCGGCCAGCTGGTCGACGACCGCCGCGACCCCGTCGACGCCGCGCAGCCCGCCGCCGACGTGCTGCCACTCGGGCAGGAAGCGGCCCAGCGCCGCGGGTTCCACCGGTTCGACGTCGCGGCGGGCGGCGGCCAGCGAGCGCCGCCGGACCCGGCGCAGCACCTCCGCGTCGCACCATTCCGAACCCGTTGCCGCCGGCCGGAATTCGCCCTCGACCACCCGCTTCTCCTGCGCGAGTCGGAGCAGGACGTCGCGGACCACCGCGGCGCCGAGGCCGAATCGGGCGGCGGCCTCGGTGACGGTGAACGGCCCGTGCGTGCGGGCATAGCGGCCGATCAGGTCGCCGAGCGGGTCGTCGACCGCCTCGATGAACGCCGCGGGCACACCGATCGGCAGCGGCACCCCGAGCGCGTCCCGCAGCCGGGCCGCATCCTCGACGGCGACCCACCACCGCTGCCCGGCGAACGTCACCCGCATCGCACGCTTGCGGGACTCCAATCCCGCCAACCATTCCCGAGGGTTCGCCACCGTGCGGGCAACGACCTCGGAGTCGGTGAGCGGGCCGAGCAGGCGCAGCAGGTCCGCGACACCCTCCGCGTCGCGGGCGCGGCGGTCCTCGGTGAGCCGCTGCAACTCCCGCTCGGTCCGCTCGATCACCGTCTCGTCGAGCAGTTCACGCAGCTCCACCCGGCCGAGCAGCTCCGCGAGCAGTGACTGGTCCAGCGACAGTGCGGCGGCGCGGCGTTCGGCCAGGGGACTGTCCCCCTCGTACATGAACGCGCCGACGTAGTCGAACAGCAGGGCCGTCGCGAACGGCGACGGCGACGGCGTCTCCACCTCCACGATCCGGATCCGGCGGCGCCCCACGTCCGTCAACAGCCGCACCAGCGACGGCAGGTCGTACACGTCCTGCAGGCACTCCCGGACCGTTTCGAGGAGGATCGGGAACGTCGGGAACTTGCGTGCCACGTCGAGCAGCTGGGACGCGCGTTGCCGCTGCTGCCACAGCGGCGCCCGCCGCCCCGGGGTGCGGCGCGGCAGCAGCAGGGCGCGGGCCGCGCACTCGCGGAACCGCGACGCGAACAGCGCCGACGATCCGACCTGGTCGGTGACGACATCCTCGATCTCGTCCGCGTCGAAGACGAACAGGTCCGCGCCGGGCGGGTCGTTCTCGGTGTCCGGCAGCCGGACGATGATCCCGTCGTCGGAGGCGGTTGGCGCGGAGTCGATCCCGTACCGCTCCTGCAGGCGGGCGCCGACCGCGAGCGCCCACGGCGCGTGCACCGGCAGGCCGTAGGGGGAGTGCAGCACCAGCCGCCAGTCGCCGAGCTCGTCCCGGAACCGCTCCAGCACCAGCGTCCGGTCGCTCGGAACCTGCCCGGTCGCGGTGGCCTGCTCGTCGACCAGGGCAAGCAGATTGGTCGATGCATTGTCGTCGAGGCCCTGCCCCGCGAACCGCTGCCGCAGCTCCGCCCGGTCACCGAGCGCGGTCTCGCGCAGGAACTCGCCCAGCGCCGCACCGAGTTCCGCGGGCCTGCCCAGCCCGTCGCCGTGCCAGAACGGCAGCCGACCCGGCATCCCGTACGCGGGGGAGACGAGCACCCGGTCGTGGGTGATCTCCTCGATCCGCCAGCTGGTCGCGCCGAGCGCGAAGACATCCCCGACCCGGGACTCGTACACCATCTCCTCGTCGAGCTCGCCGACCCGGGAATGGCCAGGAGCGGAGCCTGCGGAGCGACCAGAGGGCGCAGCGCCGACCATGTAGACGGTGAACAGGCCGCGGTCCGGGATCGCGCCGCCGGAGGTGACGGCGAGGCGCTGCGATCCCGGGCGGCCGGTGAGCACGTCGGCGTCCCGGTCCCACACCAGCCGCGGCCGCAGCTCGGCGAACTCGTCGGACGGGTACCGCCCGGCGAGCAGGTCGAGGGTGGCGTCGAACGCGGAGCGGGGCAGGGTCGCGAAGCTGCCGGTCCGCCGAACCGCGGCGAACCACTCGCCCGTGTCGACCGGGTCCAGCGCGCACACCGCGACGGTGTGCTGGGCGAGAATGTCCAGCGGATTCGCAGGCACAGCAAGGGATTCGATCTTGCCGGTGGTCATCCGCTCCACCGTCACCGCGCAGTGGACCAGGTCGGTTCGGTGCTTGGGGAACAGCACACCGCGGGAGACCTCCCCGACCTGGTGCCCGGCGCGGCCGACGCGTTGCAGTCCGCTCGCCACCGACGGCGGGGCCTCCACCTGGACGACCAGGTCCACCGCGCCCATGTCGATGCCGAGTTCCAGGCTGGAGGTGGCAACCACGCAGCGCAGCCGCCCCGACTTCAGGTCGTCCTCGATCAGCGCGCGCTGGTCCTTGCTGACCGAGCCGTGGTGGGCGCGGGCGAGCAGCGGGTCGGCGCCGTGGATCACCTCCGTCGACGCCCCCAGCTGCGCAGGGGGTGCGTGCACCGACTCGGCCGGGGTGCCGAGCCGCGTGGCGTACACCTCGTTGAGCCGGGCCGTCAGCCGCTCGGCGAGCCGACGGGAATTGGCGAACACGATCGACGAGGAGTGCGCGAGCACCAGGTCGACGATCTGCTCCTCGACGTGCGGCCAGATCGAGCCCTGCCGCGGGGCGGGCGCGGACGACATCGCAGCCGGATCTGCCGCGGCGGTCCCCGGTGCTCCGCTCGGCTCGACGCCCAGTTCGGTCATGTCCTCGACCGGCACCCGCACCGTCAGGTCGAACGTTTTCGGTGCGGGCGGCGCGACGATGCGCACCGGCGCCGACCCGGCAAGAAACCGCGCCACCTCCTGGTGCGGCCGGACCGTCGCGGACAGGCCGATCCGCTGCGCTGGCCGCTCCAGCAGCAGGTCCAGCCGCTCCAACGACAGCGCCAGGTGCGCACCGCGTTTGGTGGCGGCGACGGCGTGCACCTCGTCGACGATCACCGTGTGCACGGTGGTGAGGGTCTCGCGGGCCGCGGAGGTGAGCATCAGGAACAGCGACTCCGGGGTGGTGATCAGGATGTCCGGTGGGGTGCGCAGCATGGCGCGGCGCGCGGCGGGGGTGGTGTCGCCGGAGCGGACCCCGACGCTGACCTCGGGTGGGGCCAGGTCCAGACGCCGCGCGGTTTGGGTGATGCCGACCAGCGGTGCCCGCAGGTTGCGTTCGACGTCCACCGCGAGCGCCTTGAGCGGGGAAATGTAGAGCACCGTCGTGCCGGGGGGCCGGTCCGGATCGGGCGGGCGGGAGGTGAGGCGATCCAGCGCCCACAGGAACGCGGACAGCGTCTTGCCCGAGCCGGTCGGCGCAACGACCAGGGCGTTGGCGCCGTCCGCGATTGCCTCCCACGCCCCGATCTGGGCCGCGGTCGGGGCGGGGAAGGCCCCGGTGAACCACTCCCGGGTGGCGACGGTGAACCGGCCGAGGACGGCGGCGGCGCGGTCGACCCCGCCGTGCCCGGCGTCCCCGCGCGCCTCCCGTTCGGCATCCATGCGTCCATACTGCCCCGCGGCACCGACATGCGGACGGCGGCGCCGAACCGGCGGGGCGCGGTGCTACATTCCGGCAGGCGGGTGCCCGAGGCAGATGGCGGCGCCGAACGGGTCGGTGACGACGGCGAGCGTGCCGTACGGGGTGTCCACGGCGGGCATCCGGACGGCGCCGCCGAGCGACTCGACCTGCGCGACGGTTCCCGCGACGTCGTCGACGGTGATGTACACCTGCCAGAACGATGGCACCTCCGCAGGCTGGATCTGCGCGGCGTCCATGATCCCCGAGTAGGCGGACTCGCCGACGAACACCTGGCTGTACGCCCCCGGTGTGTCCGGTCCCGCTGGCACGACCTCCTCGATCCGCGCACCGATCACCTTCGGGTAGAAGGCGATCGACTTCGCGTAGTCCTTGCTCTGCGACTCGAACCAGTACGGTGTCCCGTGCTCGCCCCACCGCGAGAACCCGGTGTGGTCCGCGGGCTGCCAGAACCCGATCGCGGCCCCGGCCGTGTCGCTCGCCGCGAGCATCGTGCCCTCGGTGCCGATGGCCATCGGCGGGAACAGCACCGACCCGCCCGCGGCCTCGACGGCCCGGGCGGTCGCGTCGGCATCGGCGGTGTGCAGGTACACCGACCACACGTTCGGCGGCCCGCCCGCCTCCTGCATCCACGGGGACAGCCCGGCCACCCGCCGACCGTCTCGCGTGAAGTTCTGGTAGCCGCCGAACTCCTCGCGCGGCGGCCCCTCGACCTCCCAGCCGAAGATCGCGCGATAGAAGTCGGCGGCCCCGGCCGGGTCGCTGCTCATCAGGTCGCACCAGATGGGGGCGCCGATGGGTGCGGAGTACTCGGACATGATCGAACCCTTCCCTCGGATCTCGCCGCGCGGGTGTGCCCGCTCGATACAGGTATGGACCGTCGTGCCGTCCGATTCTCATCGGTTCAGCGTCGGGTCGCCACCGACGCACGGACTCCGGTGCGCAGGCACGGGTCGACATCACGACTGGGTGACGATCCCCGTGTGGGCTCGACGGGTGTCGTACGGTGCGGGAATGCGCACCTCACCGGACCGGTACCGGCGCGTCGGCCACGGCGAGCCGGTGCTGCTGATCCACCCGTTCACGCTTTCGCATCACGTGTGGCGGCGGACGGCGGACCTGCTTGCCGATGACCATGATGTGCTCGCGGTGTCGATGCCGGGGCACTGGGGTGGCGAGCAGATCCGCGCACTGGACGTCAGCATCGAGCACTACGCGGACGGGGTCGAACGGGTCCTCGACGAGGTCGGCTGGGGGGACTGCCACGTCGTCGGCAATTCGCTGGGCGGCTGGGTCGGCTTCGAGCTCGAGCGCCGCGGACGGGCCCGCTCGCTGACCGCGATCGCGCCGGCGGGCGGCTGGTCGGACCTGTCTCCGTCGGAGCTGCGGCTCGGGGCGATCTTCCTCGCGCTCACCCCGATCGCGGCGGTCGGCCGGGTCGTCGGGATGCCCGCCTCCCGGCTCGCGGTGGTCCGGCGCCTGGTGCTGTCCCTGCTCTCCGACGACGCCGCGTCGGTTCCGGAGCGGGAGGTCCGGACGGTGATCCGGGCCGCCACCCGGTGCCGGGTGTTTCTGCCCACCGAGTGGATGGGACTGCGCGACGGCGGGATTCGCGGACTCGACCGGGTGCGGGTGTCGACGCTGCTCGCCCTGTGCGAGCACGACCGGATGCTGCCGATCGAGACGTACGGTCGCCGGTTCCTCGACGAGCTGCCGGACTGGGCGGGCCGGGTGGTGCTTCCCGGGGTCGGGCACGTGCCGATGCTGGAGAACCCCGACCTGGTTGCCGAGACGATCCGCGGTCACGTCGCGGCGACGGCGATGGGCAAGCCGCTCGCCCGGTGAGCGGCTCCGCCGCCTGTGAGTCCTTCCGGTCCCGTGGCGGGCCGAAAGGACTCACGGGTGCGTCAGCGCCCGAACTCGACGCCTTGGGCGAGCGGCAGGTCGGGGGAGTAGTTGATGGTGTTCGTCGCCCGCCGCATGTACGCCTTCCACGAGTCGGACCCGGATTCGCGGCCGCCGCCGGTGTGCTTCTCGCCGCCGAACGCGCCACCGATCTCGGCGCCGGAGGTGCCGATGTTGACGTTCGCGATGCCGCAGTCGGACCCGTCGGCGGCGAGGAAGCGTTCCGCCTCCCGCTGGTCGAGGGTGAAGATCGACGACGACAGTCCCTGCGGGACCGCATTGTGCAGCGCGATCGCCGCGTCGAGGGTGTCGTAGGTCAGCACGTAGAGGATCGGCGCGAACGTCTCCTCGCACACCACCGGGTATTGCTGCGGCATCCGGACCACCGCTGGCGTGACGTACACCCCGTCCCGGTCGAGCCGCGTGCCGCCGCACACCAGCTCGCCGCCCTCGACGTACGTCGCCCGGTAGAGAGCGGATTGCATTGCCTCCCAGGAACGTTCCCGGATCAGGGGGCCGACGAGGGTGTCCGCGTCGAAGGGATCCCCGACCGGGAGCCGGCGATACGCGTCCGCGATCCGGTCGACGACGGTGTCCACGATCGAGGCGTGCACGATCAGCCTGCGCAGCGTGGTGCAGCGCTGCCCCGCGGTGCCCGCCGCCGCGAACACGACCGCCCGGACGGCGAGGTCCAGGTCGGCGGACGGGGCGACGACCGCGGCATTGTTGCCGCCGAGTTCGAGCAGGCAGCGACCGAGCCGCGCCGCGACCCGCAGTCCGACCTGTCGACCCATCCCCACCGACCCGGTCGCGCTGACCAGCGCCACCCGCGGATCGTCGACGAGGAAGTCCCCCACCTGTTCGCCGCCGAGCAGCAGGCCGTGCACGCCCTCGGGGGCGCCGGTGTCGGCGGCCGCCCTGTGCAGCAGGGCATCGCAGGCGAGGGCGGTCAGCGGGGTCAGTTCGGACGGCTTCCACACCACCGGGTCCCCGCACACCAGGGCGATCGCCGCGTTCCACGACCACACCGCGACCGGGAAGTTGAACGCCGAGATCACCCCGACCACCCCGAGCGGATGCCAGGTCTCCATCAGCCGGTGCCCCGGCCGCTCGGACGGCATGGTCCGGCCGTACAGCTGGCGGGAGAGCCCGACCGCGAATTCGCAGACGTCGATCATCTCCTGCACCTCGCCGAGGGCCTCCGACGTGATCTTTCCCGCCTCGAGGGTCACCAGCGTCGCGAGGTCGTGCCGGTGCTCGGCGAGCAGCGCGCCGAGCCTGCGCACCAGCGCGCCGCGTTGCGGTGCCGGGACCGTGCGCCACGACGAGAACGCCACTCGCGCATCGGCGATCGCGGCGTCGACGTCCGCGGCTGTGCTCGCCCGCAGGTCGGCCAGCACCGACCCGTCGATCGGGGTGCAGACGTGCAGGTCCGTGCCGGTGGGCAGGTCGGTGACCCCGCAGGCGCGCAACGCAACGGCGGCGCGGTCACGGGGGGACGGGTGGGTGGTGTCGGACATCTGGTCGGCCTCCCTGGTCGCGGCGGATGAACGTCCTTCTCCTTTCCTACTCCACGAGTGGGCTAGCCTCCCCTCATGGCGGAGCCATTGGACGAGATCGACACGCTGCTTGTGCGTGAACTCGTCGACGACGGGCGCGCGACGCTGGCCACCCTTGCGGGGAAGGCGGGACTGTCGGTGTCCGCGGTCCAGACCCGGGTGCGCCGGCTCGAGACGCGCGGGGTGATCCGCGGGTACGGCGCGCGCGTCGACCCGGCGGCGCTCGGTGAGGAACTGTCCGCGTTCGTCGCGATCACCCCCTTCGATCCGTCGGGTCCCGACGATGCCCCCGCCCGGCTGGCGCACCTGCCCGCGATCCGGTCGTGTCACTCGGTCGCGGGGGAGGAGAGCTACATGCTGCTGGTGCGGGTGGAGTCGCCCCGGGCGCTGGAGCGTCTGCTGCAGGAGATCCGGACCACGGCCAACGTCCGCACCCGCAGCACCGTCATCCTGCAGACTTTTTACGACAGGTAGCGGATCGAACAGGAATTGTTACCGGCGCTCGCACCGAGACAGGAATTTTCGGCATAGCCTCGGGGTATGAGTGGCGCGATCGATCTGCGGCACGGCGGCGGGCGCATCGAGCCCGGCGAGGTTCTCGGCGTGCTGCGGGAACACATGCTGGTCGACGGGTTCGACCTCGTCCTTGACCCGGTCCGGTCTCGCGGGCGCACGCTGGTCGACCAGCGTGACGGCACCGAATACCTCGACATGTTCGGCTTCTTCGGGTCGAATGCGCTCGGCATGAACCATCCAGCTCTCGTGCTGGACCGCGGGTTCCTCGCCGAACTCACCGAGACCGCGGTGAACAAGCCGAGCAACTCCGACGTCTACACCGTCGCGATGGCACGGTTCGTGCGCACCTTCGCGCGGGTGCTCGGCGACCCCGCGCTGCCGCACCTGTTCTTCGTCGACGGCGGCGCCCTCGCCGTCGAGAACGCGCTCAAGGTCGCGTTTGACTGGAAGAGCAGACACAACGAGGCCGCGGGCCGCGACCCCGCCCTCGGCACCCGGGTGCTGCACCTGCGGCACGCCTTCCACGGCCGCAGCGGATACACGATGTCGCTGACCAACACCGATCCGGTCAAGGTCGCCCGGTTCCCCCGCTTCGACTGGCCCCGCATCGACGCGCCGACCGCGGAGGGCGGCGCGGACGTCGCCGCGGCGGAACGACGGGCGCTGCAGCAGGCGCGCCGCGCATTCGACGAAAACCCGAATGACATCGCCTGTTTCATCGCCGAACCGATCCAGGGCGAGGGCGGCGACCGGCACCTGCGCGCGCAGTTTCTGCAGGCCGTCGCCGACCTGTGCCGTGAGCGCGACGCGCTGTTCGTCCTCGACGAGGTACAGACCGGTGCGGGCACCACCGGCACCGCGTGGGCATACCAGCAGTTGGGGCTGCGGCCGGACGTGGTCGCGTTCGGGAAGAAGACCCAGGTGTGCGGCATCATGGCGGGCGGCCGCGTCGACGAGGTCCCGGACAACGTTTTCGCCGTCGGCTCCCGGATCAACTCCACCTGGGGCGGCAACCTCACCGACATGGTGCGGGCACGGCGCATCCTGGAGGTGATCGAACGGGACCGGCTGATCGATCGGGCCCGGATGCTCGGGGCGCAGCTGCTCGCCGACCTGACCGCGCTGGCCGGTCGACACGACGGTGTCACCGACCCCCGCGGCCGCGGGCTGCTCGGCGCCGTCACCCTCGACAGCACCGCCCGGCGCGACGCGGTGCTCGCCGCGCTTCGGGAACGCGAGCACGTCCTCGCGCTCGGCACCGGGGAGCGTGGCGTCCGGTTCCGGCCCCCGCTGACGGTCACCGCAACCGAGCTGTCGAACGCCGTCGACGCCCTCGACGCGGTGCTCCGCCGCTGATCCGCCCGGTTTCCGGCGAACGTGTCGGTGGCACCTGTCATTCTGTGCGGCTCCGAGGTGGAGCGGTGGCCCCGGACGGGCGACGCTGTGCGACAGCGTCCCCGCGCGGGACCGCCCCGACCGCATTCTCGAGGACGTCCACGTGAACGAGTTCGACCCCGCCCCGCACCCCGACCCCGCCCCGCACCCCGACCCCGCCCCGCACCGTGACCCGGTCGACCGCATCGACGCCGGCGTCGCCAGGTCCACCTGGGTGATCGGCGTCGCCGCCGCGCTGGTGCTCGGCATCGCGATCGGCGCCGTCATGAACGAGGCGGCCGCCGCGCCGGCCCCGGGCGGGGCCTGTGAACAGCGGTCGGCGTCCGGTGCGGCCACCGCGGGCCCGCGGACGGCGCGGTGATCGGCGCCGTGGTTTACCGTGCAGGCATGAGCATCCCGCGGCCGGTCGGTTCGTCCATCCCCATCGCCTCCGTGCCCAACCTTCGGGACGCGGGCGGATACCGCACCGCCGACGGATCGCTGGTGCGCACCGGCCGGATCTACCGGTCCACCGACCTCGCGGCGGTCGCGGATGCCGACCTCCCGGCCCTGGAGGCGCTGCAGCTCGCCACCGTATTCGACCTGCGCACCCTCGCCGAACGCGAGGTGAAGCCGGATCGGATCCCCGCGGGCGCCAAGGAGGTTCCCCTGGACGTGCTCGCCGACCGGGACGCCTCGCAGGCCCCGGCGATGATGCAGAAGATCCTCGACGACCCGGTGCTCGCGGAGGACCTGCTCGGCGGCGACCAGGCGGGCGGGTACCTGATCGGCAGCTACCGGGACTTCGTGTCGATGCCGTCCGCGGTCGCCGCGTACCGGGCGCTGTACACCGACCTGGCCCGCCGCGACGACACCGCAGTCCTGATCCACTGCACCACCGGCAAGGACCGGACGGGCTGGGCGGTGGCGGCGCTGCTGCTGCTGCTCGGTGTCGACGAGGGGCGGGTATTCGACGAATACCTGTTGACGAACGACCAGCTGCTGCCCGCGCTGGCTCCGGTGTTCGACCGCTTCCGGGACGCGGGCGGCAACCCGGACATCCTGCTGCCGCTGCTCGGGGTGCGCCGGGACTACCTGGAGGCCGCGCTCGACGAGATGCGCACCGGTTTCGGTGACATCGAGGGCTACTTCGTGCGGGGTCTCGGGCTCGGCGCCGACGACATCGCCGCGCTGCGCGGCCGGCTCCTCACCCGGGACTGATCGAGGCGGGCCGCCCGGGTCAGCGACGCTGCTCGAGCACCTCGCGGACCCACGCCGGGACCAGTTCGCCCGCCGTGCCGTGCCGCGCCTCGTGGAACAGGTGGCTGCCCTCGCTCGGGTCGAGGTTCAGCTCGAGCGTGGCGGCGCCGTTGTCCCTGGCGTACCGCACGAATCCGGCGGCGGGGTGGACCGCGCCGGAGGTGCCGATAGACACGAACTGGTCGGCACCAGCGAGCGCGTCGGTGATGCGGTCCATCTCGTAGGGGACCTCCCCGAACCACACCACGTCCGGCCTCAGGTCGGCGACGCCGCAGTGCGGGCACGCGGGCTCGCCGCTGAGGTCGCCGCTCCACGGATCCGCAACGCCGCACGCGCGGCACAGCGCCCGGCGCAGCTCGCCGTGCATGTGGATGACGTTGCGCGAACCGGCCCGCTCGTGCAGGTCGTCGATGTTCTGCGTCACCACCAGCAGGTCCCCGCCGAGGACGTCCTCAAGTTCGGCGAGGGCCCGGTGCGCGCGGTTCGGTTCGACGGTGTGCAACGCCGCGCGGCGGGCGTCGTAGAACCGCTGCACCAGCATCCGGTCCCGCGCGAACGCCTCCGGGGTCGCCACGTCCTCGACCCGGTGGCTTTCCCACAGGCCGTCGGCGTCGCGAAAGGTCGGCACCCCGCTCTCGGCTGAGATGCCCGCGCCGGTGAGGACCACGATCGGGGACACGGGGGACAGGCTACCCGCGCGGGGGCCTGTCCCGACGCTCACCGGTCAGCGACGGTGAGCCCGAGGGCTCCCTCCGCGAACCGTCGGACGGCCGCGGTCGCGGCGGCGAGGGCGGCGTCGTGACCGGGACGCGCCCAGCCGCCGAGCGTGCCGTCCGTGCCGGCCGGGGTCAGACCGACCTCCCCGAGCAGTTCACCGGTCGTCGGCTCGCACACCGCCCACGAGTAGTGCTCGTCGCCCGCCCACTGCCGGGCGCGGGCGGCGACGTGGTCGGGGTCGGTGATGCCGCCGTCGGCGAGCGCAGGCCGGTCGTCGACCCGCTCGTCGGCCCGCAGCCCCCGCAGATACCAGGATCCGGCGTTGATCTCGATCGGTTCCATCAGTGGTCGTTCCCCTCCACCCCGCGTCGACGCTTGCGTTCCCGATCGGTGCCGAGCAGCAGGATGCCTGCCGCGGGGACGGCAAGGAACCACACCCACGTCCCGGTGACGAAGAACAGCACCAGCGCGATCAGCGGGACCAATGCGACGATTCGCCCCGCCCAGTCGGGGCGGGGCGACGCGGCGACCGGGCCGGATTCCGCGGCGGCCGGGACGCTCGTCTGCGGCGACAGTGCGGGCAGGTCCGCGAGCAGGCGGTCGAGCTCGCCGCGGGTGGAGGAGACCGCGATCAGCCCGCTGCGCTCGTCGAACTCGGTGACCGTCAGCCTGCCCGCACTGAAGTGCTGGCTGAGCTGGTCGAGCGCCTGCTCGCGTTCGGCGGTCCCGATGCGGATATCCGGTGGTTCGGCCATGCCCCCAGGGTAAGCGGCTGCGCCGCCCGTGAGTCCTTTCGGCCCGCCACGGGACCACAAGGACTCACGGGCGCGGAGCGCCTACTTGAGTTCGGCGAGGACGGTGCCCTGCGTGATCGCCGCACCCGGCTCCACCGCAAGACCGGTCACCACACCCGACTTGTGCGCGGTCACCGGGTTCTCCATCTTCATCGCCTCCAACACCACGATCAGGTCACCCTCGGCGACCTCCTGACCCTCCTCAACAGCGACCTTCACCACGGTCCCCTGCATCGGCGCGGTCACCGCATCACCCGACGCCGCAGCACCACCGGCACCGCCCCGCTTGCGGGACTTCGGCTTCCGGGTGATCGCCCCGACCGCAGGCGCCGCCGACCCGAGGGAGAACTGACCCGGCAGCGACACCTCCACCCGACGACCCCCGACCTCGACGACCACGTTCTGCCGCGGCAACGCCTCCTCACCATCGGCGTCCACCTGCCCGGCACCGGTGTACGGCTCGATCGGGTTGTCCCACTCGTTCTCGATCCACTTCGTGTACACCTCGAACGAGGTCCCGTCACCGACGAACGCCGGGTTGGTCACGATGTGCCGGTGGAACGGCAGCACCGTCGCCAGCCCATCCACCTCGAACTCCGCCAGCGCGCGGGACGCGCGCGCCAGCGCCTGCTCGCGGGTCTCGCCGGTGACGATCAGCTTCGCGAGCATCGAGTCGAACTGGCCGCCGATCACATCGCCCTGCACGACACCGGAGTCGACGCGCACACCCGGGCCGGTCGGCTCCTTGTACACCGAGATCGGGCCCGGCGCGGGCAGGAACCCGCGGCCAGCGTCCTCACCGTTGATCCGGAACTCGAAGGAGTGCCCGCGCGGGGTGGGGTCCTCGGTGATCTCAAGCTTCTCGCCGTTGGCGATGCGGAACTGCTGCCGCACCAGGTCGATGCCCGCGGTCTCCTCGGTGACCGGGTGCTCGACCTGCAGGCGGGTGTTCACCTCGAGGAACGACACGGTGTCGCCCTGCACCAGGTATTCGACGGTGCCGGCACCGTAGTAGCCGGCTTCCTTGCAGATCGCCTTGGCGGAGTTGTGGATCCGGTCGCGCTGGTCGTCGGTGAGGAACGGGGCGGGGGCCTCCTCGACGAGCTTCTGGAAGCGGCGCTGCAGCGAGCAGTCGCGGGTGCCCGCGACGATGACGTTGCCGTGCTGGTCGGCGATGACCTGCGCCTCGACGTGCCGGGCCTTGTCGAGGTACTGCTCGACGAAGCATTCGCCGCGACCGAACGCGGCGATCGCCTCACGGGTCGCGGACTCGAACAGCTCCGGGATTTCCTCGATCGAATGGGCGACCTTCATGCCGCGGCCACCGCCGCCGAACGCGGCCTTGATCGCGACCGGGACGCCGTACTGGCGGGCGAAGTCGACGACCTCGTCGGCGCCCTTGACGGGGTCCTTGGTGCCCGCGGCCATCGGGGCGTTGGCGCGTTCGGCGATGTGCCGGGCGGTGACCTTGTCGCCGAGGTCGCGGATGGACTGCGGGGACGGGCCGATCCAGATCAGTCCGGCGTCGAGGACGGCCTGCGCGAAGTCGGCGTTCTCGGAGAGGAACCCGTAGCCGGGGTGGATGGCGTCGGCGCCGGACTTGGCGGCGGCGTCGAGGATCTTGTCGAACACCAGGTACGACTCGGCGGAGGTTTGGCCGCCGAGGGCGAAGGCCTCGTCGGCGAGCTTGACGAACTGGGCGTCGGCGTCGGGTTCGGCGTAGACGGCGACGCTGCCGTAGCCGGCGTCCTTCGCTGCCCGGATCACCCGCACCGCGATCTCGCCGCGGTTGGCGACAAGCACCTTCGTGATGTGCGCGCTGGCATGACTGGGCACTGAGCCTCCTGGTGGTCGCAAGGGGTATCCGCGGGGGAGCGCCGGCTGGTGACGGCAGTATCTCGCAGTGTAGGCACCGGCCGAGAGGTCACCGCACCCGGCCGGTGGATCGGTTCACCCGGAACCGGGCGCCACTCTAGGCGCTACTGACCAGTACGTTCGTGGTTCACCGGGTGACCCGGTCGGGCAGTCGGCAGGTGCCGGTTCCGGCGACCTCGGCCATCAGGGTGCGCAGGCGGACGAGGTAGTCGTGGACGGCGGCGGTCGCGGCCTCGGTGGCCGGGTAGCGCGCCGCGACGTTGACCCCCTCCGGGGTCCGATTCACCCAGATGTGCACGTCGTTCGCATAGTGCCTGCTGCGCAGGGCCCGCGCATTCCAGTCCGTCCAGCTGGTCGCGGCGGGAACGAACCGCACATCCATGTACGAGACCACGAACCGTGGGCGGGCATCGGTGCCGAGGACCTCGCCGACCCACTCGAACGGAACCCGGGCCGCCCGCTTCGCGGCGGCCGCCTGGACCGACGCGCGGCGCACCAGCTCGGCGAACGATCCGGCGCCGCGCACCCCGAACGAGATCGGGCCGACACCGACGAACCAGCCGACCGATCCGGCCCAGCCCGGTGCGTCGCGGGTGTGCATCGGCACGACCGCCGCGAACCGGTCCGCGTCCGTGAGGCCGGCGGCGGCGACCGCAAGGCAGGCCAGCGCGCCAGGGAAGAAGCCGTGGCCGATCTTGCGGCAGACCACGGCAAACGCGTCCGCCGCGGCCGCATCGAGGACCCGTGCCGACAGGCCGCGCTGCGCAGGCGGCGCGTCGGGCAGGTCCCCGAGTGCGAGCGGGAACTCGGGCAGCCGCCCGCCGCCCAGGTCGAGCAGGCCGCGCCACAATGCGACGACGGGATCGGCGGCGTCCAGGTCCCGGACCCCTGCCCGTTCCCGGGCGGCGAAGTCGAGGTAGCTGCCGACCGGGAACAGGTCCGGTGCCGCGCCGCGCTGCTCGTGGCGGTACAGCGTCTCGATTTCCTGGGCGACGAGAACCACCGAATACCCGTCGACGAGCGCGTGATCGGCGGCGAAGTAGACCGTGAACGCCCGGTCGCGGTCCGGTGGTTCGACCGTCGCGAACGCGAACGCGGGCCACGATAGGGGGGAGGTGGCGCGGTCGAACAGCGCGTGCAGGTGCTCGAAGTTCCCGGCACCGGAGGTGCGGTACCCGTGCCGCGCGGCGTCCACCCGCACCCGCCCCGCGGTGACCGTCCGCCGCCGCACCTCGCCGGGGCCGGTGGGTGCGGCGTGGCTACGCAGCCCCTCGTGCCGGTCGATCCACGCGGTGAGCGCGCGCCCGAACGCGTCCGCGTCCAGGCCCCCGTCGATCTCGAACGCGGCGCCAAGCCAGGACTCGTGCGCGGCCCCGGCCCTGGCGTCGGCCTCGCGCAGTCGCGTTTCCTGCACGAACGACGTCGGTCGCGGATCGTCGTACCACGGGTCCGCGCCCGGCGCCGCATCGTCGAACGGCACCGTCGGGTGCCATTCGGTCACCGTGCCCGGCGACACCGGATAGTCGGCCAGCTCCGTGAATTCCATTGGCAGAACCCGTCGTTCGCGATCTGCTCCGGTGAATGGGGCGCACTCACTCCCGCAGATGACGTTTGATGCGTGTGAGCATCGCGGACATGCCCCGCAGGCGCAGCGGGCTGACGGCGTCGGCCAAGCCCAGCGCGGAGTAGAAGTCTCCGGGCACCTCCAGTATTGCCTGCGCGCTCTGCCCGTCCAAACCCTGATGCAGGATCGACGCGAAGCCGCGGGTGGTCGGCGCCTCGGGTGGGGCACTGAAATGCAACCGCACGTGCTCGGGATCGTCGGCGTCGACGGACAGGAACAGCGGCGACTGGCACTCCGGGACCGGTTCCATCGCCGCCTGCTCCAACTCCGCGGGCAGCGGCGGCAGCTCGCGGCTGAATTCGAGCAGCAGCTGCAGCTTCTCCTGGCCGGAGACGGCGGCGAAATCGTCGACGATTTCGGCGAGCGGGGCGGGCAGGCTCATGCGATCGCCGGGATCTCGCCGGGCTCGTCACCCCGGACGATCGGCACCCGCACCGTGTTGCCCCATTCGGTCCACGAACCGTCGTAATTGCGCACGTTCTCGAAACCGAGCAGGTGGGTGAGGACGAACCAGGTGTGGCTGGACCGCTCACCGATCCGGCAGTACGCGACCACATCGTCGGACGGGGCGAACGCGCCGTAGATCTCGTCCAGTTCGGCGCGCGAGCGGAACCGGCTGTCCGGCGCAGCGGCCTTCGCCCACGGGATCGACACCGCGGTCGGGATGTGCCCACCGCGCAGCGCGCCCTCCTCCGGGTAGTCCGGCATGTGGGTGCGTTCCCCGGTGTACTCCTGCGGCGACCGCACGTCGATCAGCGGACCCGAGCCGAGATGCGCCAGCACGTCGTCGCGGTATGCGCGGATCGGGGCGTCATCGCGGGTGACCACCGGGTAGTCGGTCGGCGCCTTCTCCGGGACGTCCAGGGTGGTGTCGCGGTTCTCCGCGATCCACGCGTCCCGGCCGCCGTCGAGCAGCCGCACGTCCTCGTGCCCGAACAGGGTGAACACCCACAGCGCGTACGCGGCCCACCAGTTGCTCTTGTCGCCGTAGATCACCACGGTGTCGTCCCGGCGAATGCCCTTGCGGCTCATCAGCTTCGCGAAGGCCTCGCCGTCGATGTAGTCGCGGGTCACCGGGTCGTTGAGGTCGGTGTGCCAGTCGATCTTCACCGCGCCAGGGATGTGCCCCACGTCGTAGAGGAGCACGTCCTCGTCGGATTCGACGATCGTGATCCCCGGAGCGCCGATGTGCGCGCCGAGCCACTCCGAGGTGACGAGCCGTTCCGGGTGCGCGTAGGCCGCGAAGGAGGGGTGGGGATCGGGCGCAACGGGCACGGGCGGGCTCCTGACGGTGGGACTACGGGTTGACAGTCACAAGTCTAGGCGTAACCCGAGTTCCGCCGCTCCCGCCGGGCGGCGCGCTCAGCCCTCGGCGGGGCAGGCGGTCCACAGTTCGGCGATGCCGACGCCGACCTCGCCGAGCAGCTGCCGCACCAGCGGCAGCCCGATCCCGATCACGCTGGACGGGTCGCCCTCGATCCGGTCGATGAACCAGCCACCAAGCCCGTCCAGGGTGAACGCGCCCGCCACCTGCATCGGCTCGCCGGACTCCAGGTAGGCCTCGAGGTCGTCACCGGACGGGGTGCCGAAGTGCACGACCGTCGCGCTGTCCGCGCCGACCTCCCCGACGGGGGCGCCGCCCCGGACCCGGATCACGCAGTGCCCGGTGAGCAGGGTTCCGCTGCGCCCGGCCATCGACCGCCACCGCGCGCGGGCCACGTCCGCGGTGTGCGGCTTGCCCTGAAGCTCCCCGTCGATCAGCAGCATCGAATCGCACCCGATCACCACGGCGTCCGCGACGATGTCTTCGGGCAGCGCGGGGAGAACGGCGGCGGCCTTGGCCCTGGCCAGTTCGGTCACCACGTGACGCGGAGCGGCCCTCGGGCCGAGGGCCTGCTGGATCGCGTCCTCATCCACCCCGGACACGTGCACATACGGCTCGATCCCCGCCTTGCGCAGGACCGTGCGGCGCGCAGGCGAGGCCGAGGCGAGGACGAGGCGGGTCACGTTCGGTTCGGGAACGCGTACGGCGAAAACGGTGCCCGGCTGCGGTGCATCTTGACCGGCTCACCCCAGCGGTCCGGGGGAGTCGTGTCGGCGGGGGCCTGACCCGAGCCTGCCGCCGCGAGGACCGCGACCAGTGCCGCGATCTCGACGTCGGAAGGGTTTCCCTTGAGCACCTTGATGACCGGCAATTGCATACCTTCGCTAGCAGTTCCCTCGGCGGTGTCGACTGCGGCGGCGGCGTCGGCCAGCACCTCAACCTCGGCGAGTGTCGTGTCCATGAGTGTCGTCACAGCATCAATGTATTCGGCCGCGCTCACCGTGCTGATGTGTTCGGCTGCGCTCACCGTGCTGATGTGTTCGGCTGCGCTCACAGGGGAATGTTCCCATGCTTCTTCGGCGGCAACGTCACCATCTTGCGTTCAAGCAACCGCAACGCCGCCACGATCTGACCCCGCGTATGCGACGGCGGAATCACCGCATCCACATACCCACGCTCGGCAGCCACATACGGATTGACCAGCGTGTCCTCGTACTCGTTCTGCAACTGCAGACGCAACGCATCCACATCCTGACCGGCCGCCGCCGCGTCCTTGAGCTGCTTGCGGTACACAAACCCCACCGCACCCGAGGCACCCATCACCGCGATCTGCGCCGTCGGCCACGCCAGATTCACATCCGCACCCATGTGCTTGGACCCCATCACGTCGTACGCCCCGCCGTACGCCTTGCGGGTGATGACGGTGATCTTCCCGACCGTCGCCTCCCCATACGCGTACAGCAGCTTCGCACCGCGGCGGATGATGCCGTTGTACTCCTGCTCCGTACCCGGCAGGAACCCCGGCACATCGACCAGGGTCACGATCGGCACATTGAACGCATCACAGGTCCGGACGAACCGGGCCGCCTTCTCCGAGGCGTCGATGTCCAGACAGCCCGCGAACTGCGTCGGCTGGTTCGCCACGATGCCCACGGAGCGGCCGTCGATCCGACCGAACCCGACGATCACGTTCATCGCCCGCCCGGCCTGCACCTCAAGGAACTCGTCGTCGTCGAGCAGCCGGCGGATCACCTCGTGCATGTCGTACGGCTGATTCGCGCTGTCGGGGATGATCGTGTCCAGCTCGAGGTCCTCGTCGGTCAACGAGTCCGCGATCGCCCCGACGATCGGGTCGGTCGGCGCCAACCGGGGCGCGGCGGCCTGATTGTTGCTCGGCAGGTACGAGAGCAGGTCCTTGACGTAGTCGAGGGCGTCCTGCTCACCGGAGGCGACGTAGTGCGCGACACCGGACTTCGCCATGTGGGTGTGCGCGCCACCGAGGTCCTCCATCGTGACGTCCTCACCGGTGACGGTCTTGATCACGTCGGGGCCGGTGACGAACATCTGCGAGGTCTGGTCGACCATCACCACGAAGTCGGTCAACGCCGGGGAGTAGACGTGGCCGCCGGCGGCGGGGCCCATGATCAGCGAGATCTGCGGGATCACCCCGGACGCCTGGACGTTGCGGTGGAAGATCTCCCCGTACAGGCCGAGGGAGACCACGCCCTCCTGGATGCGGGCGCCTGCGCCCTCGTTGATCCCGATCAGCGGGCGCCCGGTCTTCAACGCGAGGTCCATCACCTTGACGATCTTCTCGCCGTAGATTTCGCCGAGGGAGCCGCCGAAGACGGTGGCGTCCTGGGAGAAGACGCACACGTCGCGGCCGTCGACGGTGCCGTAGCCGGTGACGACGCCGTCGCCGGCGGGGCGGTTGTCGGCGAGCCCGAAGTTGGTGGAGCGGTGCCGGGCGAGGGCGTCGAGTTCGACGAACGATCCCTCGTCCAGGAGGGCCTCGATCCGTTCGCGGGCGGTCAGCTTGCCCTTGGCGTGCACCTTGTCGACGGCGGCTTCGCCGGTCGGGAAGTGTGCCTCGGCCTGACGGCGGTGCAGGTCCGCGAGCTTGCCCGCGGTGGTGTGGATATCGGGGGCCGCGGTCGCGGCCGGCTCCTGGACGCTGGTCATGGGTACGAGCTTATCGACAGCCGTGCACGCCCGACCGCGCGAGGTCGGCTCGCGGTGCCCGATCAAACCGAAGCTACCTGCGGGTATTGTCCGCCCGCGGTGCCGCCGATCGGTGCGGCGCGGGGCGCCTACGCTCGACCCATGTACACGGACCTGAACCGGCCCCCGCTGAACGCGGCCGCGTTGCGCACCGCGCTCGTCGCGGGCGGCGCCGACCCCAACGCCTTCTATTCGAGCCTCGAGGTGGTTCCGGAGACGGGATCCACCAATGCGGACCTGCTGGCCCGCGCGGTCGACAGCGCGCTCGACCGTGCGGTGCTGATCGCCGAGTATCAGGATCACGGGCGCGGCAGGCATGCGCGCAGCTTCGTCGCCCCGCCGCGGTCGTCGGTGTCGGTGTCGGTGCTGCTGCGGATGCCCGGGCTGCCGCTCGAATCGATGGGCTGGTTCCCGCTGATGACCGGGGTCGCGGTGCTGGACGCGTTGCGGTCCGTCGCGGAGGTGGACGCGGAACTGAAGTGGCCGAACGACGTGCTGATCGGCGGGAAGAAGGTGGCGGGGATCCTCGCCGAGGTCGCGTCGACGGCGCCGGTCCCGTCGGTGGTGATCGGGGTCGGGCTCAACGTGACCCTGACGGAGGCGGAGTTGCCGGTGCCGACGGCCACCTCGCTCGCCGTCGCTGGCGCGGCGACCACGGACCGGGACACCATCGCCCGCGCGTTGCTGCGGTCGCTGGCCGCGCAGTTCACCGCATGGCGGGAGGACGGGTGGCGGGTCGACGGACTTGCCGCGGACTACCGGCGCCGGTGTGTCACGGTCGGGCAGCGGGTGCGGGTGGAACTGCCGGGGGATGCCGAGCTGATCGGCACCGCGGTGGACGTGGACCTGCAGGGCCGGGTCGTGGTGCGTCCCGACGGCGGCGGCGAGGCGGTTGCGGTGTCGGCGGGCGACGTGACGCACCTGCGGCCGTACCCGGGCCCCGCCTGACCGGACGACGCGACGGGCGCCGACGGTGACGTCGACGCCCCTCGCGGGTCCGGTGGACCGGGCTGGTCAGTACCGGTCGGTGTCCCAGGTGGTGACCGCCCAGATGACCACCACGTCGAGGGCGATGATCAGGATCGACCACAGCGGGTAGTACGGCAGCCACAGGAAGTTGGCGATGATCGACAGTGCGGCAAGGAAGATCGCGGTGATCCTCGCCCAGGTCGCACCGGTCATCAGGAAGAAGCCCGTCAGCGCGATCAGGATGCCGACGACGATGTGGATCCAACCCCAGGTCGTGACGTCGAAGCTGTAGGTGTACTCGGGTCCGAAGACGAGGACGTTGTCCTTGGCGACGGCGGAAATGCCCTGGAAGATCTGCAGAATGCCGACGGTCAGCAGCAGGATCGCCGCCGCGATGGAGGTGCCCGCGGCGAAGCCTTGCTTGACGCTGCCGTCGCTGTGATTTGCCACCGAGTGGTCGGTCATGACCATTCCTCTCCGAAAGTCCCAGCGGCTGCGAGCGCCGATGAGAGATGGGCCGTGAGTGTCCACTGCAGTCTCGGCGCTGCCGCCGCGCGAAACCTCATCCGTCGAGGGTGAGGTTTGCCGGGCGGCGACGGGGAACCCTCGCAGTGGATCCGACTGCGGTGAAAGGGGACGTGATGACGGGCTATCCGGGGACAGGTGGCGGGCCGAGCGCGGGGGAGCGGACGCTGTCGGCCGCCAAGTTCTGGCCGGGGGCGGCGGCGACCGCGCTGGTGACCGCGTTGTCCGGGCTGGTGGTCACCCTGATCGTGCGGGCGTTCGGGCTCGACCCGCTTGCGCCGCCGTGGCTTCCGGAGTTGACCCTGTCGGTACGGTTCGCCGTGCTCGGGTTCATCGCCGCCCTGCTCGCGGCGGTGCTGCTGTACCTGCTGGAGTTGAGCACCCCCGGCGGCGAGTCGTTCTTCGGCTGGATCGTCGGGCTGCTCGTCGTTGCGTCGGTGATCCTGCCGTTCGTGTACGACGCCACCGCGGGCGATCGGGTCGCGACCGCGCTCGTGCACCTGTCGCTGGGTGTGCCGATCCTCGGGCTGCTTCCCGGCGTTGCCCGTCGGGCCCTGGTGTGGAGGTGAGACACGGGCGGGAGGCCCCGGTGCGGCAGGCGCCGCCGCAGTCCTCGCCGTGGCCGCGCGGCCTGATCGTGCTGCTGGGCGCGGCGGGTGCGGTCGTCGCGATCGCCGGAATCCGGGCGTTCTCCGGCATCATCGGCCCCGTCTTCCTCGCGCTGATGCTTGTCGTTGCGGTGCAGCCGCTCGGGGACTGGCTGCAACGCAAGGGCGCCCCGACCTGGGTGGCGGTGCTGGCGACCCTGGCGTCGGTCTACGCCGTGCTGCTCGGCCTGATCGGCGCGCTTGCGGTCTCCGTCGCCCAGCTCGCCACCCTGCTTCCGGAGTACGCGGACAAGGCCAACCAGCTCGTCGCCGACGTGCAGGACTGGCTGATGCGGTGGGACATCGGGTCCGCGGAGCTGGACACGGTGTTCTCCAACTTCGACTTCGGCAAGCTCGTCGGGCTGCTCGACGACATTCTCGCCGGCCTGCTCGGGGTGTTCTCGAACATCTTCTTCATCCTCGCGGTGCTCATCTTCATGGCGATGGATGCGTCCTCGTTCGGTGACCGGATGCGGGCCGTCGCGTTCTCCCGCCCCGACATCGCGTACGCGTTCTCGTCGTTCGCGTCCGGCACCCGCAGCTATCTCGTCGTGTCGACGGTGTTCGGTCTGATCGTCGCGGTGATCGATGCGGGCGCCCTGTGGGCGATGGGGATTCCGCTGCCGATCCTGTGGGGTCTGCTGTCGTTCATCACCAACTACATCCCGAACATCGGCTTCGTGATCGGCCTGATCCCGCCCGCGCTGATCGCCCTGCTTCAGGGCGGCCCGACGCTGATGCTGTGGGTGATCGTCGTCTACAGCGTCATCAACGTCATCATCCAGTCGGTGATCCAGCCGAAGTTCGTTGGCGACGCGGTCGGGTTGTCGGTGACGCTGACGTTCCTGGCGTTGGTGTTCTGGGGTTGGGTGCTCGGCCCGCTCGGTGCGCTGCTGGCGATCCCGATGACGCTGCTGGTCAAGGCGCTGCTGCTGGACATCGACCCGTCGACGAGGTGGGCGAACGCGTTGATCTCCGGATCGCCGCCGTCCGCCGAGGAACTGGTGACCGCCGAGCGGGAGGCGCTGGAGCGAACCAGGGAACTGCAGGCCGCCGCGGCGGAGGATGTCGCGGAGGCGGTCGACGCGGGGGACGGCCCGGGCGCGGCCGCGAGCACCGGCGCCGACCGGCCGGTGTAGGTGGCACACTTTCCGGTCATGGGCTACCCGGACGATGCGCTCGCCGCCGACGAGGAACTGCTGCTGCACCGGCATCCGCACTGGAAGATGCTGGTGCTCCCGGCGGTCACGCTGGTCGTCGCGACGGCCGTCGCCGGCTTCGTCGGCGGGATGGCGCAGGACCGGCTCGACGGCACCGCCCGCACCGTGGTGCTGCTGCTCGTCCTGGTGGCGTGGCTGGCCGTGCTCGGTTGGCGGTGCGCCGCGCCGCTGATCCGGTGGAAGTCCACCCATTTCATCGTCACCGACCGGCGGGTGCTGATCCGGCAGGGCGTGTTCACGCACAGCGGCATCGACATCCCGATGGGCCGGATCAGCAACGTGCAGTTCCGGCACGGGCTGATCGACCGGATGATGCGCACCGGGACGCTGGTGATCGCGTCGGCCGCCGACGATCCGCTCGAATTCGACGACATCCCCGACGTGCAACGCGTCCATTCCCTGCTGTACCACCAGGTGTTCGACGCGATGCAGCTGCACCGCGACGGTGGCGCCGTCGACTTCGGCGGGAACCCGGGCCCGGGCGGCCGGGACGACAGGCGACCACGCCGCGGCTGGCGGCACTGATCGCCGCGGCGCGGCGGGGGATTCACCGCGTGCCGCGGCGCACCCACCCGCGGGTCGCTCCGTACTGTGGTGACGTGACTGCCGTACTTCTCGCCGAGGACGATGAGGCCATCGCCGCGCCGCTGTCGCGGGCACTGAGCCGCGAGGGCTACGAGGTGACCGTCGAGGAGGCGGGCCCGTCGACCCTCGAGCTGGCGCTGAGCGGTTCGTTCGACCTGCTGATCCTCGACCTCGGTCTGCCGGGGATGGACGGGCTGGAGGTGTGCAGGCAACTGCGCGCCAGCGGATCCGAACTCGCGGTCCTGATGCTCACCGCCCGCACCGACGAGGTGGACTTCGTGGTCGGCCTCGACGCGGGCGCGGACGACTACGTCGGCAAACCGTTCCGGCTCGCCGAGCTGATGGCCCGGGTCCGCGCGCTGCTGCGGCGCCGCGGCGGGCCCGAGGACTCGACCGTCGAGGTCGGCGACATCCGGCTCGAGCCCGCCGCGCGCCGGGTCCTGGTCGGCGGCAGCGAGATCTCCCTCGCCAACAAGGAATACGAACTGCTCAAGGTGCTGATGGACCGCGCGGGCGAGGTGGTCTCCCGGGACGTGATCCTGCAGGAGGTGTGGGGCGACGCCGACCTGCGCGGCTCGAAGACACTGGACATGCACATGTCGTGGCTGCGTCGGAAGATCGGCGACGAGGGCCCGGTCGGGGAGCGGCGCATCGCGACCGTGCGCGGCGTCGGGTTCCGCCTGAACACCTGACCGCGCGACCACCTGACCGGGAGGGCCGACCGTGCGCCGTCGCATCCAGCTGTCGATCATCGCGGTCGTCCTGGTCACCGGGCTGCTGCTCGGCCTGCCGCTGACCTACACGGCGTGGCTGTGGGTGGAGGACTTCACCCGGAGCGACCTGCAGGCCCGCCTCGACCGGATGTCCGCCGAGATCATCGCCCAGGAGGGGCAGACCGGGCTCGTCGAGGGCACCCTCGACGTCGGGTCGCTGCGGGTCGCGGTCCCCGACGGGGGCAGGCTGACGGTGATCTATCCGACCGCGGAGAACCCGAACGCCCGGATCGACATCGGCGCGGACCGGGTGGATGCGCCGCTCGTCGAGGCGATCTCGATGGGCCGGTCCGGGGCGCTGCGGCTGGAGACCCCGTCCGCGTCCATGCGGATCCTGCAGCAGCAGGCGATCGGTGCGGTCGTCCTCGTGGTGCTGGCCTCGCTCGCGGCGGGCACCGCGGTCGCCACGGTCACCGCCCGCAGGCTGGCCGACCCGCTGCAGGACGTCGCGGACCGCGCGGCCCGACTCGCCAAGGGCGACTTCCGGACCGATGCCCGCCGCTACGGGATCCCGGAACTGGACCGGGTGTCCGACGTCCTCGATTCGGTGACCGTCGAGATCGCGGGCAGGCTGCAGCGCGAACGCGCCCTCGTCGGTGACGTGTCCCATCAGCTGCGGAGCCGGTTGACGGCGGTGCGGCTGCGTCTCGACGAACTGTCGGTGCATCCGGATCCGGATGTCGTCGACGAGGCGAACGCGGCGATGGCGCAGGTGGACCGGCTGACCGCAGCGATCGACGACCTGGTTCGCTCCTCGCGCAGCGACGGCGCGGACCGCAGGTCGCTGGTGGTGATGCCCGAACTCGCCACCGTCGTCGCCGAATGGCAAACCCAGTACGAGCAGCTCGGGCGGTCGCTGGTGCTGCGCGGTGACCGGGAGGTGCGGACCGCGGCGACGCCGTCCCGGCTGCGGGAATCGGTCGCGGTCCTCGTCGACAACGCCTTGATGCACGGGAAGGGCACCTGCACGGTGGTGGTGCGGCTGGTGCCGGGTGTCGGCCCGCGGCGGGAGGCGATGGTCTGCGTCGAGGTGGGTGACGAGGGCGGCGTCAGCGACAAGTTGGCGCCGCACATCTTCGCCCGCGGGTTCTCGGCGGGCGGATCCACCGGTGTCGGGTTGGCGTTGGCGCGGGCGTTGGTGGAGGCCGACGGCGGCCGCCTCGACCTGCAGCGGCGTCGTCCGGCGCTGTTCGCGCTGTTCCTGCCGACCGAGCGGCACCCGGACATCGGGCGGGAGGCGGAGTCGGGGGCCGCGACCGAGCCGCGCTGATCGGGCTCGGTTGGGGCGGTCAGGAACCGCTGTGTTCGGGGTGGGCGAGTTCGTCCGGGGTCGGGTCGAAGCCGTCGTCCCCGCGGACGTTCTCCTCCGGGAAGGCGAACCGGCGCAGCGCCCAGAACCGGAACACCATCTGCATCAGATTGCCGATGATGTAGTTGAGCACGAAGTCGATGATCACGACCGTCGTCACGCTGGACTGGTCGGCACGGATGGCGAAGATGTTGTTCGCGATCCACATCGGGGCCGCGGCGATGCCGACCCCGATCAGGCTGATCGCGAAGAAGAGGAGTGCCTCGTGGTGGCGTTCGCGTCCGCCGCGGTTCTTGAACGCCCACTCGCGGTTAAGCACGTAGCTGAGGATGGTGGCCATCACGCCGGAGATGATCTTGGCGACGGTCGGCTTCTGTTCGAGCACCGTGAAGGCCAGCGAGTAGAAGATGGCGAGGTCGAAGACCATTGTGGTGCCGCCGACGATCGCGAACTTGATCAGCTCCCGATGACGCAGCACCACGTCCCGTAATCGTGTGGGTACGCGGCTCAGCGCCTGATCGACAATTGACACAGCAGACTATTCTACGAACTCCGTCGCGCGAGTCCCGACCGGACACTCCGAACGGTGTCCGCCCGCGGCTCCGCGGTGACCTGCGACACCCCGCGTCCGACGGCGGCACCTGCGGCGCGGTCGGGGTGCCGGTCGTGACACCATGGACACTCGTGAGCGTCGATTCCGGATCCCAGCCCCGCCCAACGACCCCCCGCGGCCCGAACGCCGCGATGCCGGTGGTCGCGATGATCGGCGGTGGCCAGCTGGCCAGGATGACGCACCAGGCGGCGATCGAACTCGGGCAGTGCCTTCGGGTGCTCTCCGGCGGACCGGACGAGCCCGCCGCGCAGGTCAGCGCCAACGTGGTACTCGGCAGCCACACCGACCTTGAGGCCCTGCGCGCGGCGGCCGTCGGGACCTCCGCGCTGACGTTCGACCACGAGCACGTCCCCACCGAGCACCTCGACACCCTCGTCGCCGAGGGGGTCAACGTGCAGCCGCCGCCGCAGGCGCTGATCTACGCGCAGGACAAGCTGGCGATGCGCCGCAAGCTGGCCGAGCTCGGCGCGCCGGTGCCCGCCTTCGCGGAGGTCACCTGGGCGGGTGACGTCGAGACGTTCGCGGCCGAGCACGGCTGGGACATCGTGCTCAAGGCGGTCCGCGGCGGCTACGACGGCCGCGGCGTGTGGATGCCCGCGGACGCCGAGGAGGCGGAGGCGATCGTCGCCGAGCAGCTCGACAAGGGCGTGACGCTGATGGTCGAGCAGAAGGTCCCGATGCGCCGCGAACTGTCCGCGATGGTGGCCCGCTCGCCGTTCGGGCAGGGTGCGACCTGGCCGGTCGTCGAGACCGTGCAGCGGCAGGGGCAGTGCGCGGTGGTGATCGCGCCCGCACCGGACCTGCCTGCGGACCTGGCCGCGCAGGCCGAGCAGATGGCGTTGCGGATCTCGTCGGCGCTCGGCGCGACGGGCGCGATGGCGGTCGAACTGTTCGAAACGGTCGACGGCAGGCTGATCGTCAACGAGTTGGCGATGCGCCCGCACAACTCCGGGCACTGGACGCAGGACGGCGCCCGCACCTCGCAGTTCGAACAGCACCTGCGGGCGGTGCTCGACTACCCGCTCGGCGATCCGGCGCCGATCGCGCCGGTCACCGTGATGGCGAACGTGCTCGGTGCGCTCGAGGCGCCGGAGATGAGCATGGACGAGCGGGTGCACCACCTGTTCGCGCGGATGCCCGACGCGAAGGTGCACCTGTACGGCAAGGGTGAGCGCAAGGACCGCAAGATCGGGCACGTCAACATCGTCGGCGGCGCGTCCGGTTCCCTCGACGACCCCGCATACGTTGCCGCGGTCCGGGAACGGGCGGAGCGGGCGGCGCACTGGCTCTCGCACGGGGTGTGGACTGATGGCTGGGACCCGCACGCAGGCAACTGACCGACCGACCCGACACTTTTCAGGAGAGAGATGACGCAGCAGCAGGGACCCCAGGTCGGCCTGATCATGGGCAGCGACTCGGACTGGCCGACGATGGAGGCCGCCGCGGAGGCGCTCGCCGAGTTCGGTATCCGTTTCGAGGTCGGGGTCGTGTCCGCGCACCGCACCCCGCAGCGCATGCTCGACTACGCGAACGCCGCGGCGGGGCGGGGCCTGAAGGTGATCATCGCGGGCGCCGGCGGCGCCGCGCACCTGCCCGGCATGGTCGCCGCCGCGACCCCGCTGCCGGTGATCGGGGTTCCGGTTCCGCTCAAGTACCTCGACGGGATGGACTCGCTGCTGTCGATCGTGCAGATGCCCGCCGGGGTTCCGGTCGCGACCGTCTCGATCGGCGGCGCCCGCAACGCGGGGCTGCTCGCGGCCCGGATCATCGGCGCCGCCGACCCGGCCGTTCGGGCGGCGATGGAGAAGTTCCAGGCCGGGCTGGAGACGATGGTGTTGGAGAAGGACGCGGCGCTGCGCGCGACGCTGCTCGGCTGACCGAATCGTCGGACACGCCGGGGTGGCCGGGGCTAGATTCGCAGGGCAACCGATTGCGTAACGCCCTGTAACGGAACATGCCCTGTTGCCGTATGAGCCCCGGAGTGCCGCCATGCCAACACCGCTCGACGAGTACCCGATCCACCAGACTCCGCTGCCGATGGACCGTGTGGTCAGCAGCGACAAGAACTTCTACGATCGCTCGTACTTCAACGCCGTCGACACGGCCGGTGACCTGTTTCTGGTCACCGGGTTCGGGGTCTACCCGAACCTCGGCGTCACCGACGCCTTCGCCACCGTCCGCACCGGCGACCGGCAGGTGTCGGTGCGGTTCTCCGACGCGCTCGAGCACCGATCGCTCGACCTGGCGGTCGGCGGCTACCGGATCGAGGTGCTCGAGCCGCTGCGGCGGCTGCGGGTGGTCTGCGACGGCGACGACGCGGGCGGCCTCGGCTTCGACCTCACCTGGGAGGGCACCTGCCCCGCTGTCCAGGAGCAGCCGCACCTGCTGCTGAACGGGCTTCGGCCGCAACTGGAGTCGAGCCGGTTCGCGCAGACCGGGGCCTGGTCGGGGGTGCTGTCCGTCGACGGCCGCGACATCGCCGTCGACCCGGACCGCTGGATGGGCACCCGTGACCGGTCCTGGGGGATCCGTCCGGTCGGGGACCCGGACCCGGCTGGCCGGTTGCTCGAGCGGCCGTCCGAGGGGTTCTGGTGGTTGTACGTTCCGCTGCGGTTCGACGGGTTCTCGGTGATCGTCATCGTGCAGGAGAACCCCGACGGGTTCCGCACCCTCAACGACGCCACCCGCATCTGGGACGACGGTCGGATCGAGCAACTCGGCTGGCCGCGGGTCGAGTTCGACTACAAGTCCGGCACCCGGCAGGCGCTCGCCGCAACCCTGCACCTCACCGCGTCCGACGGCAGCCCGGTGACGATCGAGGTCACCCCGCGCACCGGGATCGCGTTGCACGTTGGCGCAGGCTACGGCGGCGACCCGGAGTGGACGCACGGGCAGTGGCGCGGCCGGAACTGGTCGGCGCGGTCGGTGTACGACCTCACCGACCCGGCGATCGCGGGCCGAATCCCGTTCGGCGTCAGTGATTTCTCCGCCTCCGCGACCTGTAACGGCCTGCCCGGTGCCGGCCTGTTCGAACACGCGAGCATGGGCAGGCACGACCCGACCGGCTTCGCGGACTGGACCGCCGTCGCGCCGTAGCGGATCGCGCGAGCCGGCTCGGAGGCCGGCTCGCATCGGCTCGGTCACCGTGTGGCTACCTCGCCGGTGCCCGGGCAACCCGTATCGTCGTTACCCGTGCGAAGTAGCCCCCGGTCCGTCGTCGATGACCGCACGCTGTCGTGGCCCGTGCTCGCCGGGGCGGCGGTCGTCGCGGTCGGCGTGGTGATCTGGCACCTGGTCGCGGTGCCGATCGGCAACCCGTTCTACGGGCTGTTCGTCAACTACGCGGATCTGGCGATCTACCGGGCGGGCGGGGACGCGATCGTGCACCGAACCGGGCTGTACGACGGCCCGATCCTGTTTGGGATGCAGTTCACCTACACCCCCTTCGCCGCCCTGGTCTTCGCGCCGTTCGCCCTGATCGGGCAGTCGCTGACCAACGTGATCTGGTGGGTGGCGACGTTTGTCGCCCTCGTCGCGATCGTGGCGCTCAGCCTGAAGAGCCTGCGCTACCGGCTCACCCCGCGGGTCTGGGTGTTCAGCGCCCTGCTCGCGGTGGTCACGACCGCCTTCGAACCGGTCCGCACCACCATCTGGCTCGGCCAGATCAACGTCTTTCTGGTGTTGCTCGTGGTGTGGGACCTGACCAGGGCCGACGGGTCGCGACTTAAGGGCCTCGGTGTGGGGATCGCCGCGGGCATCAAGCTGACCCCGGCGTTCTTCCTCGCCTACCTCGCGCTGACCCGGCAGTGGCGCACCGGTGTGACCGCGCTGTCGGTCTTCGCGGCGACGGTGGCGCTCGGCTTCGCGATCGTGCCCGCCGACGCGTGGTCGTACTGGACGCATCGGATCACCCAGGCCCAGCGGGTCGGCCCAGTCGACGCCCCCAGCAATCAGTCGGTCAACGGCTTCTTCTCGCAGCTGCTCCGCTTCTACGACATCACCCGCTACCGCGATCCGGATACCGGTGTCTTCGCGGCACCGACCTGGATGTGGCTGCTCGGCGCCGCCGTTGCCGCCGCCGTCGGCCTGTCCGCTGCGGTGCTCGCGCACCGCCGCGGACAGGAACTGCTCGCCGTCACCCTGACCGGCATGACATCGGCGGCGGTGTCCCCGTTCTCGTGGGGGCATCACTGGGTGTGGTTCGTTCCGCTGCTGGTCCTCGCCCTGCATTACGCGTTGACCGCCACCGCCCGGCTGCGCTGGCTGGTCCCGACGGCGCTGCTGATTCCGGCGTTCGCCTGGTGGTGGAACTATCCCGACGGTCCGCCGCTGCACGGGGCCGATCACCCGATCGGGATCGGCCTGTTCATGCTGCCCCGCGACGACGCCGGGTGGTCGGCGCAGATCCTGGTGCCGATCTACGCCGGCTGCTACCCGCTGGTCCTGGCGATCACCGCGGCGGGCACCGTGTGGTGTCTGCGCGGCGGCGACGCCGATCGCCGCGACCTGCCCGCCATGCCGGAGCCCGCGGTCGTTCGTGCCGTCCCGCCCCCGACGCAGGTGGTCCGCTGACGTCCCGGCGTCAACGCGCCGACGCACCGCGGGGTTCGATCGGTCCGCACCGCCCTTACGCTTGGCGCATGCCCGACGATTCAGACCGCTTCCGACTCCAGGTGGTGTCGGAGGCGCTGCGCCTGTTCTCCGAGCAGGGGTACGAGGCCACCAGCGTCGACGAGATCGCCGACGCCGCAGGCATTTCGCGCCGGACCTTCTTTCGGCAGTTCCGTTCCAAGGAGGATGTGGTCTTCGCCGACCACGAGATCCTGCTCGAGCAGGCCTCGCAGTTCCTCGGCGCCGACCACCCGGACCCGTGGGGTGCGGTGTGCGACGCCGCGACGATCGTGTTCGAGCGGTTCGCGGACTGGGAGGACGTGGCGACCCGGCGGTACGCCGTCGTGCACCGGGTGCCCGCATTGCGGGACCGGGAGATCGTCACCGGCTACCGCTACGAACGACTCTTCGTCGAGTACCTGCGACGCGCGCTGCCCGACTCGGCGGACCTGGCCCGGGTGCAGTTCGCCGCGTCGGTGATCGCGACCCACAACTATCTGCTGCGGCGGATGGTCCGGGATGGCGTCGAGACCACCTCGCAGGAACTGCGGACCGCGCTCGCCGAGATCCGGCACGGCATCGACCGGGCGGGCGTCGACGGCGGGCGGGACGAGGACGTGGTGGTCGCGGTGTTCCCGCGGGGTCTTGCGCCGCGCCGGGTGGCGGACCTGGTCCAGCGCCGGTTGGAGGCCCGCGACCACGGGCGGTGACACTCAGTGCCGCATTGGTGGCACGTGGTACCCGAGTGGGCGGTCGTCCCTGCGCTATGATGGTCGGCGAATGGCACTGAGTGCCGTGACTCGACTTCCTCTAGGAGCGACTGATGGCTGGAAACCCGGACTTCGACCTGTTCAAGCTCGCCGACGAGCACGACGAGCTGCGGGCCGCGATCCGCGCGCTGTCGGAGAAGGAGATCGCCCCCCACGCCAAGGACGTCGACGAGAAGTCGCGCTTCCCCGAGGAGGCGCTCACGGCGCTGGTGAACTCCGGCTTCAACGCCGTGCACGTCCCCGAGGAGTTCGGCGGCCAGGGTGCGGACTCGGTGGCGACCTGCATCGTCATCGAGGAGGTTGCGCGGGTGTGCGGGTCGTCCTCGCTGATCCCCGCGGTCAACAAGCTCGGCACGATGGGCATGATTCTCAACGGCTCCGAGGAGATCAAGGCGCAGGTCCTGCCGACGCTGGCCGCCGGTGAGGCGATGGCCTCGTACGCGCTGTCCGAGCGGGAGGCAGGCTCCGACGCCGCGGCCATGCGCACCCGGGCCAAGGCGGACGGCGACGACTGGATCATCAACGGCTCGAAGTGCTGGATCACCAACGGCGGCAAGTCGACCTGGTACACGGTGATGGCCGTGACGGACCCCGACAAGGGTGCCAACGGCATCTCGTCGTTCGTCGTGCACAAGGATGACCCCGGCTTCTCGGTCACCGGCCTCGAGCACAAGCTCGGCATCAAGGGCAGCCCGACCGCGGAACTCGCGTTCGAGAACTGCCGGATCCCCGGCGACCGGATCATCGGCGAGCCCGGCACCGGCTTCAAGACCGCGCTGCAGACCCTCGACCACACCCGGCCGACCATCGGCGCCCAGGCCGTCGGCCTCGCGCAGGGTGCGCTCGACGCGGCCATCGCCTACACCAAGGACCGCAAGCAGTTCGGCACCTCGATCGCGTCGTTCCAGAACACCCAGTTCATGCTCGCCGACATGGCGATGAAGATCGAGGCCGCCCGGCTGATGGTCTACACCTCGGCCGCCAAGGCGGAGCGCGGCGAGAAGAACCTCGGCTTCATCTCCGCGGCAGCCAAGTGCTTTGCCTCCGACGTCGCGATGGAGGTCACCACCAACGCGGTGCAGCTGTTCGGCGGCGCGGGCTACACCACCGACTTCCCGGTCGAGCGGATGATGCGCGACGCCAAGATCACCCAGATCTACGAGGGCACCAACCAGATTCAGCGCGTCGTGATGTCGCGCGCACTGCTCAAGTGAGCTGACGGGCGGCACCGGCCCGCGTTCCCCAATGTCACATCGGCTGTCGTGAAGTGATCCGATGTGACATTGGGGAACAGGTGTTTTCGGGGGAGGTGGCTACGCTGGTGCGCATGCCCCGATTTCCGCTGAGCGAGCGGTGGTACCGCTGGAGCGCCGAGCACGTCGCAGGCATCGACCGCGCCATCGCGGCCCCTCTCGTGCTCCTCGGTGTTGCGGCGTCGGTTGGCGTCGGGTGGGTTGACGTGGTGATCGCGCTGGGACTGACCGTGCCGCTTGCCTGGCGTCGCATCCGACCGGTCGCTGCCGCGGCGGTGGTTGCGCTGTCCTCGGTGGCGTATCTGATCGTCACGACTGACCAGACCAATCTGCTGATGCCCGGGATCTGCGTGCCGATCGCGCTGTACGCACTCGCGGCATACGGGCCGAGGTGGGCGAGCGGATGGGGTCTGGCGGCGGCCATCGTCGGGGTGACCGTGGCGGGTGTCCGGTATTTCGGCGGCGAGCAGTCCACCTGGCAGGCGCACGCGTTCCTCATCGCGTTCCTGATCGTCTATATCGTCGCGGTGTGGGCGTTCGGCGATCTCCGCAGGGTGCGTAACCAGGAGTTTGAGGGACTGACCGAACGGGCCCGGCTGCTCGAGCTCGAGCGAGCGCAGGAGGCGGAGCTGGCCGCGCTGGGGGAGCGCACCCGGATCGCCCGCGAAATGCATGACATCGTCGCGCATTCGCTCACCGTGGTGATCGCGCAGGCCGACGGCGGACGCTACGGTGCCAAGGCGGACCCGCAGGCGGCGATCGCCGCGCTGGAGACCATTGCGGAGACGGGGCGGCAGGCGCTCGCCGACATGCGTGCCCTGCTCTCGGTGCTGCGGGAGGACACGCCCCGGGAGACGCGTTCCACCCCACAGGTTTCCGACATCGAGCAGCTCGTCGAGGACCTACGGGCCGGTGGCCTGCTGGTGGACCTGCATGTCGAGGGCGAGGCACGGGACCTGTCGCCCGGTGCCGGGCTGACCGCCTACCGGATCGTGCAGGAATCGCTGACCAACGTGCTCAAGCATGCCGGGCCTGCGGCGCGGGTCGTGGTGACCGAGCGGTGGACGGAGCGCGGCCTGCTGCTCTCGATCGTCGACGACGGACGCGGCGCCGCTGGCGCGCTGGTGCCTGCCACCGGGGGCGGGCAGGGCGTGCTGGGAATGCGGGAACGGGCCGAACTGCACGGCGGAACGCTGCACGCCGGCCCGGTCGTCGGTGGCGGCTATCGGGTCCGGGCCGAACTGCCCTACGAGCGAAGGATGTGAGCGTGACGATGACGGACGACGGACGCCCGATTCGGGTGGCCCTGGTCGACGACCAGCAACTCGTTCGGGCC
The DNA here is from genome assembly GCF_042719255.1 of Rhodococcus sp. NPDC058532. Taxonomy (NCBI): domain Bacteria; kingdom Bacillati; phylum Actinomycetota; class Actinomycetes; order Mycobacteriales; family Nocardiaceae; genus Rhodococcus; species Rhodococcus sp. NPDC058532. The sequence goes on from NZ_JBHXNU010000004.1 coordinate 181,377, forward strand.
GGGTTCCGGATGGTGATCGACTCCCAGGACGACATGACCGTGCTGGTGGAGGCGTCCGACGGCGCGCAGGCGCTGCGGGAACTGGCCCAGGTGCCGGTCGATGTGGTGCTGATGGACGTGCAGATGCCGAACCTGGACGGCATCGAGGCCACCCGGACGCTCACCGCGCTCGACTCGGCCCCGCGGGTGGTGGTGCTGACCACGTTCGACAACGACGAGTACGTGGTCGGGGCGATCTCGGCGGGGGCCAGCGGATTCCTCCTCAAGGATGCGCAGCCGGAGGAGTTGCTGTCGGCCGTGCGGACGGTGCACCGCGGGGACGCCGTGATCGCGGCCAGGTCCACCCGGCGCCTTCTCCGGCACGTCGGCCCGATGCTGGAGGGGGCGGTGGCCCGGCCCGCGCTGCCGGATCTGACGCCCCGCGAGGTCGAGGTGCTCGAGGCGATGGCGCATGGGCTGTCCAACACCGAGATCGCAGGCAAGCTCATCGTCTCCGAGGCGACCGTGAAAACTCATGTTGGACGGGTCCTTTCGAAGACCGGGTCGCGTGACCGGGTGCAGGCGGTGGTATTCGCCTATCGGTGCGGCCTGGTGCGACCGGAGGATCTGCTCGGCGGGGAGCATCCCGGGGGATGACCGACCGTCATCCCTCAGGATGACCCGACAGCCCGCGCAGATCGCTCGCCGCTCCGATGTGCGACCCCGGCGTGATCCCTACCGTCGAAGCCATGACGAGACCGAACATTTCGGCGGCCCGTGCGGTCGCGTTGAGCAAGCGGTACGGGGACGGTGACGCGGCGGTCCGCGCGCTCGACGCCGTGGACGTCGACTTCCGCCGCGGCGCCTTCACGGCGATCATGGGGCCGTCGGGTTCCGGCAAGTCGACGCTGATGCACTGCCTGGCCGGCCTGGACACGCCGTCCGGGGGTCGCGTGTACCTCGGCGACACCGACCTGACCGGGCTCGACGACCGTGGCCTGACCGAGCTGCGCCGCGACCGGATCGGGTTCGTGTTCCAGGCGTTCAACCTGCTGCCGGTGCTCACCGCGGAGGAGAACATGCTGCTACCGCTGCGGCTCGCGGGCGTCGAGGCGGACCGGATGTGGATGCATCAGATGGTGGCCCGGCTCGGCCTCGCGGACCGGTTGGGCCACAAGCCGCATGAGCTGTCCGGCGGGCAGCAGCAGCGGGTCGCGGTGGCCCGGGCGCTGCTGCCGCGTCCCGACGTGGTGTTCGCCGACGAACCCACCGGGAACCTGGACTCCCACGCGGGCGCGGAGGTGCTGGACCTGCTGCGGGCCAGCGTGCGGGAGGTCGGCCAGACGGTGGTGATGGTGACCCACGACCCGGTCGCCGCGTCCTACGCCGACCGCGTCGTGCTGCTCGCCGACGGCCGCGTCGCCGGGGAAATCATCAGTCCGACACCGGATTCGGTGCTTGAGACGATGCGCGATCTGGTGGCGCGCGCGTGCTGAGGCTGACGCTCGCGCAGGCACGGGCACACGCGGGCCGCTACCTGGCGTCCGGCGCCGCGATCCTGATTGCGGTGGCCTTCGTGGTCGCGACCCTGGTGTTGGGCGCAACCACCTCGGCGAGCGTGACGAATTCGCTTGCCGGTCAGTACCGGTCGTCGGCGGTGGTGGTCGACGGCCTCGCCGACGACACGCAGGCGCGGACGGTTGCGGCGACCGTTGCCGGCCTTCCCGGGGTTACGGCGGTGAGTGTCGACGCCGCGGCGCCGGTGAAGGTGGCGGCCGCGGGCCGGGGCAGGCTGTTCGGCACCCTCGCCACGCTGGCCGAGCAGGCGGAGCTCCGATGGCAACGACTGGCGGAGGGCAGGTTCCCGGCCGCGCCCGGCGAGATCGCGGTTGGATCCGACGCCGGACTCGTCGTCGGGGACACGGTCGCGGTCACCGTGCGGGGCGCCCGCGACGACGAGTCGACGGAGGCGAGCACCGGCACCGCGACGGTCGTCGGTTCGATCGACCTGTCCGGCAGCGCCCAGCGACTCGGCGGCGTCTCCGTCTACACCACCGGGCCGCAGCTGCGGGCGTGGGCGGGCGCCGCCGCCGATCACGAGCTGCGGGTCGCCGGGGACGGTGATCCGGAGCTGCTGCGGCAGGCCGTCACCGCGGCGCTCGGTCCGGACCTGGGGGTGCGGACCGGCGCCGAGCAAGCCGAGCGCGTCTCGGCGAGCTACCTCGGCGACACCGACACCATCCGCAACGTGCTGCTCGCGTTCGCCGCGGTCGCGGTGGTGGTGGCCGGGCTGGTCATCGCGAACACGTTCGCGGTGCTGCTCGCCGCGCGGACCAGGGAACTGGCGCTGCTGCGGTGCGTCGGGGCCACCGCACGCCAGATCCGCCGGGGCGCCCGGATCGAGGCCCTCCTCGTCGGCGCCGCCGCATCGATCGCCGGGGTCCTCGTCGGAATCGGGTTGGCGTCGGCGGTGACCCTGGCGGCGGAGGCGGTCGACGCCCCGGTGCCGCTGGACACCCTCGCGGTCACCCCGACCGCGGTCCTCGCCGGCCTCGCGGTCGGAATGGTCGTCACCTACCTGGCCGCGGTTGCGCCGGCGCGGGCCGCGACCCGGGTGTCGCCGCTGGCCGCGCTTGCGCCCGCCGAGGCCGTCGTCGAACCCGCCGCCGCCTCGCGGGCCCGCCGCGTCGCCGGACTGACCGGGCTCGTCGGCGGGGTCTGCGTGCTTTGGTTCGGGGCGTCCGCCGAGCAGGTGCTGCTCGCCTGCGCGGGCGGGATCGTGACCGCGCTCGGCGTCGTGCTCCTCGGCCGCAGCATCGTGCCGCCGCTGGTGGCGGCGGTGGGTCGGGTGCCCGCACGGCTGATCGGGCCGCTGGGGGAGGTGGCCGTCGGTAACGCGCTGCGCAATCCGCGCCGCACGACGGCGACCGCGACGGCGCTGCTGGTCGGCGTGACGGTCACCGCGACGATGGTCGTCGGCACCGCGACGGTCGGGGCGGCGGCGCCGCGAGAGTTGAACGAGCAGTTCCCCGTCGATGTGACGATCGACGCCGATGGCGGCCTGCCGCCGGGCCTCGACGCGGGGGTGCGCGGCATCGACACGGTGACGGCCACCGCGCCGCTGCTCGGGACCGAGGTGGTCGCCGAGGAGGGCACCCGGCTCACCGTCCTCGGTGTCGACCGGGTCGACGGCGCGGCGACGCTGCGGATCCCGCTGGTGTTGCCCGCGGACGGGGAGATCTCGCTGTCGCCCGAGCAGGCGGACGCGGTGGGTGTCGTGCCCGGCGGCAGGCTGGACGTGGAGCACGCCGGTACCCGCCGCTCCCTGACCGTGGTCGCGGGCCGGGAGGGACAGCCCGCGTTGGTCGGCCCGGCCGACGCACTCGCCCTCGCCGCGGTTCCGCAGTCCCTGTGGATCCGGCTGCTCGACGGTCTCTCCGACGGCGAGCTGGCCGCGGCACAGAACGAGATTGCCGACGTGGCAGAGGAATTCGCACCAATGGCCGAGGTGAGCGGCGCGGTGTCGATGCGCGCGGCGATCGACTCGATCCTCGATGTCCTGCTATTGGTGGTGGTCGGGCTGCTGTCGGTGGCGGTGCTGATCGCGCTGATCGGGGTCGGCAACACGATGGCGCTGTCGGTGATTGAGCGTCGCCGCGAGTCGGGCCTGCTGCGGGCGCTCGGCGTCACCCGGTCCGGCCTGCGGTCCGTGCTGATCTGCGAGGCGGTGCTGGTCGCGGTCGTCGCGTCGGTGCTCGGGGTGTTGCTTGGGTCGATCCTCGGTGCGGCGGGGACTGCGTCGGTATTCGGTTGGGACGGACTGACATTCGGAGCGATCCCCTGGCTGCAGCTGATGCTGATCGTGCTGGTCGGCGGAATCGCCGGGGTGCTCGCCGCGGTCCTGCCCGCCCGGACCGCCGCTCGCGCCGTCCCGGTGGCGGCGCTGGCCGGGTGAGGTGACCGCGAGGCGGGCGGGGACCGGGACGTCGTCAGCGCAGCACGAGCAGCGTGACGACGGAGTCCTCGCCCGCCTCGAGCCGGTGCACGATCCCGGCGTCGACGTGCACGGCGGTGCCGGCAACCAGGGTGACGGTGCGGTCCGCGGTGGCGAAGGTGACGGACCCGGTCTGGCCCTGCACGAGGATCGGGAATCGTGCCTGATGGTCCTCCATGGTCTGTCCGGCGCGAAAGCTCAGCCGCACCACGGTGACTCCCGCCTGCGCGCCGAGCCGCTCGATGCGCGGTGAGGACCCGTCCTGCGGATTGCTCTGCCGCAGCCCGGTGATCTCGGTGAGGTTTCCGGTGTTCGGTTGGGTGCTCATGTTGCCCTCCTGTGGCGATCGCTGCACACGACGCGGCCCGTCACGGACGCCGCGCGGTGACCTTCTCCGACTCGACGCGTCGATCCATCCGACCGGCGTCCGGGCTGCTCACCTGAACCAGCGACGCGCCAGCGGCCAGCACCGCAAGCAGCCCGTCGACGAGTTCGCCCGCGGTGGTCCAGTCCGACGTCGACAGGACCCGATCCTCGCCGGTGAACCCCTGTGCTGCCGCGGACCCGGTGGCGGCGTCGAGCACCTCGCTGATCGTCCGTCCGTCCAGCGCCGGGGCGTCGGCGGATGCGGGGTCGGGGCGGAACTGGTCGCCGTGCACCCGCACCGACGTCGCATAGTCGGTGACCCCGACCGGGAGGTTGTCGGCGGGACGGCCGAACGCGTCGAGGGAGAGGACCGCGACCTCGGCGGCATCGGACGCCTCGTCCAGCCGGTCCGCCGTGATCAGTGCCAACTCCGCATCCGGGTCCGGCTCAAGCACCACCTCCGTGCCCGCCCACCAGCAGCCGAGCAGCACCGCAGCGGTCTGCCAGTGCGCGGGTAGCAGGACGCAGACGCGGGACCCCGGGACCAGGCCGAACTCGTCGCGAATCAGGTTGGCGGTCTTGGCCGCCCAGTTCGCGAGGGTCAGCGCGGACAGCTCGATCCGGGCGCCCGACAGGTCGTCGTACCAGGTGACGCGGGGTCCCGCCGGGTCGCGCTGCAGGATCGGGTCGAGCAGTGCCGCGGTGAGAGTGGGTGCTGCTGCCATGGTGTCGCGGTACTCCCTCGGTTCGCCTGCGCGGGTCGCGCAGGCTCCTGCTGTTGACGTGGTCGGTCGGCCCGCCCCGGTCAGTTCACGCACTGCGGTCCGGAGCGTCCCGCATCGATCGGCGGCCCGGGCGGGACCGGTGTCGGGCTGGTCCCCAGGTCGAGGATGTCGGATGTCGGCTCGGCCGAATCCCTCGTGGATTCGGACCCAGGTCCGTCGTAGTCCGCGGCGAGGACCACCCGAACCGTGTTCCGCGCCAAGGAGGAATCCTGCACCACCGGCAGTCCGCCCAGTGCGGCGGCCGCCGACGTGGCTGCGTCGGAGTCCGGGTCGGCGGCCAGCAGCTCGCTCGCCGACACCGACTCGCCGGTGTTGTTCCCCACGACACCGACCCGATACCCCTTCGCGGACACCGCGTCCGAGACCCGGCCCGCGAGACCCCCGATGGCGCTGTCGTTGACCACGTCGACGGTGACGGTGGCGGGATCCACGGTCGGCACCGGATCGGACTCTCCGGCGGATGCCTCGGTGTCGGCCTCGCCCGCGAGCTCGGCGACGTAGCGGCGGACGGCCTTCGGCTCCACCTGCACGATCGACTCGCCGTAGTCTGTCATCGCGTTGATGTCCACCACCGGGATCGTCTCGAACCTCACCTGACCACCGGCCAGGCTCTGCAGTTCCTTCGCGAAACCGATGACGTCCCAGTCCTCGTCGAGCACAACGGACCGCTGGACGGCGGACGTCAACTGCGACAGTTTGCCGGGGTTGCTCAGGGTTTTCGCGCTGATCACCTCGTGCACCAGGGAGGCCATGAACACCTGCTGTCGCACGATCCGGTCCAGGTCGCCGCGCTGCAGGCCGTGCCGTTGGCGCACGAACGACAACGCCTGCGCGCCGGACAGGGTCTGCTCGCCTGCCGGGAAGTTCGCGCCGGACAGGGGTTCGTCGACCGCCTGGTTCAGGCACACGTCGACGCCGCCGACCGCGTCGGTGAGCAGGACGAACCCGAGCAGCCCGATCTCGGCGTAGTGATCGACGGTGACCCCGGTCAGGTCGGCGACGGCGGTGATCAGCGCCTCCCGGCCTACCTGGGTGGACTCCTTCTCCGCGGTTGCGTCGTCGGTGCCCTCGTCGATGAGCTGTTGCTTCTCGGTGGCCTTCGTCGCACCGAATGCCGCGTTGATCTTCGACATCCCGACGCCGGGAACCTTGACGTACGAATCACGCGGAATGGAGATCGCGGTCGCGGACTCGCCGTTGTTGGGGATCCGCACGAGCACGATCGTGTCGGTGTTGTCGGCCTCGGCGTCACCGGCGCGCAGCGCCTCAAGTTCCTGGGTGCTGAGCGGGTTGCCGTGCGCGTCGGTCCGGCTGTCCGTGCCGACCAGCAGCAGGTCCAGCGCGCCGTCCTTGGTGCCGCCGAGACCGAGTCGGGCGGTCGCGAGGCTCGACTCCAGCGCGTCGACGCTGCGCCACGCAAAGCCCGTCACGACCAGGACCAGGGCAGCGACGATGGCGACCCCGACCTGCACCGGCCGGGCCCGGGCCGGGCCGGGGTCGGGCCGCCGCTGGTCGCCGCGCCCACCCCCGACGCTCCTCGCTCGCGGTCCGCTCGCGGCCGACCGGCGTGCCCGCCGCTCGCCCGCCGCCCTGTTGTCCGGCAACACTGCCCCTCACCGTTCTCCGTCAATCCGTCGTCCAGGCTAACGGCGAACACCCGGAGACCCGGTGACCCGAAACCGGCGTGCCAGACTTTGTGCTGTGACGAAGATCCTTGTGACCGGTGCAGGCGGGCAACTGGGCAGGCAGGTGCTGCGCCGGTGGTCCGCGGGCGCCGGGGACGGTCTCGACGTCGTCGGGGTGACCTCGCGCGAGCTGGACATCACCGATGCGGACGCGGTGCGGGACGCGGTCCGACCCGGAACCGTCGTCCTGAACTGCGCGGCCTACACCGCCGTCGACGCCGCGGAGGCCGACGAGGCGGCGGCCGCGGACGCCAACGTGACCGGCCCGCGGATCCTCGCCGAGGCCACCGCCCGCGTCGGCGCCCGACTGATCCACCTGTCGACCGACTACGTGTTCCCCGGGGACGCGTCGGAGCCGTACCAGGTGGACGACCCGACCGGCCCGCGCACCGTGTACGGGCGCACCAAACTCGCGGGGGAGCGGGCGGTGCTGGCCGCGGACCCGACCGCGGCGGTGGTGCGGACCGCGTGGGTGTACACCGGGACCGGGACCGACTTCGTGGCCACGATGCTTCGGCTGCAGCGTGAGCGCGACACCGTCGACGTGGTCGACGACCAGGTCGGGTCGCCGACCTACGCCGCGGACCTGGCGGACGCGCTGCTTGAGCTCGCGGCCCGCCCCGATGTCACCGGGCGGGTGCTGCATGCGACGAACGCCGGGCGGGCGAGCTGGTTCGAGTTGGCGCGGGCCGTGTTCGCCGCCGTCGGGGCCGATCCGGCGCGGGTCCGCCCGTGCACCAGCGCCGCGTTTCCGCGGCCTGCCGCGCGGCCCGGGTACTCGGTCCTTGCCCCCGCCGCGTGGGTCGGGGCGGGTCTGACCCCGCTCCGGCCGTGGGGTGATGCCCTGGCGTCCGCCCTGACCGAACTCCCCGACTAGGGTGGCTGGCGTGAGTTCGCAGCTGGCCGTGGTGACGGTGACCTATTCGCCAGGCATTCATCTCCAGGAGTTCCTGGACACCCTCGAGGACGCGACCGAACTGTCGACGCAGGTCATCCTCGCCGACAACGGGTCGACCGACGGTGCGCCCGAGGCAGCCGCCGAGACGCGCGAGCACGTCCGACTCCTGCGGACCGGCGGAAACATCGGCTACGGCGGTGCGATCAACCGGGCCGTCGCCGAGCTCGATCCGGCGGCCGAGTTTGTGGTGATCGCCAACCCGGACATTCGGTGGGACGCGGGGTCGATCGACGAACTGCTCAAGGCCGCGGCCCGGTGGCCGCGGGCCGGCGCGTTGGGGCCGCTGGTGCGGGAACCGGACGGCAGCGTCTACCCGTCGGCCCGGCACGTGCCTGGCCTGGTGTCCGGGGCGGGGCACGCGGTGCTCGGCACGGTGTGGCCGTCGAATCCGTGGACCACCCGCTACCGGCAGGAGGACGAGGAGATCTCGGAGCGGTCGGTCGGCTGGCTGTCGGGGTCGTGCCTGTTGGTGCGGCGGGCCGCGTTCGACTCGATCAACGGTTTCGACTCCCGCTACTTCATGTACATGGAGGACGTGGATCTCGGTGACCGCCTCGGCCGGGCGGGATGGCACAACGTGTTCGTGCCGTCGGCGGCGGTGACCCACGCGAAGGGGCACGCGGCCGGACGTCATCCGGAGCTGATGCTGCCCGCACATCATGCGAGTGCGTACCGATTCCAGGCCGATCGCCACCCGCACTGGTGGCAGGCGCCGCTGCGGTGGGCGCTCAAGGGGGGCCTTGCGGTGCGATCGAGAGTGGCCGTCTCGGCGGCCGTACGGAGCAGGGCGAAGGACGAGGGGAACTGACAGATGACGAACGACGGTGCGGTGACGGGTGATGCCGCTGTGACGCCGGACGCCGGGTCCGTGGACGCGGTGGTGCTGGTCGGGGGGAAGGGGACCCGGCTGCGGCCGCTGACCCTGTCGGCGCCGAAGCCGATGCTGCCGACGGCGGGGCTGCCGTTCCTGACCCACCTGCTGGCCAGGATCAAGGCGGCGGGCATCACCCACGTGGTGCTCGGCACCTCGTTCAAGGCGGAGGTCTTCGAGGAGCACTTCGGGGACGGGTCCGATCTTGGACTCGAGATCGAATACGTCACCGAGACCGAGCCGCTCGGCACCGGCGGCGGCATCCGCAACGTGCTGCCGAGGCTGCGTGCCGACAACGTCGTCGTCTTCAACGGCGACGTGCTGGGCGGGATGGACCTGCGGGACGTGCTCGATGCGCACCGCACCAACGAGGCCGATGTCACCCTGCACCTGGTGCGGGTGTCCGATCCGCGCGCGTTCGGCTGCGTCACCACCGACGCCGACGACCGCGTGACGCACTTCCTGGAGAAGACGCAGGACCCGCCGACCGACCAGATCAACGCCGGCTGCTACGTCTTCAAGCGCGAGATCATCGAGAAGATCCCGTCGGGCCGGCCGGTCTCGGTCGAGCGTGAGGTGTTCCCGAACCTGCTCGCCGACGGTCGCCGGGTGTTCGGATTCGTCGACAACTCGTACTGGCGGGACATGGGCACCCCCGAGGACTTCGTCCGCGGGTCCGCCGATCTGGTGCGGGGCATCGCCCCCTCGCCCGCGCTGGACGGACAGCGCGGCGAATCGCTCGTGCACCCCGGTGCCGGTGTCGCGCCCGGCGCGGTGCTGATCGGCGGCACCGTGGTCGGTCGCGGCGCCGAGGTCGGTGCCGGGGCCCGGTTGGACGGTGCGGTGCTGTTCGAGGGTGCGGTCGTCGAGGCCGGTGCGACCGTCGAGCGGTCCATCATCGGATTCGGTGCCCGGATCGGGCCGCGGGCGCTGGTGCGGGACGCGGTGATCGGTGACGGCGCCGACGTCGGCGCCCGCTGCGAGCTGCTGCGCGGGGCGCGGGTGTGGCCGGGGGTGACCCTGCCCGACGGCGGGGTGCGGTTCTCCACCGACGTCTGACGACGAGTGTTGCGGGATGCAACCCGGTCGCGTGTGACCGCCCACACGCTGGCAGGATGGCATCGCGTGACTGCGTCCGCACCCGTCTTCCATCGATACGTCGCCCTCGGTGACTCCTTCACCGAGGGGCTCGGTGACCCGGCTCCCGCACGCCCCAACGCGCTGCGGGGCTGGGCGGACCGGGTCGCCGAGCAGCTCGCCGCCCGCACCGACGACTTCGGGTACGCGAACTTGGCGATCCGGGGCAAGCTGCTCGGCCAGGTGCTCGACGATCAGCTGGACGCCGCCCTCGCGATGTCACCGGACCTGGTGACGGTGTACGCGGGCGGCAACGACATGATGCGCCCGTCCGTCGACATCGACGCGCTCGTCGCCCGCTACGACGACGCCGTCGGCAAGCTCACCGCGGCGGGCGCGACCGTGGCGATCTGGACCGCCTACGACGCGGGCTGGGACGCGGTGTTCCGGATGTTCCGCGGGCGCACCGCGATCTACAACGAACTGGTCCGTGGGGTCGCCGACCGGCACGGCGCGACGCTGATCGACTTCTGGCGGTTCGACGGCTATGACGACGACCGGATGTGGGACTGGGACCGGCTGCACATGTCCACCGCCGGGCATCAGCGGATGGCCGTCGAGGTGCTCGATGCGCTCGGGGTGCCGCACGAGCTGACGCCGCCCGACCTCGGCCCGGCGCCGGTCCGGTCCAGGGCGGAACAGAAGAAGATCGACTCGACCTGGCGGCGCGAGTTCCTGATGCCGTGGATCGGGCGCAGGCTGACCGGGAGGTCGTCGGGCGACCACGTCACCGCCCGCAGGCCCGTCCTCGCGCCGATCGCCGTCACCGACTGACGCCCCGCCGCCGCGCGCGCGGGCGGTGAACGCCCGTGTGCACACAGATGCCCGCATCGCCGTGCACGTGTGCGGTGAATGCCCGTGTGCACAGGGGTGGTGTGGTGTGCGCGGGGGTGTTCGGCGTGTAGTGGGGGTGTTGGTGCGGGATCGGGTGTGTGTACAGGGGTGTTGTTGGCGGGGTGCGGCCGGCCGTCGCGGGCCGGTCTAGGGTCGACGAGTGCAGCAGAACCCACAGCAGGACCGCTTCGACCCGATCCGGGATCCGCGTCCGGGCGACACGCCGTGGCCGCAGATGACCTGGCCGATCCCCGCCGGAACGACGCTGACCGGGCGCGTCGTCGAACTGACGCCGACGGATCCGACGGCGGACGCGGCCGAACTGTTCCGCGCGCTCGACCACGACGCCGTGTGGGCGCACGTCCCCGGCCGACCGCGCGATCCCGCGCACTTCGCGGAGATCCTGGCCGCTCGCTGCGCGCTGCCGGACTGGCAGCCGTGGACGGTCCGTGCCCGCGGGCCGCTCGGTGACCTTCCCGCCGGCGCGGCGGTCGGCGTCACCTCCTACCTCGATGTGAGTGCACACGACGCCCGAGTCGAGATCGGGTTCACCCTGTACACACCCGCGGTCTGGGCGGGCGCGGTCAACCCCGAGACGAAGCTGCTGCTGCTCGGGTACGCCTTCGACACGTTGGGGGCGGGACGGGCCCAGCTCAAGACCGACACCCGCAATCACCGCTCGCAGCAGGCGATCGCGCGCCTGGGCGCCACCTATGAGGGCACGCTGCGCCGCCACTTCCGTCGGGAGGACGGCACGATCCGGGACTCGGTCATGTTCGCCGTCACCGTCGACGACTGGCCGGACGTCCGCAGCGGACTCGAGTCGCGGCTCGGCGCCTGAACCGCTCAGCCGCGCAGGCGGGCCAGCGCGACGAGGTGGTCGACGGTCTCCCGCTCGGCGTCGGGAGGGAGGGCGTCGACCGGCCACCAGCGCAGGTCGTCCGACTCGTCACTGCGCACCGGCCGCGCGTCCACCGGTGCCCACACCAGGAATCGCAGGTCCAGATGACGGGTCGGCTTCCCGAGCGAGCAGGTGATCGGGTGGGTGTGCGCGGACAGCAGCGCCGGGTCGATGCGCAGGCCGTCGATCCCGGACTCCTCGGTCGCCTCGCGCAGTGCCGCGTCGACCACCGTCTCGTCCCCCGGCTCGCAGTGGCCACCGAGCTGAATCCACCTGCCCACCTTGGGATGCAGGGTTAGTAGCACCCGCGCGCCGTCCTCGGTCAGCACCAGCGACGACGCGGTGATGTGCCCCGGTTCGTGCTCGCGCAGGCAGCCCAGCGGCGCTGCGTCGAGGAACGCGAGCATCGTGTGCCGCAGCGACTCGTCGGCCGCGCTCGGGGTCTGCCATCCGGTCAGGGCGTCCCGCGCGGAGCGGTGTAGCGACGCCGCGCTCACAGTTCGACCAGCAGGTCGCCGGGGACGACCGGCTCGCGCGGGGACAGCGGTTCGGCAGGGTGCCCGATAGCAACCGAGCCGAGCGGGGCCCAGTCCGGCGCCAACCCGAGTTCGGCTCGCACCACGCCGGGCGCGAAGATCGTGGACCCGATCCAGCAACTCCCGACCCCCCGGGTGGCCAACGCGACCAGCAGTCCCTGCACCGCGGCACCGGCGGCGACCGTGAACATCGTCTGCTCGGCCGCGGTGCGCGCCGGGTCCGGGTAGCTGTGCGCGCCGTCCGGAACGCAGAACGGGATCACCAGTTCCGGGGCGTCGAACAGGATGGTGCCGCGGTCGAGTCGCCGGGCAATCGACTGCTCGCTCCACCCGTCGGCGGTGAGGTCTGCCCGCCACTTCTCGCGCATCGCCGTCAGCAGGCGCGTGCGTACCTCCGGGGTGCGGATCCAGACGAACCGCACCGGACGGGTGTGGTGCGGCGCAGGCGCCGTCAGGGCCTCGGAAATCGAGTCCCGGATCAAGTGGGGGGCAACGGGTTCCGGTCCGAAGGCGCGGATCGACCGCCGCAGCAGCAGCGCCTCCCCGCGGCCCCGGTCGATCGCCTCGTCGGCGCCGAGCCAGAACAGGTCCTCTTCGCCGCGCCGGATCAGATCCACTGCCCGCGACCCGTCGTCGGGCAGGGCAATGCCGCGCACGATGGCGACCGGCATGCTGCCGGTCTTACCCTTCACCAGATCGCCCGCCGCGGCGAGCTCGTCGGCGACGGCCACCGAGGTGACCATCAACTCGTTGCCCTGGGCGTCGACGGATCCCGCGTAGCCGTGCAGGACCGGGACCCCGGCCGACCCGATCGCGGCATCGGTCTGCCCGTTCCGCCAGGCGCGGCCCATCGTGTCGGTGATCACGACCGCGACCTGCACCCCCAGCAGGTCCGCGATCCGCTCCCGCAGTGCGCGGGCGCTCGCATCCGGATCCTCCGGCAGCAGCGCCAGTTCGGTCGGGTGCACGTTCGAGCCGTCGATCCCCGACGCAGCCTGCACGATGCCCAGCTTGTTCTCGGTGATCAGGGTGCGGCCCTTCCTGGCGAGCACCCGCACCGCCTCCTGGTCGACCAGCCGTCGGCGCAGGGCATCCCGTTCCTCGGGATCGGTGGGGGAGGCGACGATGCGACCCTCCACCTTCGAGACGATCTTGCTGGTGACGACGAGTACGTCGCCGTCCGTCAGCCACGGCGCCGCCGCCGCGATGGCGGCTGCGAGATCGTCCCCGGGCCGGAACTCCGGCAGGCCGGGGATCGGCAGGATCTCGATCCCGCCGACCGCGCCGTGATCGTCCACACCGGTCCCGGCGCCGGGACCGGTGGAGAAGCCTGCGCTCACAGGTCGATCCCGGCCAGGTGCAGCGCGGCGCGGGCCATCGCGGCGGTGGCGTCAGGGTCGGTCATCAGCAGCGGCACGGCGCGGACCTCCACCCCGGGTACGTCGGCGGTATCGGTGTCGTGGATCAGCCAGCCGTCCAGGATCCCGGTCGCTGAGCGCGCACCGTAGTGCCTGCCGACGGCCTCCGCCGACGTCTCGACCCCGATCACCTCGAGGCATTCGTCGGCCATGCCGCGCAACGGCTTTCCGTCGACAACCGGGGACAGCCCAATCACCTTCGCGCGTCCGGTCCGCAGGGCACCCCGCATGCCGGGCACCGCGAGGATCGCGCCGATGCTGACCACAGGATTGGATGGCGCAAGCAGGACCACGTCGGCGTCCTCGATGGCCTCCAGCACGCCGGGGGCCGGCGTCGCGGTCTCCGCGCCGACATGCGCGAAGCCGTGGGTCGGGACCTGGGCGCGATGCCGGACCCACCATTCCTGGAAGTGGATGGCGCGCTGCTCGTTGTCGGCGGGATCGGTGATCACGACGTGGGTTTCGCTGCGGTCGTCGGTCACCGGAAGCAGACGGACCCCGGGCTGCCAGCGGTTGCACAGTGCCTCGGTGACCGCGGACAGCGGATATCCGGTGCGCAGCATCTGGGAACGAATCAGATGGGTCGCGGTGTCCCGGTCTCCGAGCCCGAACCAGTCCGGCTTCGCGCCGTATGCGGCGAGTTCCTCCTTCACGTTCCAGGTCTCCCCGGCGTGGCCCCATCCGCGTTCGGGATCGATGCCGCCGCCGAGGGTGTACATGCAGGTGTCGAGATCGGGGCAGATCCGAAGCCCGTGCATCCACACGTCGTCGCCGACGTTGACCACCGCGGTGATCTCGTGGGCGTCGCTGCCCGTGTCCGACTGCGCGAGCAGGCCGCGCACCCCCATGAGGAAGCGGGCGCCGCCGACGCCGCCGACCAAAACTGTGACCTTCACGAGAGAGAAGCCTAGGCGTCCGAATCGGCGGGCAGGCGGGCACACCCCGCGCCGGTCCGCGCGGGTCCGGCGCATGCCGGTCGATGGCGCGACGGGAGATCGTTCGACACGCTCTTGACAGGCAGGAATGCGCGTTGTGTCACGAATTGGGAACAGAGGTGCTAGCAAACCTTTCCTCGGCTTGACCGGACCGGAGGGTCCGTGTCTAATCACGTGTATGTCATTTCGCGGTAACCACTTGAGAACGATTGTGGTTAATCCGATTTCGAACATGCGTTCTCGCAGCTCGGGGCGTATGCGCGCGGGGCGGAACGACATTGTCGGGGAGGACAATTCAACAGCCCAGAAAATTCTGGGCTATCACAGGTGAGGAGGCGGAACGGATGGCCAACCAGCACGGAGGATCGATTACTCGATTGAGCGCGCTTGGCGACGAACCGCAGACCGATTCCATGGCAGACGTAATGGGGGACGTCCGCGAAAACGAGGGTGAGCGGCTTGCCGACCGCCCGATATTGAGCCTGATCACCGGCGGCGTCGACGAGATGTTCGACGACATGGAGGATCAGTGGCAGGACCGCGCGCTGTGCGCGCAAACCGATCCCGAGGCGTTCTTCCCGGAGAAGGGTGGATCGACCCGGGAGGCGAAGCGCATCTGCCTCGGTTGCGAGGTTCGCGACGAGTGCCTCGAGTACGCACTCTCGAACGACGAACGCTTCGGAATCTGGGGCGGACTCTCGGAGAGGGAGCGCCGCCGCCTCAAGCGAGGCATCGTCGTCTAACGCGCCGAAATCTCGAAGAGGTTCGGCGCGTATGCTTTTCGGCGGATCATCGCATCGTCAATCGTCATTCCGTCCGAGAGGTCCCCGCCCGTGTGACCGCCGACCGCGGTGAGGTCGGCGTTCGCCGCGGAGCGTCAATCGTCCTGGTCGTCGGCCAGGTCGGGATCGATCACCTCGGGTTCCACGCCGAGGTACGTCGCGACCTGCCGCACCAGCACCTCGTTCAGTAGATCGACCAGGTCGTCGGGCCGCTTCGCCCGCAGCTCCAACGGTCGACGGAACAGCACCAGCCGTGCCCGGGTGGCGTTGCCGTGCCGGTCGACGCCCGCAGGCACCAGTCGGGACAGCGGCACGGGGCCCTCGGCGACGACCTCGGGCGGCCAGGTCACCGAATCCGGGTCCAGCGCACGGATTTTCGGCACCTCGTCGACGGCGATGTCGAGTTTGGTGATGCGGTCCCGCCACCGTGCGTCGATGGGCGCGAACGCCTCGAGGACCAGCGTGTCGAAGTGTTCCGCCCGACTCTGCCACGCGGGCACGCTCGGCGGCAGAACCGGGCCGCGGATGCCGCGACCCCGTCGAGCCGCGGAACGGGACGTTAGTGGTCGGGCTCTGTGCATGACCGTCAATGTTACCGGCGTCGAGCCGTCACCGGTGTGTCCGAGTAGGCGCCGTGGCGGCGGGGCGCTACCCTCTCATTCGTGAGAGGACTGCGTCGATGCTGCCGGCCCGGGTGCAAGAACCCCGCCGTTGCGACCCTGACGTACGTCTATTCCGATTCGACCGCGGTGGTCGGCCCGCTCGCCACGGTCGACGAACCGCATTCCTGGGACCTGTGCGAGGCGCACGCATCCCGGATCACCGCGCCGAAGGGTTGGGAGCTCGTTCGCCACGAGGGCGGATTCTCCAGTTCCACACCCGACGAGGATGACCTGACGGCGCTCGCCGAGGCGGTGCGCGAGGCCGGACGCGGCGAGACGCCAAGTGCGGATCGGTCGGCCCCTGCCGCAACGGTGGCCCGGACCGGCCGCCGTGGTCACCTGCGGGTATTGCCCGATCCGGGCAACTGATCGCCGCACGCCGACCGGATTCCCGTCACCTCTCGTCAATGACGGTGGGGCGGAAGCGGCAACGGGGGCACTAGGGTGAGCGGGGTACGGCGTCGGCACCGATCCGCGCGACCACGTACCGGATGACCGAACACCGTGCGACACGCGGTGGCTGAACGAGGAGAACTTGCAGTGGCACGAACCGCCGAATCCGTCCATGCCCTCATCAAGGCATACGACGTCCGCGGTGTCGTCGGGGAGCAACTCGACAGCGACTTCGTGCGGGACGTGGCAGGCGCGTTCGCCCGGCTGATGCGGGAGGACCCGACCCAGCAGGCGACCCGGATCGTGGTCGGGCACGACATGCGTGCCTCGTCACCGACGCTGGCCGCGGTGTTCGCGGACGGCGTGACCGCGCAGGGACTCGACGTGGTGCTGATCGGCCTGGCGTCCACCGACGAGTTGTATTTCGCGTCCGGACTGCTCGACTGCCCCGGCGCGATGTTCACCGCCAGCCACAACCCGGCCCAGTACAACGGGATCAAGCTGTGCCGCGCAGGCGCCAAGCCCGTCGGTCAGGACACCGGGCTCGCGGCCATCGCCGCCGAGGTGATCTCCGGGGTGCCCGCGCACGACGGTGCCGCGGGCGCCGTCACCGAGCAGGATGTCCTCGGCGACTACGCGGCCTTCCTGAACGGTCTCGTCGACCTGTCCCGGATCCGGCACCTCACGGTCGCCGCGGACGCCGGGAACGGCATGGGCGGCCACACGGTGCCCGCCGTGCTCGGGTCGCTGCCGCTGACGATCGAGCCGCTGTACTTCGAACTCGACGGCACCTTCCCGAACCACGAGGCGAACCCGCTCGACCCGAAGAACCTCGTCGACCTGCAGGCGCACGTGCTCGCGACCGGCGCCGACATCGGCCTGGCCTTCGACGGCGACGCGGACCGCTGTTTCGTCGTCGACGAGAAGGGGCAGCCGGTGTCCCCGTCGGCGGTGACCGCCCTCGTCGCGCAGCGGGAGCTGGCGAAGGAACCGGGCGCGACCGTCATCCACAACCTGATCACCTCGCGGGCGGTCCCGGAGTTGGTCGCCGAGCTCGGTGGCGTCCCGGTGCGTACCCGGGTCGGGCACTCCTTCATCAAGCAGCAGATGGCGGAGACCGGTGCGGTGTTCGGCGGCGAGCATTCCGCGCACTACTACTTCCGCGAGTTCTGGGGCGCCGACTCCGGACTGCTCGCCGCCCTGCACGTGCTCGCGGCGCTGGGGGAGCAGGACCGCCCGCTGTCCGAGCTGATGTCGGTCTACCACCGGTACGAGGCGTCCGGGGAGATCAACTCCACCGTCGCCGATGCAGCCGAGCGCACCGCAGCGGTCCTCGAGGCCTTTGCCGCGCGCACCGTGTCCGTCGACCGACTCGACGGGGTGACCGTCGACCTGGGTGACGGTGCCTGGTTCAACCTGCGTGCCTCGAACACCGAGCCGCTGCTCCGCCTCAATGTCGAGGCCCGCACCCGCGCCGAGGTCGACGCGCTCGTCGCGGAGGTGCTCGCGGTGGTGCGCGCCTGAGCGGCGTCGTGTCCAGAGACTGCGCGGTCACGGGGACGTCCCGGCGGCCCCGGCGGTGCGAGAATGGTCGAACCGGGGTGTGTACGTCGGCGCATGTCCGATCCAACGGGCCGCGTCCGACGTGCGGTTGCGAGAAAGGAAGGTTGCCATGACGGCTCCGTCACCTCTTCTCGATCTCGATGACGCCGCGAGCGTCGCTGCCGCCGACACCGAGGGCGCGATGCGCGCCGCGGCGCTGGGGGGAGCCCAGGTCAGGTCCGTTGCCGAGGCCGTCGCCGAGGGCATGGTCGACCGCCTCCGTGAGCTGCGTCCGCGCAGCGTGGTGATCGTGACGTCGGGGGGACGGGCGGCGCGGGCGGCGTCGGTCCTCGGTGCCGCCATCGGCCCGCGATACGGGCTGCCCGTGCTGTCGACGTCCGCGGTGCCGCCGTGGGTCGGTCCGCTGGACGTGGTGGTCGTCGCCGGCGACGATGCCGGTGATCCGGGGTTGGTCGACGCCGCGGACTCCGCGCTGCGCCGCGGCGCCGAGCTGGTCGTGGTGGCCCGCGACGAGGGTCCGCTCGGCGCGGCCGCGACACGGGGATCCCTGCTGGCGCCGCGGGTCCCGGTGCCGGACCGGCAGGGGTTCCTCCGGTACCTCGCCGCCGGGCTCGCGGTGCTCGGGACGCTCGACGCGGGCCGCGGCGCTCGGATTCCGGACCTGGTTGGCCTCGCCGACCGGCTCGACGCCGAGGCCGCCCGCAATCATCCCTCGGCGGAGGTATTCCACAACCCGGCGAAGTCGCTCGCTGTTCGCATGCAGGGCCACCGGGTGCTGGTCGCCGGTGACGGCCCGGCTACCGCCGCGTTCGCCGGCCACACCGCGGACATGCTGTTGCGCACGGCCGGGGTGACCGCGGCTGCCGCGGATCTCGCCGACGCGCTGGCGTCGGCCGTCGTGCTGTCCGGGGCGCATGCCGCCCCGCCCGGATACGATCCGCTCTTCCACGACGAAGAGTTGGACGGACCGCTGCCGGTCACCCCGGCACGGGTGTTCGTCCTCGCGACAGCGCAGTCGCGGAACGTGACCATGCGGCGCATCGTGGCGCTGCCCGACGCGGAGCTGCTGTCGACAGCGGACGGCGTCGACGAACTCGGAACAGGTGGTCGTGAGATGACGGGGCGGACCCCGGGGGGCCCCGATCAGGGGGACCGTACCGAAGCGGAGCAGCTGGCGGTGCTCGCCGTCCGGTTCGAGATGGCGGCGGTGTACCTGCGGCTGATCGGTGGGCGATAAGTGCATCCGCTGCAGGGCGCGCTCCGCACCTACGCCTGGGGGTCGCGGACCGCGATCGCCGAACTGTGCGGCCGTCAGGTCCCGTCCAACCATCCCGAGGCCGAGCTGTGGCTCGGTGCCCACCCCGCGAATCCATCCCGCCTTGCCGTCGGTGACGCGACGGTGTCGCTGCTGGACACGATCGCCGACGACCCCGTCGGGCAACTCGGCCCCCGCGCCAGGGCCGGGTTCGGGGACCGGCTGCCGTTCCTGCTGAAGCTGCTCGCGGCGGAGGAAGCGCTGTCCCTGCAGGCCCATCCGAGCGCCGAGCAGGCGAAGGAGGGGTTCGGACGCGAGGAGGCGGCGGGGATACCCCTGGATGCGCCGATCCGGAACTACCGCGACGACAGCCACAAGCCCGAGCTGGTGGTTGCCCTGACCCGGTTCGAGGCGCTTGCCGGGTTCCGCGATCCACACCGCACCGTCGACCTGCTCCGGGCGTTGCGGGTGCCCGCCCTCGACAACTACGTGGCCATGCTTGCGGGGCAACCGGATTCGTCGGGCCTGCGGGCGCTGTTCACCACCTGGATCACCCTGCCCGCACCCGCGCTGGCGTCCCTGCTGCCGCAGATCCTGGAGGGCTGTGTGCGCTACCTGTCCGACCCGGGCGGGGACCGGCGGTGGACCAGGGAGGTGCAGACGGTGCTCGGCCTCGGCGAGTCCTATCCCGGCGACGCCGGTGTGCTTGCGTCGATGCTGCTCAACCGGATCACCCTCGAGCCCGGCGAGGGCTTGTACCTGGCGGCGGGCAACCTGCATGCCTACCTGCACGGGCTCGGGGTCGAGGTGATGGCCAACTCCGACAATGTCCTGCGCGGAGGGCTCACCCCGAAGCACGTCGACGTGCCGGAACTGCTCCGGGTGCTGGACTTCGAGCCGCTGACCGGCCCGATCCGCACCGCGTCCGCGGCGACACCGACGGACCCGGTCCTGGTGTACGACACTCCCGCGCCCGAGTTCGCCCTTGCTCGAATCGAATTGACCGCGGACGCGCCGGGAGTCGAACTGCGGCAGGGTGGCCCCCGGATCTTGCTGTGCACGTCCGGATCCGTCACGCTGCACTGTGGCGGCGAGCGACTCGACCTGGCCCGCGGCGAGTCGGCCTGGATCGCGGCATCGGACCCGGCGGTGACGGTGCGGTCGGCCGCGGCGGGGGAGTCGGCGCAGGTGTTCAGTGCCACCGTCGGCTGAGCCTGCCGCGACGGCGGGCCGACCCGGCAGCCGCGGCGATGCCGAATCGACGCGGTACGCGGCGTGGAAATTCGCGGCACCGGCCCGTCGGCGCAATAGGCTCGACCCGGTACCCCTGTCGAGGAGGCAGCGATGACGATGCACGAGGGGCCGGGCGCGAACGCCGGCCGATCCGGGATCTTCCGGACGAAGTCGGTCGAGCAGTCGATCGCCGACACGGACGAACCGGACAGCAAACTCCGGAAGGACCTCACCGCCTGGGACCTGACGGTCTTCGGTGTCGCCGTCGTCGTCGGTGCGGGCATCTTCACCCTCACCGCACGGACCGCGGGCAACGTGGCTGGGCCGTCGGTGTCACTGGCGTTCGTGATCGCCGCGATCACCTGTGGCCTCGCCGCCCTCTGCTACGCGGAGTTCGCGTCGACGGTGCCGGTCGCGGGTAGCGCCTACACGTTCTCGTATGCGACGTTCGGCGAGTTCGTCGCGTGGATCATCGGCTGGGACCTGATCCTTGAGTTCGCGCTCGCCGCGTCGGTGGTCGCGAAGGGGTGGTCGCTCTACCTCGCGGATGTGATTGGCGTCGAGTCGACCGTCGTGCAACTCGGCGGGCTGAAGTTCGACTGGGGCGCGGTCCTGCTGATCGCCGGGCTGACCGTGTTGCTGGCGACCGGAACGAAGCTGTCGTCCCGGGTATCGGCCGCGATCACCGCGATCAAGGTCGGCGTCGTGCTGCTGGTCATCATCGTCGGCGCCTTCTTCATCACCGGATCGAACTACTCGCCGTACATTCCGCCGTCGCAGCCCGGTGACACCGGTGAGGGCATCCACCAGTCCCTGTTCTCCTTCCTGACCGGGGCGGGCGGCAGCACCTTCGGGTGGTACGGGCTGCTCGCCGCCGCGTCGCTGGTGTTCTTCGCGTTCATCGGATTCGACGTGGTCGCGACGACCGCCGAGGAGACGAAGAACCCGCAGAAGGCGTTGCCGCGCGGCATCCTCGGGTCGCTGGCGATCGTCACCGTGCTGTACGTGGCAGTGACCCTCGTCCTGACCGGGATGGTCCCGTACACCGCGCTGGCAGGTGAGGGATCGACGCTGGCGACGGCGTTCGAGGCCCACGGCATCACCTGGGCCCAGTGGGTGATCAACCTCGGGGCCCTCGCCGGTCTCACCACCGTGGTGATGGTGATGCTGCTCGGTCAGACCCGGGTCGCGTTCGCGATGTCGCGGGACGGGCTGCTGCCGCGGACCCTGTCGCACACCGGCAAGCGCGGCACGCCGGTCCGGATCACGGTGATCGTCGGCATCGTGTCCGGTGTGCTTGCCGCCTTCTTCCCGATGGGCACCCTTGAGGAGATGGTGAACATCGGCACGCTGTTCGCCTTCGTGCTGGTCTGCATCGGCGTGATCATCCTGCGCCGGACGCGACCCGACCTGCCGCGCGGATTCCGGGTGCCGCTGGTGCCGCTGATCCCGATCGTGGCGGTCCTCGCGTGCCTGTGGCTGATGCTGAACCTGTCGGTGGAGACGTGGATCCGGTTCGTGGTCTGGATGGCGATCGGCGTCGTCGTGTACTTCGCGTACGGGCACCGGCATTCCCTGCTCGGCAAGCGGCAGCGCCCCGAACCGGGCCTGGAGTCGCGGGCACTTGACCGGCTCGGTGGTCCCGACGAACCGCGACACCGCGGCAAGTAGCGCCGCGACACCAACGGCCCCCCGGCTCACTGCCGGGGGGCCGTTGTCGTCCGGCGCCCACAGCAAGGTTTACATATAGGCCGAAATGTATAGACATGGGACAACTCCAGGCGTACTGTCCAATCGTAAGTGGTGTGGATCACATCTGGTCGGTGGGTGGGAGGCAAGGGTGAGGACGTACAGCGCAACCGCGGACGGGCGGACCACCGTGCAGTGGCGGGACGGCAAGAGGCGCCTGTGGTTGCTCGGGCTGATCCCGCCGACGGCGATCTTCCTGGCGGCAGGACTGGTCTGGGGGCTCAACGAGCTCGGCGCGACCGCGGTCTCGCCGGTGTTGTGGTGGATCGGCCCGATCCTCGTCTACGCGCTGCTCCCGATCCTGGACATCTTCTTCGGACCGGATGGGCAGAACCCGCCGGAGGAGGTGATGGAGCAGCTCGAGAACGACCGCTACTACCGGTACTGCACGTACGCCTACATCCCGTTCCAGCTCGCGAGCCTCGGGTTCGCCTGCTACCTCTGGACCGCCGACAACCTCGCGTGGCTCGGCGTCGACGGTGGCCTGAGCCTGGTCTCGAAGATCGGGTTGGCGTTGAGCGTCGGCGTGATGGGTGGCATCGGCATCAACACCGCGCACGAACTGGGGCACAAGAAGGATGACATGGAGCGGTGGCTGTCGAAGATCACCCTCGCCCAGACCTGCTACGGGCACTTCTACATCGAGCACAACCGCGGCCACCACGTCCGGGTGTCCACCCCGGAGGACCCGGCAAGCGCGCGGTTCGGCGAGAGCTTCTGGGCCTTCCTTCCGCGCAGCGTGTTGGGCAGTCTGCGATCCTCCTTGGCGTTGGAGGAGGCGCGCCTGCGGCGACTCGACAAGGGTCCGTGGACCATTCGCAACGACGTGCTCAACGCCTGGCTGATGTCGGTTGCGCTCTGGGCCGCGCTGGTCGCCGCCTTCGGCTGGGGGGTGCTGCCATTCCTGGTGATTCAGGCGGTGTACGGGTTCTCGCTGCTCGAGACCGTCAACTACCTCGAGCACTACGGGCTGCTCCGCCAGAAGACTGCGAGCGGTCGCTACGAGCGCTGCACACCGGAGCACAGCTGGAACTCCGACCACATCTGCACCAACATCTTCCTGTACCACCTGCAGCGGCACAGCGACCACCACGCCAACCCGACGCGGCGCTATCAGACCCTGCGCAGCATGGACGGGGCGCCGAACCTGCCCAGCGGCTACGCCAGCATGATCTCGCTCGCGTACTTTCCGCCGGTCTGGCGTCGGGTCATGGACCACCGCGTCCTCGCCCACTACGAGGGTGACATCACCCGAGTCAACATCGCGCCGGGCAAGCGTGAGCGCATCTACGCGAAGCACGGGGTTGCATGATGGCCGCGTATCGATGCCCGGTGTGCGCGTACGTCTATGACGAGACGAGAGGAGCTCCGCGCGAAGGCTTCCCGGCCGGCACGGAGTGGGGGGCGGTGCCGGACGATTGGTGCTGCCCGGATTGTGGGGTCCGCGAGAACCTCGACTTCGAGGAGATTGCGTCATGAGGCTCTACCGCTGTGCCCAGTGTGGATTCGAGTACGACGAGGAACTCGGATGGCCCGACGACGGGATCGCTCCCGGTACCCGCTGGGACGCCATCCCCGACGACTGGAGCTGCCCCGACTGCGGCGCGGCCAAGGCGGACTTCGACATGGTCGAGGTCGCGCGACCGTGAACGCGGCGGTGAACGTCGACCCGGACTCGACATCACCGCCGGAGCGTGGTCCCGATCACGGTGGGGCGAGTCGTCGTTGACGGCCCGGCCGGCAGGTGCCACCCTCGCGGACATGCCGCCCTCGACCCGAATCCCGTATCCGCAGGCCGCCCGCGCGCTGCTGCGAGATTCGGTGCTCGACGCGATGCGGGACCTGCTGACCGAGAAGGATTGGTCCGAGGTCACCATGTCGCAGGTCGCGGCCGCGGCTGGCGTGAGCAGGCAGACCGTGTACAACGAGTTTCAGTCCCGTCCCGGGCTGGCGCAGGCCTACGCGCTGCGCCTGGTCGACCGGTTCGTCGAGGTCGTGGACGCCGCGATGTACCGGCATCCTGGCTCGGTCCGGACCGCCCTCGTCGACGGATTCACCGGCTTCTTCACCCTCAGCGCCGCGGACCCGCTAGTGAAGTCGTTGCTCACCGGAATAGCCAAGCCCGACCTGCTGCGCCTGATCACCACGGACAGCGCCCCGATCCTGGAGCGCGGTGCCGCACAGCTGTCGGAGACGTTTCGGCGCAGTTGGATACAGGCCGGACCGGTGGAGGCCGGGATTCTCGGCCGGGGGATCGTCCGGCTCGCGCTGAGCTACATCTCGATGCCGCCCGCCGCGCACGCCGATGTCGCCGAGGACCTGGCCGCGCTGATCGGTCCGTTCGGGGAGGAGATCACCGGGACCGGCGATTAGCCGGTGTTTCGTCGGGCTCGCCTCCCGGTAGCCTCTACCGCAGCTATTGCCAACCAGGAGAGGCAGATGACGACCTCAGTGTCTGAGAACAAGTGTGTCGCGGAGACCCGCAACGGGATCGACTTCAAGGTGGCGGACCTTTCGCTCGCCGAGTTCGGCCGCAAGGAGATCCGCCTCGCCGAGCACGAGATGCCCGGCCTCATGGCGCTGCGCCGCGAGTACGCCGAAGTGCAGCCGCTCAAGGGCGCGCGGATCTCCGGCTCCCTGCACATGACCATCCAGACCGCGGTGCTGATCGAGACCCTCACCGCGCTCGGTGCGGAGGTGCGCTGGGCGTCGTGCAACATCTTCTCCACTCAGGACCACGCCGCCGCCGCGATCGTCGTCGGCCCGCACGGCACCCCCGAGGAGCCCAAGGGCACCCCGGTCTTCGCGTGGAAGGGCGAGACCCTCGAGGAGTACTGGTGGGCGGCCGAGCAGATGCTCACCTGGCCCGACCAGCCGGCGAACATGATCCTCGACGACGGCGGCGACGCCACCATGCTTGTGCTCAAGGGTGCGCAGTTCGAGAAGGCCGGCGTCGTCCCGCCGACCGACGACGCGAACGACTCCGACGAGTACAAGGTGTTCCTCGCGCTGCTGCGCACGTCCCTCGAGGCCGACAAGTCCAAGTGGACGACCGTCGCGGAGTCCGTGCAGGGTGTCACCGAGGAGACCACCACCGGCGTGCTGCGCCTCTACCAGGTTGCCGCGGCCGGTGAGCTCGTGTTCCCGGCGATCAACGTCAACGACTCGGTCACCAAGAGCAAGTTCGACAACAAGTACGGCACCCGGCACTCGCTGCTCGACGGCATCAACCGCGGCACCGACGTGCTGATCGGCGGCAAGGCCGCCCTCGTCTGCGGTTACGGCGACGTCGGCAAGGGCTGCGCCGAGGCGCTGCGCGGCCAGGGCGCCCGCGTCACGGTCACCGAGATCGACCCGATCAACGCGCTGCAGGCCATGATGGACGGCTACGACGTCAAGACCGTCGAGGAGTTCATCGGCCAGGCCGACATCGTCATCACCTCGACCGGCAACAAGGACATCATCTCCTTCGAGCACATGAAGCAGATGAAGCACCAGGCCATCCTCGGCAACATCGGTCACTTCGACAACGAGATCGAGATGGCGACGCTGGAGCGTTCGCCGGAGGTCACCCGGGTCAACATCAAGCCGCAGGTCGACGAGTTCACCTTCGCCGACGGGCACAGCATCATCGTGCTGTCCGAGGGTCGCCTGCTGAACCTGGGCAACGCCACCGGCCACCCGTCGTTCGTGATGTCGAACTCGTTCGCGAACCAGGTCATCGCGCAGATCGAGCTGTGGACCAAGCCCGACGAGTACGACAACGAGGTGTACCGCCTGCCCAAGCACCTCGACGAGAAGGTCGCGCGGATCCACGTCGAGGCACTCGGCGGTTCGATCACCAAGCTGACCAAGGATCAGGCCGAGTACATCGGCGTTGACGTCGAGGGCCCGTACAAGCCCGAGCACTACCGCTACTAGCGGCTCCGCCGCCTGTGAGTCCTTTTGGCCCCGTCCGGGGCCAAAAGGACTCACAGGCGCGGCAGCGCCTAGGCTGGGCGACCGTGGGAATCCTCATCGCACTCGAGGGGCTCGACGGCGCTGGCAAGCGCACGCTGTCGAACGCGCTGGTTGACGCCTGGCGCGGCGCCGGACTGAGCGTCGCAACGCTGGCCTTTCCGCGGTACGGGGTGTCCGTGCATGCGGACCTCGGCGCCGAGGCGCTGCACGGCGGGCACGGGGACACCGCCGAAAGCATCAGCGCGATGGCGCTGCTGTGGGCGCTCGACCGCCGCGACGCGGCAGCCGACCTGCGCGAGATGATCGCCACCCACGACATCGTCCTGCTCGACCGCTACGTCGCGTCCAACGCCGCCTACACCGCCGCGCGGCGGCACCAGAGCGCGCAGGGCCCCGACGTCTCCTGGATCGAGGACCTCGAGTTCGGCCGGTTCGGGCTGCCGCGGCCCGCACTGCAGATCCTGTTGAAGGTTCCGGTGGAGTTGGCCGCCAGCCGGGCGCGCAGCCGCGCGGGCATCGAAGCGGACCGGCAACGCGACGCCTACGAGCGCGATTCAGGCCTGCAGGCCAGGACCGGCGAGGTCTACGACGGGCTTGCGGTGCGGCAGTGGATCTCGCCGTGGACGGTGGTCGGACCGGACGTCGACCCGGCACAACTCGCCGCCGATGTCACCAATCAACGTCGGGCGCGCCTCGGAGTGACACGATAGAGACATGAAGCCACGCATTCTGGTTGTCGACGACGACACGGCACTCGCCGAGATGCTCACCATCGTGCTGCGCGGGGAGGGATTCGAGCCCTTCGTGGTGGGTGACGGCACCCAGGCGCTGTCCGCGGTCCGGGAGATCCGCCCCGACCTGGTGTTGCTCGACCTGATGCTGCCCGGCATGAACGGGATCGACGTCTGCCGGGTGCTGCGCGCCGACTCCGGGGTGCCGATCGTGATGCTCACCGCGAAGACCGACACCGTCGACGTGGTGCTGGGCCTCGAGTCCGGGGCGGACGACTACGTGATGAAGCCGTTCAAGCCGAAGGAACTCGTGGCGCGGGTGCGGGCCCGGCTGCGGCGCACCGAGGAGGAGCCTGCGGAACTGCTGTCGATCGCCGACATCGACATCGACGTTCCCGCCCACAAGGTCACCAGGGACGGGGAGTTGATCTCCCTGACCCCGCTCGAGTTCGACCTGCTGGTGGCCCTCGCCCGTAAGCCGCGGCAGGTGTTCACCAGGGAGGTCCTGCTCGAGCAGGTGTGGGGCTACCGGCATGCCGCCGACACCCGGCTGGTCAACGTGCACGTGCAGCGGCTGCGTGCGAAGGTCGAGCGCGATCCCGAGAATCCGCAGGTCGTTCTCACCGTCAGGGGGGTCGGCTACAAGGCCGGACCGCCGTGATCCGTAGCACCCGGATGCGGCGTCGGATCAACGGCACGTTCACGCCGCTGCTCCGACGGTTCCGCAACACGAGCGTCGCGCTAGCGCACTTGTGGCGGCGGTCGCTGCAGCTGCGGGTGGTCGTGTCGACGTTGACGTTGTCGTTGGTCGTCATCACCATCCTCGGCGTTGTCCTGACGAGCCAGATCACCGACCGCCTGGTCGAGGCGAAGCTGTCGGCGGCCACCGAGGAGATGGACCGGGCGCGGGGCACCGTGCAGAGCTACCTCGCTGGCACCGACGAGACCGCCTCGATCAGCACCCGCCTCGAGGGGGCGCGGTCGTCGCTGACCGCCCGCAGCTCGGACTCCGGTCCGGCGTCCGGTGCGGCTGGCACCTTCGACCCGGTGCTGATCGCCCGCGGCGACCCGGCGGCGGAGCCGTCGGCGGGGGCCGGTCGATCAGATTCCGCACAGTCTGCGCGAGTTCGTCCTCAACGGTCAGGTCAGCTACCAGTTCTCGACGGTCAGCGATCCCGACGGCTACACGGGGCCCGCGTTGATCGTCGGCAGCCCGGTGATCGCCGACGTCCCCGACCTCGAGCTGTACCTGGTGTTCCCCCTCGCGGGTGAGGACCGCAGCCTGTCACTGATGCGCAGCACCCTGCTGATCGGCGGCGCGGTGCTGCTGGTGCTGCTTGCCGCGATCTCGCTGATCGTGGCACGTCAGGTGGTGCTGCCGATCCGGTCCGCGTCGCGGATCGCCGAGCGGTTCGCGGAGGGCAAGCTGCGGGAACGGATGCCCGTGCGCGGTGAGGACGACATGGCCCGGCTGGCGATGTCGTTCAACGACATGGCCGAATCCCTGTCCAAGCAGATCACGCAGCTCGAGGAGTTCGGCAACCTACAGAAGCGGTTCACCTCCGACGTCAGCCACGAGCTGCGCACTCCGCTGACGACGGTCCGGATGGCCGCCGACCTGATCCACGACGGCAGCGCCGACCTCGACCCCGCGTTGCGGAGATCGTCGGAGCTGCTGGTCGCCGAGCTTGACCGGTTCGAATCGCTGCTGGGTGACCTGCTGGAGATCAGCCGCCACGACGCCGGGGTCGCCGAGCTCGCCGCCGAGAAGCTGGACCTGCGGATGAGCGCCCGCGCCGCGGTGTCGACGATCCGGCACCTGGCCAGGGAGACCGGGACCGAACTGATTCTCGACCTGCCCGAGGAACCGGTCGACGCGACGGTCGACCCGCGTCGGGTCGAGCGGATCCTGCGTAACCTGCTGGCGAACGCGATCGACCACGGCGAGGGCAGGCCGGTGCTGCTGCGGCTGCGCGCCGACGCGGACGCGGCGGCGTTCATCGTGCGCGACCAGGGCATCGGGTTGCAGCCGGGGGAGGAGAAGCTGGTGTTCAACCGGTTCTGGCGGTCGGACCCGTCCCGGGTCCGCCGGTCCGGCGGCACCGGACTCGGGTTGGCGATCAGCGTCGAGGACGCCCGGCTGCACGACGGCAGGCTCGACGCGTGGGGTGCGCCCGGCGTCGGCGCGTGCTTCCGGCTGACGTTGCCGCTGGTCCGCGGGCACAAGGTGACCAGCAGCCCGCTCCCGTTGCGCCCGCCGACCATCAAGCGGGTGCAGGGCCGCGACCCCGACGGGGACACTGAGACCAGCGACACGGAGTCGGGGGAGTCCGAGCCGCTCGACCCCGACGAGACGGCCAGCCTGCCGATGCTCCGGGAGCGACGGACATGAGGCGGCGGCGGTGGGCTGGCTGCGCGGCGGCGGTGGTTGCCGCCGTCCTGCTCGGCGGCTGCGCCAGCCTGCCCGACTCGTCCACCCCGCAGGCGATCGGCACGATCGCGCAGGAGCCGGCGAACCCGGTGGTGCCCGCGCCCGCTCCGGGACGGGAACCGAACCTGCTGCTGCGGGACTTCCTCGCGGCCAGCACCGACCCGACCGACCGGCACGCCGCGGCCCGCAAGTTCCTGACCACCTCGGCGGCCGCGACCTGGGACGACAGCGTCGAGACGACGATCGTCGACAAGGTGGACGTGCTGCCTGAGTCGCAGCGATCCGACGACCAGGCCGGATACACGATCCGGGCGAACCGGGTCGGGCAGCTCGGACAGGGCGGCGTGTACCAGGCGGTCGAGGGAACCTACGAGGCGACGGTCCGGTTGGTTCGGGAGAACGGGGAGTGGCGGATCGATCAGCTGCCGCCGGGTGTCATCCTGGACCGGCCCCAGTTCCTCAAGACCTACCAGCGCAAGGCGCTGTACTTCCTCGACCCGACCGGGTCGACCACGGTCCCCGACCTGCGGTGGATCTCGACGAACCCGCAGGACCTGGCCGACACGCTGATCCGGATGCTGATCGCGGGCCCGAAGCCGTCGCTGCAGGGTGCGGTGTCGAACCAGCTCGCCGACGTGCGGCTGGCGGATCCGATCACCAAGGCGGACGGCCGCAGCGCCGGGGTCGGTATCGGCTTTGGTGGGCTGCGGATCCAGTTCGAGGGCACCGGACCGCTGGACGTGGTGAGCCGGGACCGCCTCGCCGCGCAGGTCGTCTGGACGCTCGCCAACGCCGAGATCCCCGGCCCGTACGTGCTGATCGGCGACGGCAAACCGCTCGACGAGCGGCTCCCCAACGGCTGGACGACGGCGGACGTGTCGTCGACGAACCCGGCGGCGTCGGGGGCGGCCGCGGTCGGCCTGTACGCGCTGCGGGACGGCGCCCTCGTCCGGGTCACCGACGAGGGTATCGATCCGGAGCCCGGCTACTTCGGGTCGGGATCGGACCTGCGGTCGGCCGCGCTGTCCCGGGACGGCAGATCCGCGGCCGCGGTGGCGGCGCCAGCCACCCGGCCCGGCACCGAGTCGGTGTCGCCGCCCGAGGCGGTGTCGACGCTGATGGTCGGGCCGGTGGACGGGCAGGCGTCCCGGGTCGCCGAGGGTGGCACGCTGACCCGGCCGACCTGGGCGCTCGGGGACACCGCGGTGTGGACGGTCGTCGACGGCGCGCGGGTGCTGCGGACGGCGCCGGGACCGGCGGGTGAGTGGACCGTGGAGCAGGTGGACACCGCCGACATCGCCTCGCTCGGCACCACGATCACCGAGTTCCGGCTGTCCAGGGACGGCACCCGCGCCGCGGCGATCATCGACGGCAAGGTCTATGCCGTGACCGTGATCCCCCGACCGGAGGGCGGCTACCGGTTGACCGGCGCGCAACCGATCGCGGTCGGTCTCGGCAGCCCCGCCGTCACCCTCGACTGGTCGACCGGCGACGCGATCGTGGTGGTGCGCGCTGCCTCGGACATCCCGGTCGTCAGCGTCTCCGTCGACGGGTCCCGGATGGACGCGCTGCCGAGCCGCAACCTCACCCCGCCGGTGACCGCGGTCGAGGCAACCCCGTCCATGACGTACGTCGCGGACGCGCTCGCGGTTTTCCAGCTCAACAGCACGGACCCGGCGGGGGACCGCTATTGGCGTGAGGTCCCCGGCCTGACCGGGGTCAGGGCCGTCCCGGTGCTGGCGGGCTGACCCGCCCGACTCCTCGTCGCCGGTGTTGTCGGTGGGCCGGGGCACACTGCCGGGCATGCGCGCACTGCTCGACCTGATCCTCCCCCGCGAGTGCGGTGGCTGCGGCGTCGCGGGCACCCTGTGGTGCGCGCGCTGCGCGACACAGCTGGCTGGACCGCCGGTCGCGGTGTCGCCGCGGATCGATACGGGGGTCCCGGTGTGGGCGGTGGGAGCACACGGCGGGGCGCGGCGGGCGGCGGTGATCGCGGCGAAGGAACGGGGCCGCCGCGACCTCGCCCGCCCCCTCGGCGCCGCGCTGGCCGGTGCGGTGCGACAGTTGCGCGCACTCGGCGAGATCGATCCCCCCGAGCTGGCCGGGCTGACGGTCGTTCCCGCGCCGACCCGGCGGCGAGCGGCACGGGCCAGGGGCGGCGATCCGGTGCTGGCGATGGTGCGATGCGCGGCCGAGCGGTTGGCCCCGGAGGCGGTGCGGGTCGAGCGTGCCCTGAGTTTCGGTGCTGGCGTTCGGGATTCGGTCGGGCTCTCGGCGCACGCCCGAGTCGCGAACCTGGCGGGACGGGTCCGGGCCACCCCGCCGGTGGGGACCGTCCGGTCGGATTGCGTGGTGTTCGTCGACGACGTCCTGACCACCGGGGCGACCGCGGCGGAGTCCGTTCGCGCGCTCGCGGGGGTCGGTGTCCGGGTCGACGCGGTGCTGGTGATCGGGGTCGCATGACGCGTTCGACCCGAATGCTGGCACTTGTGTCGAACTCGTACTACCGTCGCCAGCACAGCCGACGACACGGGTGGGAGGTGATAGTTCCAAACCCTGACGCCGGGCGGTCCCCTTCCCGGCGTAGCTCATCCGCCGCAGGTCAAATTCTTGGCTCGGCCGTATTCGGGAGGTACGCGTGACGACCCCTTCGACAGCATCTGTCTTCGTTCAGGACGCTGCAGAATCCACCGGGCAATCCGATGCCCCACGCTCCGAGATCGTGGTGAAGGGCCGCAATGTCGAGGTCCCGGACCATTTCCGGGTCTACGTTTCCGAGAAGCTCGCTCGTCTTGAGCGCTTCGATCCGACGATCTACCACATCGACGTCGAACTCCAGCACGAACGAAACCGCAGGCAGGCGAAGAACTGCCAGCGGGTCGAGATCACCGCCCGAGGTAAAGGGCCCGTGGTTCGCGCCGAGGCCGCCGCCGACAGCTTCTACGCCGCCTTCGAGAGCGTGACCGCCAAGCTCGAGGCCCGGCTGCGTCGGACCAAGGATCGCAGGCGCGTCCACTACGGAGACAAGACCCCGGTGTCGGTCGCGCAGGCGACCGCCGCGCTCGCCGAGGACGATTCGCTCGGCATCTCCCCGGACCTGTCGCTCGAGCCGGAACAACCGGAGGGCCCCGGCCAGATCGTGCGGACGAAGGTGCATTCCGCCGCCCCGATGGCCGTCGACGACGCGCTGTACGAGATGGAACTGGTCGGACACGACTTCTTCCTGTTCCACGACAAGGAGACCGACCGACCGTCGGTCGTGTACCGGCGTCACGCGTTCGACTACGGACTGATCCGGCTCGCCTGACCAGGCAGACCCGCGCTGGCCAGCGGCAACCTGACCGCAACACCGACCCGGATCGGTTGAGGACGTCGCGGCGGAAGCCTGAGTAACCGACAAGAATGAGTGGTCGATCGACTCGAGCGGCGGCCGCAGCGCCTACCATGGGATCCGGTCGAGGGGTTCGCTCCTCTCGACCGGATCCTGCTGCGATGCCTGCCGGATCGCACACCCGCCCGCCGAGACCCTAGGACGTTCACACCCGTGCCCTCGCTGTCACTGTCCAAGCTGCTCCGTGTTGGTGAAGGTCGCATGGTCAAGCGGCTTAAGCACATCGCCGAGCACGTCGATACCCTCTCGCCCGAGTACGAGGCGCTGTCCGACCAGCAGTTGCGGGACAAGACGGGGGAGTTCCAGCAGCGGTTCGCACGCGGGGAATCCCTCGACGACCTGCTGCCGGAGGCGTTCGCGGTGGCCAGGGAGGCGTCCGCGCGGGTGCTCGGCCAGAAGCACTACATCGTGCAGATCATGGGCGGTGCCGCGCTGCACTTCGGCAATGTCGCGGAGATGAAGACCGGCGAGGGCAAGACCCTGACCTGCGTCCTTCCCGCCTACCTCAACGCCATCGCGGGCCGGGGCGTGCACGTCGTCACCGTCAACGACTACCTGGCCAAGCGTGACTCCGAGTGGATGGGGCGGGTGCACCGCTCGCTGGGCCTCGAGACCAGCGTGATCCTGTCCGGGATGACCCCGGCGCAGCGGCGGGAGGCATACGCCGCCGACATCACCTACGGCACCAACAACGAGTTCGGTTTCGACTACCTGCGCGACAACATGACGCACACCCTCGACGACCTCGTCCAGCGTGGGCACAACTTCGCGATCGTCGACGAGGTCGACTCCATCCTCATCGACGAGGCCCGCACCCCGCTGATCATCTCCGGTCCGGCGGACGCGTCCAGCAAGTGGTACGGCGAGTTCGCGCGGATCGCGCCGCTGCTGAAGCGGGACGTGCACTACGAGGTCGACATCAAGAAGCGCACCGTCGGCGTGCACGAGGCCGGGGTCGAGTTCGTCGAGGACCAGCTCGGCATCGAGAACCTGTACGAGGCCGCGAACTCGCCGCTGGTCAGCTACCTGAACAACGCGATCAAGGCGAAGGAGCTGTACCAGCGGGACAAGGACTACATCGTCCGGGACGGCGAGGTGATCATCGTCGACGAGTTCACCGGACGCATCCTCGTCGGCCGCCGCTACAACGAGGGCATGCACCAGGCGATCGAGGCCAAGGAGAAGGTCGAGATCAAGGCCGAGAACCAGACCCTCGCCACGATCACGCTGCAGAACTACTTCCGGCTCTACGACAAGCTGTCCGGCATGACCGGTACCGCCGAGACGGAGGCGGCGGAGCTGCACCAGACCTACGAGCTTGGCGTCATCCCGATCCCGACGAACCGGCCGATGGTCCGCGTCGACCAGGGCGACCTGATCTACAAGACGGAGGAGGCCAAGTTCGATGCCGTCGTCGACGACGTCGCCGAGCGGCACGCGAAGGGGCAGCCGGTCCTGATCGGCACCACCAGCGTCGAGCGGTCCGAGTACCTGTCGAAGCAGTTCACCAAGCGCGGGATCGCGCACAACGTGCTCAACGCCAAGTTCCACGAGAAGGAGGCGCAGATCGTCGCGGAGGCGGGCCGCACCGGCGCGGTGACCGTCGCCACCAACATGGCGGGCCGCGGCACCGACGTCGTGCTCGGCGGCAACCCGGACATCATCGCCGACGTGCTGCTGCGCAAGCAGGGCCTTGACCCGGTGGAGACCCCCGACGAGTACGAGGCGGCCTGGGAGGGCGCGCTCGCGCAGGTGCAGGCGCAGGTGAAGGCGGACGCCGACCAGGTGCGGGACGCGGGTGGCCTGTACGTGCTCGGCACCGAGCGGCACGAGTCGAGGCGCATCGACAACCAGCTCCGCGGTCGGTCGGGTCGTCAGGGCGACCCCGGCGAGTCCCGGTTCTACCTGTCGCTGGGCGACGAGCTGATGCGCCGCTTCAACGGCGCGGCGCTGGAGTCGATCATGACGCGGCTGAACCTGCCGGACGACGTGCCGATCGAGGCGAAGATGGTCTCGAAGGCGATCAAGAGCGCGCAGACCCAGGTCGAGCAGCAGAACTACGAGATCCGCAAGAACGTCCTCAAGTACGACGAGGTGATGAACCAGCAGCGCACCGTCATCTACGAGGAGCGCCGCCAGATCCTCGAGGGCGAGGACATGGAGGGCCAGGTCGAGACGATGATCACCGACGTGGTCACCGCCTACGTGGACGGGGCGACGGCCGAGGGGTACGTCGAGGACTGGGATCTCGACCAGCTGTGGACCGCGTTGAAGACCCTCTACCCGGTCGGTGTCGAGCATCGGGCCCTCACCGGTGAGACCGAGGACGGTGACCGCGGCGACCTGTCCCGCGAGGAACTGCGCGATGCGCTGCTCGCGGACGTCCGCTCGGCCTATGCGCAGCGGGAGCAGCAGATCGACGCCATCGCAGGCGAGAACGGCATGCGGGAGCTTGAGCGCCGGGTGCTGCTGTCCGTGCTCGACCGCAAGTGGCGCGAGCACCTCTACGAGATGGACTACCTCAAGGAGGGCATCGGGCTGCGGGCGATGGCCCAACGGGATCCCCTCGTCGAGTACCAGCGTGAGGGCTACGACATGTTCACCGCGATGCTCGAGGGCCTGAAGGAAGAGTCGGTCGGGTTCCTGTTCAACCTGCAGGTCGAGGCGGCGCCCGCGCCGGAACAGTCCGGCTGGACCACTGCGGCCGCCGCCGCGCGCAGCGAGTCGGTTGCTCCGGCCCGGACCGCGACCCCGCCGCCGAGCCAGGGCGGGCAGCAGCAGGCACCCACCGCGCAGGCCGCGCCTGCCGCGCTGCGGGCGAAGGGGCTCGACGATCAGGAGGAGGGTGCGTTGACCTTCTCCGGACCGGCCGAGGACGGGACCGCGTCGGTCCGTACCAGCGGGGATCCCACGTCCGTGGTCGGGCCGACCCGACGCGAGCGCAGGCAGGCCGAGCGGGACACCAAGAAGAAGAAAAAGCGCTAGCCGCGGCCGGCGTCAGCCGACCTGAAGTGACGTGAACCTCCAGGCGCCCCCGGCGTCCGCGGACCGCCGGCGGGCGGCTGGTGCGCGTTCGAGGCGTCCCGCGATGGCGAACGTGCGGCCGCCGCGGACGTAGCTGCCGAAGACCTCGGCCCGGTCCTGGTCCAGCGGTCGCACGTGCACCCGACGCAGGTGCGCGGTGCCGAGCCCGCGCCCCGGTGCGCCCGCCCTGACGACCGCGGTCACGAGGTCGAACGGGGTCGACCCCAGCAGCGGACGCAGGGTGGACAGGTGGCGACGGCGGTCGAGTGCCTCGAGGACCATCCGCAGGGCCATCTCGCCGAATCGTCGACATCCGAGGTCCGGGACGCCGGGTGCCTCGCCGTCGCCCGCTGGGTGCCGGTCGGCGGCGGCGGCGTGCCGCGGGGTGAGGGTGCGATGCGGGAGGGGTCGCGGGGTGCGGAGTGCGAGCCGGTGCGTGTGCCTCGGCGGTGTTGGCTCGGTGGGCGGTTCGGGGCTGGGGGCGTCGGTGACGTAGGTCCTCAATGGTGCTCTCCTCGTCGACGGGCTGCCGGTGCGGCGGCGGCGATTCCGCCGACACCGCGGTACGGGGTCGATCCCGGGGAGAGTCCGGACGGTGCGAGGATGGCACGAATTGCCATCGCCCGCACGGTTTCCGGTATTCCGGCGCGGCGCCAGGGCGGGCCAGCCCTAGGGTGGGGGCCGTGCGTGGGCTGATCCTCGACTTCGGTGGAGTCCTTGACGGGCCGGGTTCCGACCCGGAACGGCTGGTGGCCGTGGTCGCGGACCTGCGGGCCCGCGGGGTGCGGACCGCGATCCTCAGCAACGACCCCGGTGGTCCGGGCGGTGCCGCGCTGCGGGGGCTCGGCGGCCGCGTCGTCGACGAGGTGGTCCTCTCGGGTGATGTCGGCCTCGCGAAACCGGATCCGCGCATCTTTCTGCATGCCGCCCGACTGCTGGGCGTCCCGCCAGCGCGCTGCGTGTTCGTCGACGACCTGATCGGCAACGTCCGAGGCGCAGTCGCGGTGGGGATGGTCGGTGTCCACCATGTGGGCGCGGACGCCACCGTCGAGGAACTGCGGATACTGTTCGATTCCGAGCCCGGCGGGGCGGGCGGAGACGGCCCGGCGTCCCCCGATGCGGGGGACGGATGAACACGGGGGCGGCATGGACACCAGGCTGACGACGCAGGACGCGTCCTTCTACTTCCTCGAAGCGAGCAGCACCCCGATGCATCTGGGGTCCCTGGCGATCCTGCGGGCCCCCGACGGCGGCCTCGACCACGAGGATCTGCTCAGCCACGTCGAGCACCGGCTTCCGCTCGTTCCCCGCTACCGGCAGCGGGTGCGGGAGGTGGCGCTCGGGTTGGCGCGGCCGGTGTGGGTCGACGACCGGGACTTCGACATCACCTATCACGTGCGCCGGTCGGCGCTGCCCAAGCCGGGCTCCGACGAGCAGTTGTACGACCTCGTCGCCCGACTGACGTCACGACCGCTGGACCGCAGCAGGCCACTGTGGGAGATGTATCTCGTCGAGGGGTTGGCCGACGACCGGATCGCGATCTTCACCAAGTCGCACACGGCGCTCGTCGACGGTGTCGACGCGCTTGAGATCGGGCAGGTGATCTTCGATCGATGCGACCATCCGCGCGAGGTCCCCGCGGAACTATGGATGCCCGCGCGGGAGCCGCGGGAGGCCGAGCTGGTGATGAACGCGGTCGCCGAGATGATCACCCGGCCCGCGGAGGGCGTCGCGACGGTCCGCATGCGGGTGGGTGACGTCGCAGGAACGGCGGCGGCCGCGATCGGCAACGTGGCGGCGCTGCTGCGCACCGCGGCGTCGACGGCGCCCGCCACCCCGCTGAACGCCACCATCTCGCGGAACCGGCGGTTCGCGACCGCGAAGACGTCGCTCGACGACTACCGGACGGTGCGCCGCCGCTTCGGGTGCGCGGTGAACGACGTGATCCTCGCGGTGTTGACCGGGGCGTTGCGGAACTGGCTGCTGTCCAGGGGCGAACCGGTCACCGCGTTCTCGACGGTCCGGGCGATGGTGCCGATGGCGATCGACGCGCCGGGCAGCGACGAGCGGCGGGCGTCGTCGCTGCTGATCGATCTGCCGGTCGGGGAGCCCAATCCGGTTGTCCGGCTGTCCCACATCGCGCACGCGACCGAGGCACACACCCAGCAGAACCGGACGGTGGCGGCCCAGACCCTGGTTCGGGTGTCGGGGACCGCCCCGGCGACCCTGCACGCGATGGGGCTGCGGATGGCGAGTGGGCTGTCGCAGCGGATGTTCAACGTGATGATCACCAACGCGCCGGGCCCGCAGTCGACGCTGTGCCTCGGGGGCGCGCAGCTGCTGGAGACGTATCCGGTGTCGCCGCTGATCCGCAACCAGGCGCTGAGCATCGGCCTGACGTCGTACGACGGCCACGTCTACTACGGTTTGAACGGTGACCGGGACGCGATGTCCGACGTCGACGTGATCACCGGGTTGCTGTACGAGGCGCTCGACGAGTTGGTGGAAGTCTGCCGGTGAAGGGGAATGCATGAGGGTTTACGTGCCCGCGACGATCGCAATGTTGCAGCGGTTGGTCGCCGAGGAGGAGCTGAACCCGGTCAGCCGGACCGCGTTCGCGGTGACGCCCGCGTTGCGGGAGTCCTACGCGACCGGTGACGATGACGAGCTCGCCGAGGTGGCGATGACCGAGGCGGCCCGGGCATCGCTGCGGCTGATCGCAACCGAGGCGGGGGAGCGTGAGCGACCCGAGGCCGCCGAGGGCGAGCACCCGGCGGGGTCGGTGATGTATCGGCGGGCGGTGATCGCCGCCGACGTGGACGAGGTGGCGCTGCGCCCGGACCTCGACGACGCGGTGGTCCGGCTCGCGGCCCCGCTGCCGCTGTCCGCGGTGGCGTCGGTGCACGTCGACCTCTCCGATGCGGAGGCCGCGGTCGAGCGGGCCGCCGAGGTCGTCGACGCCGCCGACCTCGGTGACGCGGACGCCGAGTTCGTGCTCGGGGATGCGGAGGACCACGATCTGGCCTGGTATGCCACCCAGGAACTCCCCTTCCTGCTCGACCTGCTCTGAGCGTCCGGCGGAGTGCGTGACAGGCTGCCTCACCTGCGGGTAACCTACGGGCCCGTAACCTCTGCGAGTGGATGGAAGTTTGATGGGCTTGAGGAAGTGGCTCGAGGCGCCGGCGGCCGACGTGTCGGCACCGCGACGGCCGAGTGTGAACATGCTGCGCGGGGCGGTGACCCGGGTGACGACGCCGCTGCTGCCGGACGACTTCCTGCACCTGGCCAATCCGTTGTGGTCGGCCCGCGAACTGCGCGGCAAGGTGGTCGAGGTGCGGACCGAGACCGCGGACTCGGCGACCCTGGTGATCAAGCCGGGCTGGGGCTTCGACTTCGACTACCAGCCCGGTCAGTACATCGGCATCGGGATCCTCGTCGACGGCCGGTTCCACTGGCGCTCCTACTCGTTGACGTCGCCGCCGAGTCGTGAGCACCGGCTGATCACGATCGCGGTGAAGGCGATGCCGGAGGGTCGGCTGTCGAGCCACCTGATCAACGGCGTCCCCGCGGGCACCGTGGTCCGGCTCGCCGCGCCGCAGGGCAACTTCCTGCTGCCCGAGCCGCCGCCGGAGAAGATCCTGTTTCTCACCGCGGGCAGCGGCATCACGCCGGTGATGGCGATGCTGCGGTCGATGGTCCGGCGCGGCACCGTGCCCGACGTGGTGCACGTGCACTCGGCGCCGACCGAGCAGGACGTGATGTTCGGCGACGAACTGTCCGCGCTGCACGACGCGCACCCGAGCTTCGTCTCCCACGTGCAGTGCACGCGCGGCGGTGGCCGGTTCCGGCTCGCCGACCTCGACGAGCTGTACCCGGACTGGCGGGAGCGGCAGACCTGGGCGTGCGGGCCGGTCGAGATGCTTGACGAGGTGGAGCGGGTGTGGGCCGAGGCGGGCCTCACCGACCGCCTGCACACCGAGCGGTTCACGATCGCGCGGGCCGACACCTCCGGGCAGGGCGGCACGGTGACGTTCGCGAAGTCGGACCGCGCCACGGACGTTGACGGCGTCACCACGATTCTGGAGGCGGGTGAGAACCTCGGCGTGCAGATGCCGTTCGGCTGCCGGATGGGCATCTGCCAGACCTGCGTCGCGCCCCTGCTGTCGGGCCACGTCCGCGACCTGC
Source organism: Rhodococcus sp. NPDC058532 (assembly GCF_042719255.1). NCBI lineage: Bacteria > Bacillati > Actinomycetota > Actinomycetes > Mycobacteriales > Nocardiaceae > Rhodococcus > Rhodococcus sp. NPDC058532. The sequence continues at coordinate 221,135 of NZ_JBHXNU010000004.1, forward strand.
GGTCCGGGCAGGAGCACGGCGAGGGCGAGCGGGTGCAGACGTGCGTCTCGGTCGCGGCCGGCGACTGCACCATCGATCTGTAGCGCCGACGATGGCCATCACGGACATCAGAGAGTTCTCGCACCTAACCGAGGGTGACATCGAGGAGCTCGGCCGGGAACTGGACCGGATCCGCAGGGACGTCGAGCAGTCGCGGGGCGCCGCGGACGCCCGGTACGTCCACAACGTGATTCGGGCCCAGCGGGCACTCGAGATCGGTGGCCGGGCGATCCTGTTCGGCAGCAGGTACCGGCCCGCGTGGATCGCGGGGACCGCGATGCTCGGCCTCGCGAAGATCGTCGAGAACATGGAGCTCGGGCACAACATCGTGCACGGCCAGTGGGACTGGATGAACGACCCGGAGATCCACTCCACGACGTGGGAGTGGGATCAGACCGGGCCGTCGTCGCAGTGGAAGCGGGCGCACAACTACTCGCATCACACCTTCACGAACGTCGTCGGGATGGACGAGGACGTCCAGTTCGGAATCATTCGGATGACCAGGGACGTGCCGTGGCGGCCGATCAATCTGCTGCAGCCGGTCGCCAATGTGGTGCTGGCCGCCGGGTTCGAGTGGGGCATCGCGCTGCACGACTGGAAGATCACCAGGGAGGGGGAGGCGGCGCGGGGGCAGGAACACGTGCGCGCGGTCGACCGGGCGTTCCTGCGCAAGGCGACCCGGCAGGTGGTCAAGGACTACGTGCTGTTCCCGGCGATCACCGGGCCCGCGTGGCGAAGCACCCTGACCGCGAACGCGACCGCGAACCTGATCCGCAACGTGTGGGCGTACGCGGTGATCTTCTGCGGGCATTTCCCCGACGGCGCCGAGAAGTTCACGGTCGCCGAGCAGGAGCGGGAGACCCGACCGGAGTGGTACCTGCGGCAGATGCTGGGCAGCGCGAACATCTCCGGTGGGCGTGCGTTGGACTTCCTGACCGGGAACCTGAGCTTCCAGATCGAGCACCACCTGTTCCCGGACCTGCCCAGCAACCGGCTGCGCGAGGTGTCGGTGCGGGTGCGGGCGCTGTGCGACGAGTACGACCTGCCGTACACGACCGGGCCGCTGTCGCGGCAGTACCTGCTGGCGCTGCGCACCGTGCTCAAGCTGTCCCTCCCGGACCGATTCCTGACCGCGACGTCGGACGATGCGCCGGAAACGTCGTCGGAGCGCAGGTTCGGCGACGGGGGTGCCCCGCGGGTGGATCCGGCGACCGGACGCCGGGTCGGGCTGCGGTCCGCGCTGCGGCGGCTGCGCGGCAGGTGAGGGCGACGCCTGTGATTGACGTCACAGGCCGCCGACGGAAACCTACGCTGGCGTAACCTACGGTACGGTAGGCCGGTAATCGACGAGCAGGACCTGGAGAACGATGGCTATTTCGGACGTCAAGGAATACGCGCACCTCACCGAGGCCGACATCGAGGCCCTCGGTCGGGAGCTGGATGCGATCCGACGCGACATCGAGGCGTCCCGCGGCGAGCGGGACGCCCGGTACCTGCGTAACACCATCCGGCTGCAGCGCTCCCTCGAGGTCGGTGGCCGCGCGGTGCTCTTCGGCAGCCGCAAGCGCCCGTTGTGGGCGCTCGGTGCCGGCATGCTCGGGGTCGCGAAGATCATCGAGAACATGGAGCTCGGGCACAACGTGATGCACGGGCAGTGGGACTGGATGAACGACCCCGAGGTGCACTCGAGCAGCTGGGAGTGGGACGTGGTCGGCCCGTCCGCCCACTGGAAGCAGACCCACAACTACCTGCACCACAAGTACACCAACATCCTCGGCATGGACGACGACGTGGGATACGGGCTGCTGCGCGTCACCCGGGATCAGCGGTGGAAGCCGTTCAATGCGGGGAACCTCGTCTACAACACCCTGCTCGCGCTGTTCTTCGAGTTCGGCATCGCCGCCCAGCATGTCGAGCTCGGCAAGGTCGCGAAGGGGCGGGACGACCGCGAGGAAACCAAGCGCAAGCTGCGCGAGGTCCGCGACAAGATGGGCAAGCAGCTGCTCAAGGACTACGTCGTCTTCCCCGCGCTGACCGGCAGGGCGTGGAAGTCGACGATGAGCGCAAACTTCACCGCGAATGTGATCCGCAACGTGTGGACCAACGCCGTCATTTTCTGCGGGCACTTCCCGGACGGCGCCGAGAAGTTCACCAAGGCCGACGTCGACAACGAGACGCAGGCCCAGTGGTACCTGCGGCAGATGCTCGGCAGCGCAAACATTTCGGGCGGCCGCGCCATGGACTTCATGACCGGCAACCTCAGCTACCAGATCGAGCATCACATCTTCCCGGACCTGCCGTCGAACCGCTACGCGGAGATCGCGGTGCGGGTCCGCGAACTGTGCGACAAGTACGACCTGCCGTACACCACGGGGCCGCTGCTGGTGCAGTACGGGAAGGCGTGGCGCACCATCGCCAAGCTGTCGCTGCCGAACACGTACCTCACCGACACCACGGACGACGCGCCGGAGACCGCCTCCGAGCGCAAGTGGGAGGGACGCGAAACCGTCCTCACCCGGGATCCGGCGACCGGGCGTTCGCGCGGGCTCAAGACCGCGATCCGGGAGAGCAGGAAGCGGCGCGGGCTGCGGAAGCTGTTGCCCCGCTGACCATCCGGCGGGCTCGGCGGGCCGAGACGTCGACGCGTGCATGCGCAGGTGGACCCGCCCGTGACGGTGGGTCCACCTGCGCGTCACGACCACCCGGTGGATCCGGGGTCGCTCGCGGAGCCGGAGGTGGCTACTCGGGAGGCTCGTTGGAGGAGCCGACGATCGACGACCCGAGGTCGATGAGGGTGGCGAAGATGCTCCTGACATCGCCGAAGATGGCCGAACCTGCGTCGATGACGTCCTCGAAACTACCCATCTGAGTTACTCCTTGTCTCGTGACGGCGGGGAAATCCAGCCTGTGTCGTGACCTGAGCTGATTCGAATCAGATTGAGCTCGTACAGCGTAAACACAGGGACCGGGGTGTGGCATCCCGGGCGGGCCGCGGTGGCCGAATCGTGATCTCGCCCGGTGATGCCGCCGGTCTCACCAGGTTTCGTTCGACGACAGCGCCACCAGCAGCTGTCGGACCGCGCCGGCGCGGCGCGCTGCCTGCCCGTCGAGTCGGTCCAGCGCGCACTCGGGGTCCGCGGGTGGCCCGAGATGGGTGCACCCGCGGGGGCAGTCCTCGATCGCGGACGCCAGGTCGGCGAACGCGCCCATCACGTCGTCGGGCGAGATGTGGGCGAGGCCGAACGACCGGATGCCGGGCGTGTCGATCACCCAGCCGCGGGGCGCCCCCTCCGGGGCGCCGGCGCGGATCGGCAGCGGCAGCGCGACGGACTGCGTCGAGGTGTGCCTGCCCTTGCCCACCCCGGACACCACCCCGGTCGCCCGATCTGCCTCCGGGACAAGGCGATTGACGAGCGTCGACTTGCCGACACCGGAATGGCCGATCAGTGCGGTGACCGTCCCCGCCAGAATGCGCTCGACGGTGTCCAGTGGTTCCGAGGTTCCGGCCAATACCACCGGGACGTCGAGGTCCTCGAAGGCCGCCGCGAACTCGCGGTGGTCGGCGAGATCGCCCTTCGTCAGGCAGAGGATCGGATCGAGTCCGCCGACATAGGCGGCGACCAGTGCTCGCTCCACGAAGCCGGTCCGCGGCGGCGGGTCGGCGAGCGCGACCACGATCAGCAACTGCGAGGCGTTCGCGACCACGACCCGCTCGTACGGGTCGGTGTCGTCGGCGGTCCGGCGCAGCACGGTGGCCCGGTCCTCGACCCGCACGATCCGGGCCAGGGTGTCCACGCGTCCCGACACGTCGCCGACCACGCCGACCCGGTCCCCGACGACGATCGGGGTGCGGCCGAGTTCCCGCGCCCGCATCGCGACGACCGGGCGGTCGGGGTCGTCGTCCAGCACGCAGCCCCACCGTCCGCGGTCGACGGAGACGACCATCGCGGACTCGGCGGACCGGTGCTCCGGCCGCTTCTTGGTGCGGGGTCGTGAGCCCTTGCCCGGGCGGACCCGGACATCGGACTCGTCGTACCGGCGCGCGCTCAGGAGGATGCCCCGATGCGATCGGAAAGCATGTCCGCCCACAGCTTCTCGAAGCCGGGGAGGGTCTTCGCTGTGGTCTCCACGTCGTCGACGTGGACGCCGTCGACGACCAGCCCGACGATCGCACCCGCGGTGGCCATCCGGTGATCCGCGTACGAGCCCCACTCGCCCCCGTGCAGCGGTCGCGGGTCGATGTGCAGGCCGTCCGCGGTCTCGGTTGCCGCGCCGCCGAGGTTGTTGATCTCGGCGGACAGCGCTGCGAGCCGGTCGGTTTCGTGCCCGCGCAGGTGGGCGATGCCACGCAGCGTCGACGGCGAGTCGGCGAGCGCGGCGAGCGCGGCGACCGTGGGGGTGAGCTCGCCGACGTCGTGCAGGTCGACGTCGATGCCGTGCAGGCGGTCCGGTCCGGTGACCGTCAGCACCGAATCATCAAGGGACACGGCGGCCCCCATGTCGGTGAGGATGCCGCGGATCGCGTCACCGGGCTGGGTCGTCGACGCGGGCCACCGCGGCACGCTCACCACGCCACCCGTCACCGCGGCCGCCGCGAGGAACGGGGTCGCGTTCGACAGGTCGGGTTCGACCACCCAGTCCACCGCGGCGACGGGTCCCGGCTCGACCCGCCAGATCGCCTGCCCCCCCGCGGCGGGGGTGTGCACCCGCACCCCGGCGGTGCGCAGCATCTCCACGGTCATGTCGATGTGCGGCATCGACGGCACCGCCGCGCCCGCATGGCGGACCACGACGCCGTCGGTGAACCGCGCCGCGGACAGCAGCAGGCCGGACACGAACTGCGACGACCCGGACGCGTCGATCGTCACCTCACCGCCCGCGACGGCGCCGCGGCCGGTGACGGTGAACGGCAGTCCGTCGCCGTCGATCGACACACCGAGGCCGCGCAGCGCGTCGAGGATGGTGCCGAGGGGGCGGCTGCGGGCCTGCTCGTCACCGTCGAACGCGACCGCGCCGTCGGCGAAGGCCGCCACCGGGGGCAGGAATCGCATCACGGTGCCGGCAAGGCCGCAGTCCACGCCGGCGCCGTGCAGCGGCCCCGGCGTGACGCGCAGGGTGGTGGGGGAGTCGAGTTCGGTGATGTCGACGCCGAGCGCGCGCAGGGCATCGATCATCAGGTCGGTGTCGCGGCTGCGGAGGGTTCCGGTGACGGTGGACGGCCCGTCGGCGAGCGCGGCGAGGATCAGCGCCCGGTTGGTGATCGACTTCGACCCCGGCAGGGTCACGGTCGCGTGCACGGGCGATACGGCTCGGGGCGCTCTCCACAGACTCACGGCCACCATCTTCCCGCATCGGGCGGCACGCCGGTCGGCACGCCCCCTGCACGTGTCGGTGCGGGCGACCAGAATGGACGGCATGTGTGGGAGATATGCGACCACGGTCGACCCGGCCCTGCTCGCGGTCGAACTTGATGCGGTCGACGAGACCGGGTCGGCGCCGCCGCGGCCGACCGAGCGGTACAACGTCGCGCCGACCGACCCGGTGCTCGCCGTCGTCGCCCGGCACGACCGGGAACACCCCGACGCCGACCCGACGCGGCGGATCCGGCGGATGCGGTGGGGGCTGGTGCCGCCGTGGACGAAGGCGGGCGAGGACGGTGCGCCGGTCCGGTCGGCGCCGCTGTTCAACGCCCGCGCCGACACCGCACCGACGAAGCCGGCGTTCCGGGCCGCGGTGCGGGGTAAGCGGGCGCTGATCCCGATGGACGGCTGGTACGAGTGGACGACCGAGCCGACCGCGGCGGGCAAGGCGGTGAAGGTCCCGCACTACCTGACCCCGGCCGACGGGTCGCGGCTGTTCATGGCCGGGCTCTGGTCGGTGTGGCACGACCCCGCGGCCCGGGCTGGCGCGAGCGTCCCGCTGCTCAGCTGCACGATCCTGACCACCGACGCGGTCGGGGAACTGCGGTCCGTGCACGATCGGATGCCGCTGATCCTCACCCCGGACCACTGGGACCGCTGGCTCGACCCCGACGGTGAGGACCCCGGCGACCTGCTCGCCGGGGTCTCCGAGGCGGTCGCGGCGGGCATCGAGATCCGGCGCGTCTCGGACCGCGTCAACAGCGTCCGCAACGACGGCGCCGACCTGATCGCGCCCGCCGCGCCGCCCGGCACCGCCGTCGGCGAGCAGATCAGCCTGCTCTGATCCCCGCGTGCGTTCCCTAATGTCACATTGGCTTACCTGGCGACCCCCAATGTGACATTACGGAACCTTGGGTGAGGGTGCGGGGGAGGCGAGGTCGCTGACCTCGGCAACCAGTTCCAGCGACCGCAGCCACGCGGACCGGTCCGTTGCCGAGGAGACGACCATCAGCTCGTCGGCGCCGGTGCGTGCGGTGAACGTGTCGAGGTAGTCGCGCACCTGCTGCGCGGTGCCGACCGCGGTGTACCGCAGCATCTGCAGCACCTGCTGGCCCGCCGGCGAGGTGAGGACGAGGTCCGTCTCCTCCGGCGTGAAGGTGCGGCCGCGGCCGACGAACAGTTGGACCCGCTTGCGTTGGGTCGCGGTGAACAGGGCCTGCGCCTCGTCCTCGGTGTCGGCGGCGATGACGTTGACGGCCGCGATCACGTACGGCTCCGCGAGCTGCGCCGACGGGCGGAACTCGCGGCGGTAGATCGCGATCGCGTCGTCGAGGGCGTTGGGGGCGAAATGTGAGGCGAACGCGTACGGCAGGCCGAGCATCGCCGCGAGTTTCGCGCCGAACAGCGACGAGCCGAGGATGTACAGCGGCACGTTCGTGCCCTTGCCCGGGGTGGCCTCGATGCCCGCCACCCGGGTCGGGCCGGTGAGGTAGCCCTGCAGTTCGAGGACGTCCTGCGGGAAGGAGTCGGCGGACGACGGGTCCCGGCGCAGCGCCCGCATCGTCTGCTGGTCGCTGCCCGGGGCGCGGCCGAGTCCGAGGTCGATGCGGCCCGGATGCAGTTCGGCGAGGGTGCCGAACTGTTCGGCGATGGTCAGCGGCGCGTGGTTCGGCAGCATGACGCCACCGGATCCGAGCCGGATGGACTCGGTGTTCGCGGCGATGTGCGCGATCAGGACGCTCGTCGCCGACGAGGCAATCGACGGCATGTTGTGGTGTTCTGCGTACCAGATACGTTGGTAGCCTTGTCGTTCCGCGGCCCGGGCCATCTCGACGCTGGCGCGGAAGCTGTCCCGGGCGTGCTCGCCGTCGCCGATCTGCGCGAGGTCGAGGATGGAGAGCGGAACGGTCACGAGGGCACCGGCTTTCTGACACGGACACATGGTTGCCACGTGCAACGGTTTCGCCGGGCGGGTTTGTTCCCGACGGGTCAGCCCGCGGTGATCGGCGCCAGCACCGCCCCGGTCAACCGAACCAGGTCCCGCGGGTCCAGGTCGATCTCCAGGCCGCGGCGGCCCGCGCTGCACAGCACCCGATCCCAGTCGGTGGCGGACGCGTCGATCACCGTCGGCAGCGTCCGGCGCTGCCCCAGCGGGGAGATGCCGCCGAGCACGTAGCCCGTCGACCGCTCCGCGTCCGCCTGCTCCGCCATCACCGCCTTCCCCGCTCCGAGTGCCGCGGCGGCCGCCTTGAGCGACAGCTTCGACGGGACCGGGAGCACCGCGACCGCGAGTTTGCCGTCCGAGGTCTTGATCACCAGCGTCTTGAGGATCTGCGCGGCGTCAAGGCCGAGCTCTCCCGCCAGCGCATCGACGGCCTCGGTGCCGTAGGAGGCGTTGGTCGGGTCGTGGTCGTATCCGTGGACGCGATGCGGAACCTTGGCCTTGACCAGGGTCTGGGTCGCCGGGGTTGCGGAGCCTGCCATGCCTGAAGACTGTAGGGCCGCGGGCGGTGGTCGTTGCGGTGGGGAACAGTCTTCGCCGTCGGCGCGTTGCACCGGGCACGTTGGTCCATGTCGGAAGGAGCCGCCGGTGTCGGTGCAATGCCTCGAACGTCCCGCAGCGAGGAAGGTCGTGAGGGGCGCTGATCGACAGCCCGTCGGGCCGGTGGCGGTAGCCTTGATCTCTGACGAGAGCGAAGGGATCACCGTGCCCAACGACCTGAGCGAACCCCGAGACACCGGCCCGGATGTTGGCGCCGCAGGTGAGACGGAGGCCGAGCTGACGCAGCGATTCGAGCGGGACGCGTTGCCGTTGCTCGACCAGCTGTACGGCGCCGCGCTGCGGATGACCCGCAACCCCGCCGACGCGGAGGACCTGGTGCAGGAGACGTACGTCAAGGCGTACTCCGCGTTCCGTTCCTTCAAGGAGGGCACCAACCTCAAGGCGTGGCTGTACCGCATCCTGACCAACACGTACATCAACTCGTACCGGAAGAAGCAGAGGCAGCCCGCGCAGTACCCGACCGACGAGATCACCGACTGGCAGCTCGCCGCCACCGCCGAGCACACCTCGCAGGGTCTGCGGTCGGCGGAGGTGGAGGCGCTCGATGCGCTGCCCGACGACGAGATCAAGAACGCGCTGCAGCAGCTGCCGGAGGAGTTCCGGATGGCCGTCTACTACGCGGACGTCGAAGGGTTCCCGTATAAGGAGATCGCCGAGATCATGGGTACCCCGATCGGAACGGTCATGTCGCGGCTGCACCGCGGCAGGAAGCAACTGCGCGGGCTGCTCGCCGATGTCGCCCGCGAACGCGGATTCAACCGCGGCGCCACCACAACAACCACAGGCCAGGAGCAGGAGGCGTCCCGGTGAGCGAGCAGAACGAATTCGAGCGGCTCGACTGCTCCGCCGTGATCGCCGACGTCTGGCTGATGCTCGACAACGAATGCGACGAGCGCACCCGCGCCCGGCTGCAGCAGCACATGGAGGACTGCGGCTCCTGCTTCGAGGCCTACGGCATCGAGGCGAAGGTGAAGTCGCTGCTCTCGCGCAAGTGCGGCGGCGAGCACGCGCCGGAGGGCCTCCGGCAGCGGCTGCGGATTCAGCTGAGCCAGACCACGATCGTCACCCGCATCGATCCCGCGCAGTAGCAAGGACGTCGAACGGGCGGTTACCGGAACATCACCCGAGAGGGGGACGCGGTAACCGCCCGTTCGGCGTTACTGGCTTCGTCTACGCGCTCAGGCGTTGGGACGCTTGCCGTGGTTTGCGGCACTGCCCTTGCGGCTGCGCTTCTTGCGACCACGCTTACCCATGGTTGTCTCCCTTCTTGTCCGATCTCGCTCGGGGACATTCTTCCACGTGTGGTTGGCTGTACTTCCACTGGTAGGTCCCAACACAAGCGAGGTGCTCGATGGCCGAAGACGTGCGCGCCGAAATGGTCTCCACCGTCTTCCAGGTGGTTGTCGCCGCCGGTGACGCGGTGAAGGAGGGGGACACCCTCGTGATCCTGGAGTCGATGAAGATGGAGATCCCGGTGATCGCGGAGGTCGACGGCACCGTCACCTCGGTCGACGTCGCGGTCGGCGACGTCATTCAGCAGGGCGACCTGATCGCCGTCATCTCCTGACCCGCGCCGCCGATGTCGACCCTCAGTGACCTGCTCGCCGAGCACACCGAACTCCCCGGTGAGGGCGTTGACCACCTCCAGCGGGTGGTCGGGGAGTGGCAACTGCTTGCGGACCTGTCGTTCGCCGACGTGCTGCTCTGGGTCTCCACCGACGCCGGGCTCGCCGAGCCGGACGAGGATGCCCGGCTGGTGTGCGTCGCCCAGTGTCGTCCCACGACCGCGCCGACGGCGTTCGCGGAGGACGCGGTGGGCTGGGTGGTCTCGGACAGCGAGCATCCGCACGTGCGGCAGGCGCTCACCGAGTGGCGGATCGTGCGGGTGCAGGACTCCGGGGGAGGCAACCCGGTGCGCCGCGAGGCCATCCCGGTGCGCTGCAACGGGGACGTGATCGCGGTGCTGAGCCGCGACACCAACCCGACGCAGCAGCGGCAGTCGAGCCCGCTGGAGGTGGCCTACCTCGACTGCGCGGCCGAGCTGTGCCAGATGATCAGCGAGGGCACCTTCCCGACGCCGGAGGAGCAGAGCGAGATCCTGTCCAGCCCCCGGGCCGGGGACGGCTTCATCCGGCTCGACCCGGACGGCATCGTCGTCTACGCGAGCCCGAACTCACTGTCGGCGTATCACCGGATGGGGCTGACCACGACCACGCTCAAGGGTCGGGACCTGGCCGCGGTGACCCGCACCCTGATCACCGACCCGTTCGACGCGCAGGATGTCGCCACCGACATTCGCGCCGCCCTCGCCGGGAAGGCGGGCAAGCGGATGGAGGTCGAGGCGCGCGGGGCGATCGTGCTGCTGCGCACGCTGGTGTTGCGGCCCGGCGGAAACCCGGCGGGCGCCGTGGTCCTGATTCGGGATGTCACCGAGGTCAAACGCCGCGACCGGGCTCTGCTCAGCAAGGACGCCACCATCCGGGAGATCCACCACCGGGTGAAGAACAACCTGCAGACGGTGGCCGCGCTGCTGCGATTGCAGGCCCGCCGCACCCAGAACGACGAGGCGCGGCTGGCGCTCGCCGAGTCGGTGCGCCGGGTCACCTCGATTGCGCTCGTCCACGACATCCTGTCGATGTCCGTCGACGAGGAGGTCAACCTCGACGAGGTCGTCGACCGGCTGGTGCCGATCATGGCGGACGTGGCCGCGGTCAACAGCACGGTGCAGATCCGCCGGGAGGGCAGTTTCGGGGTGTTTCCCGCGGAGCGGGCCACACCGCTGGTGATGGTGCTGACCGAGCTGGTGCAGAACGCCATCGAGCACGGGTACGAGCCGGGACAGGACGGGACGGTGACGCTGCGGGCGACGCGGTCGGCGCGCTGGCTGGACGTGGTGATCCACGACGACGGGACGGGCCTGCCCGACGGTTTCAGCCTGGAGCGCTCGGAGAGCCTGGGCCTGCAGATCGTGCGGACCCTGGTGTCCGCGGAACTCGGTGGCTCGCTCGGGTTGCGCCCGGCTCGGCGCGGTGGTGGAACGGAGGCGGCGTTGCGGGTTCCGTTGGGGCGCCGTGCCGCCACCCGCGTGTGACCGTCGCTCGGTGTGAACAGCGCTGAGGCCCGGCACCTTTCGGTGCCGGGCCTCAGTGACGACAGCTGTGTGTCAGACCGCGCTGCGAGCCCGGGTGCGTGCGTTCCGCCGCTTGAGCGCGCGCCGCTCGTCCTCGCTCATGCCGCCCCACACGCCTGCGTCCTGACCCGACTCGAGGGCCCACGACAGGCAATCGGCGGTCACGGGGCAGCGGTTGCACACCAGCTTGGCGTCCGCGATCTGCGCGATGGCCGGTCCACTGTTGCCCACAGGGAAGAACAACTCCGGGTCCTCGTCCCGACAGATTGCCTTGTGGCGCCAGTCCATCCTTCTGCTCCTTTACCGGGTGCATCGCACCGTGTCGTCTGTGTGTTCGTTGGCAGCGGACTGGCTCCGGAAGTCGGGCCGTCACGCACCGTTGCGTATCGCGTCGTTCATGCGCGGTTGAGTCGAATGTTTCCGCGCTGTTGCTTGTGAATGCTTTCACGAACGCGCAGGAAGTCAATAGAAAATGGCCCGTCCGTGGGGTAACTCACTATTGCGAATCACCCGGTGTGGTCTGCATTACTTTGTACCCCGCTCGCGGGACTTTTGCACTATGGGAGTAGGGTTCTTGCCCGGCTCCGCGCCCGCCGCGCGGCATCGGCGGCGGGGTCGGCACGGTGTCAGCCGCGGCTCGGGGCCACCATCGTCAGCGCGTCGCGCACCGCGACGAAGTTCACCTCGGTGCGCTTTCCGATGTAGTCCCCGTCCATCTGGAGCCCGATCGGGGTGGTCGAGGTGATCCGCACCCGAGGGGTGTCATCCACCCGAAAAAGGTTGCGCGACTTCGGGTTCGACCCCGGCTTCAGGAGCTGGCGCACCATCGGCAGGCTCCGTGCGATGCTCATCGTGCGCATCGCGAACACGCCGAGACCGGTGTCGAAGGCGGTGTCCGGGTTGACCGCGACGGGGCGCTGGTTCAGGTACGTCCACGGGCTCGAGTTCGACACGAACGCGTAGTGCACCCCGTCGACCGGCTCGTGCCCCGGCACCTCCACCGTCAGCGTCGGCTCGATCCGCCGGGTCCGGAGGAAGGTGCGCACCGCGGTCCGCACGTACCGGGACGGGGTCGCTGCGTGGCCCTTCGCGCGGGCAAGGTCGATCGCCTCGCACACCTGCGCGTCCAGCCCGAGCCCGGCATTGAAGGTGAACCATCGGCCGTCGCAGTGCGCCAGCCCGATTCGTCGCCGCTCCCGCAGCTCGAGCAGTTCGATCAGCTGGTTCGTCGCAACCACGGGATCCGGGTCGATGCCGAGGGAGCGGGCGAAGACGTTCGCGGACCCACCCGGCACCACCGCGACGAGCGGGGTCGGTCCGATCGTCAGCGCGCTCATCGACCCGGGCTCCGGGGCGCCGAGCAGTCCGTTGACGACCTCGTTGACGGTGCCGTCGCCGCCGTGCACGATGATCAGCCCGATCCCCTCGATGACCGCCCGCCGGGCCAGCTCGGCGGCGTGACCACGGTGGGTGGTGTGCACCACCCGGACCTGCACCCGGCTCGACAGGGCATGCGCGAGCAGGTCCCGGGCAGCCGGGGTGGTCGAGGTCGCATTCGGGTTCACGATCAGCAGCGCGCGCACGGATCACGAGCTTAGGGCGTCGGCGCCGGCCCGCGCCCAACGCGGTCGCCGGGACGCTGGCGGCGACCCGGGTGCCGCGTTCTATAGGGTGGCTGCCGTGTCCGAGTCACCCGCATCTCCGTCCCTTCCCGCCACGGTTCGCTGGGCCGGCGGCCTGGTCACCTTCGAGGGCGTCGTCGCCGTCGTCGTCGCGCTCGTGCTGGTGATCCGGGGTCTGCTCGGGCACGACCGGGAGGCCGCGAACCCGTACGGGACGGCCGCCTGGTTCGTCATCCTCGGTGGTGCGGTGCTCGCGGCCGGGATCGCATTGCTGCGCGGGCACCGGTGGGGCCGGGCGATCGCGGTGGTGGCCCAGCTGCTGCTGCTGCCGGTGGTGTGGTCGTTGCTGACCGATTCGCACCAGCCCGCACTCGGCGTGGTGTTCGGCATCGTCGTCCTGCCCGCGCTGGCGTGCCTGTTCGCGGCGCCGACGTCGCGGTGGATGGCGCAGGAGTACGGGGACGACGCCGCCGAGGAATGACCGGCGGTCAGGCCGTACCCGCCAGTCCGGCCAGCGCGGCACCGCTGAGCCGGTAGCCCGTCCACTCGTCCTGCGGTTCCGCGCCGAGGGAGTCGTAGAACTCGATCGACGGGGTGTTCCACTTCAGCACCGACCACGCCAGCCGGGTGTAGCCGTTCGCGACGCACTCGCGGGCCAGGGTCGCGAGCAGTGCCCGCCCGTGACCTCGGCCGCGGAAGGCGGGCTGCACGTACAGGTCCTCCAGGTAGATGCCGTGCACCCCGTCCCAGGTGGAGAAGTTCCGGAACCACAGCGCGGTCCCCACCACCGCGCCGCCGTCCTCGACGACGTGACCGAACACCGTCGGCTGCGGACCGAACAGCGCGGCCGTCAGCTGGGCCTCGGTGACGGTGCACTCGTCCCTCGCCTTTTCGTACTCGGCCAGGTCGTACACCAGGCCGGTGACGGCGGGCACGTCCGCGGCGGTGATGCGGCGAATCATCGGGAACCTCTTTCGTTTCGGATGTGGTCGGTGGTCAGCTGGCGTTGTGGGCGACGATCTGCCGGACGCCGCGCTCGTACCCGAGCACCGTGACGGCACCGGGGGACAGCGCGAAGCGACGGCCCTCGAGCACCGGGAACCCCACCCAGCGGGTGATCAGCGCCCGGGAGAAGTGGCCGTGCCCGACGAGGACGACGTCGCGGCCGGGGAGGTGGGATTCGGCGACGGACAGCACCAGGTCCGCGCGCGACTCGACCGCGTCGGCGTCCTCGCCGCCGGGGCACGGATGCGTCCACACCGTCCAGTGCGGCACCAGCTCCCGGATCTGCGGGGTGGTCAGACCCTCGTAGTCGCCGTAGTCCCATTCGGCGAGCGCGTCCCACGTGCGGGCGTCCAGGCCGGCCAGTTCGGCTGTGCGCGCCGAGCGCCTGCGGGGGCTGCACAGGACCGCCGGGTCGTGCAGGCCCAGCCCGGTCAGGCGCCCGGCGGCGGCCCGCGCCTGTGCCTCCCCCTCGGCGGTCAACGCGACGTCGGTGCGGCCGGTGTGCCGTCCACGGGCCGCCCACTCCGTTGACCCGTGCCGCAGCAGCACGATCCGTCCGCCAGCGCGGTCCGGTGTCGCCGCGCCCGCGCGTTCGGTGTCGCCGAGTGGTCGTTGAGAGGGCACATCCGCGATCATCTCAGGTGAGGGTCTCGCCAGCGCGCCCCGAGTGCGCAAAGATCACTGCCGTGACAACTGTGCTCGCGGTGGCGAATCAAAAGGGTGGGGTCGCGAAGACCACGACGGTGGCATCACTGGCGGCGGCGTTGGCCGGGCTGGGGCGGAAGGTGATGGTGGTCGACCTCGACCCGCAGGGCTGCCTGACCTTCTCGCTGGGACACAACCCGGACCGGGTCGAGGCGTCGGTGCACGAGGTGCTGACGGGGCAGCTGCCGCTCCGGGAGGTGATCGTCGATACCGACGAGGGTTTCGCCCTGGTTCCGGCAACGATCGACCTGGCGGGGGCGGAGGCGGTGCTGCTGATGCGGCCGGGCCGCGAATTCGCGCTCAAGCGGGCCCTTGCCACGCTCGGCGACGACTTCGACGTGGTCCTCGTCGACTGCCCGCCGTCGCTGGGCGTGCTCACCCTCAACGGGCTAACGGCGGCGAACGCGGTGCTGGTGCCGCTGCAGTGCGAGACGCTCGCGCACCGCGGGGTCGGGCAGCTGCTGCGGACGGTCGCCGAGGTTCGGGAGATCACCAATCCGGAGCTGGCGCTGCTCGGTGCCCTGCCGACCCTCTACGACGCCCGCACGACGCACAGCAGGGACGTGCTCGCCGATGTCGCGGACCGCTACGACCTGCCGGTGCTCGCGCCGCCGATCCCGCGCACCGTCCGATTCGCGGAGGCGAGCGCGTCGGGGGCCACGGTGCTCGCCGGGCGCACCAACAAGGGGGCCAAGGCGTACCGCGAGCTGGCCCGCGGCCTCGTCGCGTACTGGGACGACGGGACCCCGCTGCCGCACTGCGAGTGACCGGGGATCCTAGGGCATGTCTCCTAGCGCAGCGCGACGAGCTCGTCCCCGCGCTGTTCGACGACGACGGAACCGAGGACGGTGGTCGTGACCGGTCGGGGCGGCGTGCTGTCGGGTCGGTCGACCGGGATGCGGCGGAGGTCGGCGCCGGTGACCGGGTCGAGCACCGCGATGCCGCCCTCGACGGGGACGAGGACCTGACCGGCCATCACGGCGCCGGGGCCGAGCGCATCGGGGAACGACCACAACGGCGTGAAATCCGTTGTCCGCAGGGCGATCACGGTGGAGCCGGTCCACCAGCTGATGAACGATGCGGTGCGGGCGACGGTGGCGGTGGGGGAGACGTCGGCGGGGGCGGGATGCCGGGCGGTTTCGTTGCCGCTGCCGTCGAACACCGCGACCGATGCCGCCGCCGTCGGGGTCCCGGGAACGTAGACGGCGGTGCGTTCCCCCGAGACGCCGAGGACGGCGGCGCGCGCGACGTCACCGAGCAGGGTCGACCCGAACTCCTCGGGCTCGGAATTGTCCTTCGGTGCCGGGTTCAGGATGTCGAGCCGGACGCCGTCCTCCCCCGGACAGGATTCGAGCACCGCGAGCCGGCTGCTGCTGGACCCGGACGACAGCAGGGCGCAGCCGGAGCGGGGCTGCACACCGGGGTTGACCGGGGCGTCGACCCGACCGAATTCGAGGGTGCGCACCAGGTCCGAGCGCCACACCTCCAGCCGGGAGTCGCCGCGGGAGGTGAGGTAGGTGCCGTCCTCGGACAACGTCACGGAGGGGTCCGCGTCGCTGGATCGCTGCGCCTGCCGAACCCCGGTGGACCCGTCGAGTTGGGTGACCTGACCGCAGCCCCGATCATCGGGGTAGACCGCGACCGCGGTGTTCCAGGCCCCGATCACCCCGCACAGTGCCCGGTCCCGCCGATACGACCACAGCGCGCTTCCGGTCTCCGGGTCGTGTCCGGTGACGGTGTCGCCCGCGCCGCTGACCACGGCGCCACCCGCGGCAACGGGGGCGGCGGTGGCGCCGCTGGCGGCACGCCAGGACTCGGTCAGGGTGTCGGGCACCGTCAGCGCGGTCTCCGCCGGGACGGCGGGGGTGCTCGCGGTTACCGATTCGGTGCCGCGGGCATCCCCGGTGAACCAGACCGCGCCCGCGGCGACAACGACGAGCAGCGCGATCGCGCAGGCGGCGAAAACGTCGGCGCGGGTGCGCCGCTCGGGTGCGAGCACGTGGGTGGCTACTCCGTCGCTGCGGGCGCCGCTGAGGTGGCCGCGCCGGTGGACGGGCGACGGCGCCGGCGCCGGCGCCGGGCCGGGGTCCCCTCGCCGCTCGGCGACGTGGGTTCCGGGGCGACGGCCTCCGATGAGGTGTCGGCAGGCGCGGTGGTGGCGGCCTCGGCGGACCGTGCACCTCGGGTCCGCTTCCTGGTGCGGGTCCGCTGCGGCCGCTCGGCCTTGTCGGCGCTCTCCGCCGGAGCCTCGTTCGTGCGCGCGGGCTTCGGCTTCCGGACCGAACCCTTCGCGTCGGTCGGGATGCCGAGATCCGTGTAGAGGTGCTCGGAGCTGGAGTAGGTCTCGACCGGATCGGCGACGCCCAGGTTCAGCGCCTTGTCGATCAGCTGCCAGCGCGGCACGTCGTCCCAGTCGACGAGGGTGACCGCGGTGCCGGTGCGGCCTGCGCGACCGGTGCGGCCGATCCGGTGGACGTAGGTCTTCTCGTCGTCGGGGCACTGGTAGTTGATGACGTGTGTCACGTCGTCGATGTCGATGCCGCGGGCCGCGACATCGGTCGCGACCAGCACGTCCACCTTGCCGGTGCGGAACCCCTTGAGGGCCTTCTCCCGTGCGATCTGGCCGAGGTCGCCGTGCACGGCCCCGACCGAGAATCCGCGCTCGTTCAGCTCGTCGGCGACCTTCTGTGCGGTGCGCTTGGTGCGGGTGAAGATCATCGTCGCGCCGCGGCCGTCGGCCTGCAGGATTCGGGCCACCATCTCGGCCTTGTCGAGCGCGTGGGCGCGGAAGATGTGCTGGGTGGTGCGGTCGTGCACCGCCGAGGACTCCGGCTCCTCGGCGCGGATGTGCGTCGGCCGGGTCAGGAACGTGCGCGCGAGGGTGATGATCGGGCCGGGCATCGTCGCGGAGAACAGCATCGTCTGGCGGCCGGGAGCGGAGCCGGAGGGTCCGTCCGGGACCATCTGCAGGATGCGCTCGATGTCGGGCAGGAAGCCGAGGTCGAGCATCTCGTCGGCCTCGTCGAGGACCAGAACCCCGACCTTCCCGAGGATCAGGTGCCCCTGCTTGGCGAGGTCGAGCAGTCGGCCGGGGGTGCCGACGACGACGTCGACGCCCTTCCGCAGGGCCTCGATCTGCGTTTCGTAGGGGCGGCCGCCGTAGATCGACAGCACCTCAAGCTTCCGGGTGCCGGCCTTCAGGTACTTGCCCGCGTTCACCAGATCCTCGGTGACCTGGATGCACAGTTCCCGGGTCGGGACGATGACCAGCGCCCGCGGGGTGCCGTCGAGCGCGGCGGTGCCGGAGCCGGTGCTGACGCGGTGCAGCAGCGGGACGCCGAAGCCGAACGTCTTGCCCATGCCGGTGCGGGCCTGACCGATCAGGTCGTCGCCAGCGAGCGCCAGCGGAAGCGTCAACTCCTGGATGGCGAAGGTGCGTTCGATGCCGATCTCCGCCAGCGCCCGGACGATCTCGTCGCGGACGCCGAGTTCGGCGAAGCTGGGGGCGGTGTGGGTCTCGTCGAGCTGGGCGGACAGTGTGGTCTCGCTCGCGTCGTCTTCATGGTCGATCGTGATCTTGCTCAGTGGTCTGGCCTTCCTCGTCGGCACGCGCGCACGAGCTGGGCCAGGCCGGGTGTCGACCGCCCGGGCGGATCCGTGTCCGACGGGTGGGTGGTGCCCACCGTCCGATACGGCAACCCCGGGTCCGACTGTCGTCGGTGCCTCGTCCGACGGCCTCGGTTCCTGCTGCCCGGCGCGCAAGAGGGGTCTCTCGGCGCGGCGCGGGAACGGACCTACGGATCAGGTGCGCGCACATCATCTTCGGGCCGCCATGGTCGCCGCGATGCGTCCGATTGCCCGGACGATCGGGCTGCGGCCCGCAACCATGGTAACCGCCGCGGCCGAGTTCGCAGGTAGGCGCGGTCTACGCTGTCCACATGGGAGCCAATTCTGCCGATTCGCTGTCGCCCGTCATCGCCGCCGACCACCCGGGTGTCAGTGAGCTGTTCGCCCTCCTCGCCTACGGCGAGATCTCCGCCTTCTACCGGCTCGCCGAGGACGCCCGGATGGCCCCGGCCCTGGCCGGGAAGGTGGCGCTGGCGCGGATGGCAGGCGCGGAGATGCGGCACTTCGAGACGCTCGAGTCCGCGCTCACCGAACGCGGACTCGAGGTGTACGCGGCGATGTCCCCGTTCGTGCGGCCGCTCGACGACTACCACGCGTCCACCCACCCATCGACCTGGCTCGAGTCGCTCGTCAAGGCCCACGTCGGTGACGGCATCGCCGCCGACTTCTACCTCGAGATCGCCGGCGCGCTCGACCCGTCGGTCGGTGCGGTGGTGCGGGAGGTGCTCGCGGAGACCGGGCATTCCGAGTTCGTCGTTCAGGAGGTCAGCGCCGCGGTGCTGGCGTCGACGAAGGAGAAGGACCGCCTGATGTTGTGGGGCAGGCGGCTGCTCGGCGAGGCGATCACGCAGGCGCAATACGTGATGGCGCAGCGGGAGGCGCTCACGGACCTCGTCCTGTCGGCCAGCGGGGACCTCAACGGTGTCGCGGCACTGTTCGACCGGATGCAGGAGCGGCATGCCGAACGGATGGCGGTGCTCGGTCTCGTCTGACGCTCCTGTTCGCTCTCAGCACAGGCATCGAGGCGGCCCGGTCCTGGTCGGCTGCACTAGCCTGACACCAGTTGGTTCCCCCACCAGACAGTGATGGCACGAGAGTTCGGAGGTTGGCCGTGGAGGTCAAGATCGGCATTTCTGACAGCCCGCGCGAGCTGATCCTCAGCAGCGCGCAGACCCCGGATGAGGTGACCGAGCTCGTCTCCGCGGCAATCGGCGGCGACGTATCGGGAGTTCTCGTCCTCACCGACGACAAGGAGCGCAAGTTCCTGATTCAGGCGTCGAAGGTTGCCTACGTCGAGATCGGGCAGCCCGACAGCCGCAAGGTCGGCTTCGCGAGCTGACCGGGAGACGGGGAACGGGGCGTGCGAATCCGCACGCCCCGTTCTCGCGTCATCGGGTCGATCGTCGGCGGTCAGGCGTGCATCGGCACGTGGGACAGCCCGCCCCAGGCCAGCTGAACGGTGGTGTCGACCGCCTCCTCCTTCGGGATCGGCCGATTCGCCTGCAACCAGTACCTGGCCGTGAACTGGCTGGTCCCGACGAGTCCGACGGCGAGGATCCGCGCACGGTAGGGGTCCAGGCCCGAGTCGTGGGCGACGAGGTCGAAGACGGCGTCGACGCAGGCCTCGGTGGCGCGGTCGACGCGGGAGAGCACCTGCGGATCGCCCATCAGGTCGGACTCGAACACCAGCCGGTAGCCCTGACTGTCGTTGTCGACGAAATCGAAGAACGCCTGGACCGCGGCGCGGACACGCTGACGGTTGTCGGTGGTCGAGCGCAGCGCCTGCCGGACCCCCGAGATCAGGCTGTCCACGTAGCTCTGCAGCACCGCCAGATACAGGTCCAGCTTCCCCGGGAAATGCTGGTACAGGACGGGCTTGCTGACGCCAGCGCACTCGGCGATCTCGTCCATGCCCGCCGAGTGGTACCCGCGGCTGACGAACACCTCGCTCGCGGCCTGCAGCAACTGGAGTCGACGAGCGTCCCGGGGCAGTCGCGTGCTGCGCTTGGCGCCTTGTCGCCCGGCCGGAGTTGCGGAACGATCCGCGAGTTCAGTCATCGTGCTCCCCATCTTTGCGTTGTCACCATCCGTGCCTCGTGCTGCGTGGGTGAGGTTGCTCACGGCACCGGGTGCACAAAGTGATCGAACGATACCGGACCGACGCCCGGACATTCGCGAAACCGCGAACGCTGCCACCACCGAGTATTCCAGGTCACCGTTGCGGGCACGTTCTCGCCGTACACACGCCGGTCCCGGTGCAGGTCGTGCCGGGTTCCGGTGTCCGCCCGCCCGGTGCAGGTGCCCGGCGTGCCCGGGCGGACGCCGCCGCCGGTTGTGAGACGCTGGACCGGTGACGGATGGAGGCGGACCGCGACTGCGGGGTGCACACCCCTGGAGTGCCGACGACTCGACAGCGGGCTCGGAGCGGGCCGGATCGGCGCGGGATCCCGAGGCGGCACCGCAGGACGAACCCGGGTGGAGACGCGCGGGGTCGGACGAGCCGGAACCCGGCGGACCGCGCGCAGGCCGCTGGACCGGCGGGCCGGTCGCGTCGCGGCAGCCGCTGCGCGCGCTGTGGGACCCGATCACCGAGAGCACCGGACGAGCCCGCAGCCCCCGACCCGAACGGCAGGCCCGCAAGCAGAGCAGGCTCGGCAAGTTCGTCGCCACCTACGGCTGGCGCGCCTACGCCATCCCGGTCCTCGCCGTCGTCACCGTCCTCGTCGTCATCGACGCGGTCCGCGGCACCGGGCCCGCCGAACCCGGCGCGTACGGCGATCCCGGGTTCGGGGCCCGCAGCACCAGCGTCGACGGAACCGGTGTCATCGGCGTTCCGCCGCAGGGCGACGGCAACTTCGCCGCCTCGATCCCGTCCGGGACGCTCCCCGACGGCGGGCCGTTCACCGCGACCGGGGCCGGGACCTGGCGCGTCATCCCCGGAACGACACCGAAGGTCGGGCGCGGCACCGAGCAGGTGTTCACCTACACCGTCGAGGTCGAAGACGGCGTCGATACCGCCGGATTCGGCGGCGACGAATCCTTCGCCCGGATGGTCGACCAGACGCTCGCCAACCCGAAGAGCTGGACCAACGACGAGCGGTTCGCCTTCCAGCGGGTCGATTCCGGTGACCCCACCTTCCGGATCTCGCTGACCTCGCAGATGACGATCCGGCAGGCCTGCGGCTACGACATCCAGCTGGAGGTCTCCTGCTACAACCCGGGAATCGACCGGGTCGTCCTCAACGAGCCCCGCTGGGTGCGCGGCGCCGTCGCCTACCAGGGGGACATCGGCTCCTACCGGCAGTACCAGATCAACCACGAAGTCGGGCACGCGATCGGCTACCAGGCCCACCAGCCGTGCGAGGCGGAGAGCGGGCTGGCGCCGGTGATGATGCAGCAGACCTTCGGGACCTCGAACGACGACATCGCCACACTCGACCCCGAGGGGGTCGTGCCGATGGACGGCAAGACCTGCCGATTCAACCCCTGGCCCTATCCTCGGGGCTGAGCGGAACCGCCCGCGGTTCGGATGAGCGGCACCGCCCGCGGTTCGGATGAGCGGCACCGCCGCTGGGAGAATGGGTGGCATGTCGACGTCAGCACAATCCGCAACCACGCCGACCGGCGCCGGGCTGCTGCCCGCCCTGCCGCCACTCGTGGAGCCTGCGCCCGAACTGAACCGGGCCGAGGTGGCCCGCTACAGCAGGCACCTGATCATCCCGAACGTGGGAATGACCGGGCAGAAGCGGTTGAAGAACGCGAAGGTGTTGGTGATTGGTGCCGGTGGACTCGGCGCCCCGACGCTGCTGTATCTCGCGGCCGCCGGGGTCGGGACGATCGGCATCGTCGACTTCGACCACGTCGAGGAGTCGAACCTGCAGCGTCAGGTCATCCACGGCCGCAGCGATGTCGGCAGGCCGAAGGCCCACAGCGCCCGCGACGCCATCCTGGAGATCAACGACGGCGTCGACGTGCGGCTGCACGAGTTCCGGCTCGACACCTCCAACGCGGTCGGCCTGTTCGAGCAGTACGACCTGATCCTCGACGGCACCGACAACTTCGCCACCCGCTACCTCGTCAACGACGCCGCGATCCTCGCGGGCAAGCCGTACGTGTGGGGGTCGATCTACCGCTTCGAGGGTCAGGTGTCGGTGTTCTGGGAGGCAGCACCCGACGGTCGCGGGCTGAACTATCGGGACCTGTACCCGGAGGCCCCCGCGCCGGGCACCGTCCCGTCCTGCGCCGAGGGCGGTGTGCTCGGCGTGCTGTGCGCCTCGGTCGGGTCGATCATGGCGACCGAGGCGATCAAGCTGATCGTCGGGATCGGGGAGCCGCTGCTCGGCCGGTTGATGATCTACGACGCCCTCGCGATGAGCTACCGGACCATCCGGGTCCGCCGCGACCCGGGCCGGGTTCCGGTCACCGAACTGATCGACTACGACGCGTTCTGCGGGGTGGTGTCCGACGACGCGCAGGCAGCGGTGTCCGGGTCGGCGGTGACCGCGGCGGAACTCGCCGAGCGGCTCGGCGCTGGCGGGGACATCGCGCTGATCGACGTGCGGGAGCCGGTCGAGTGGGACATCGTGCACCTGCCCGGCGCAACACTGATCCCGAAGGACCGGATCCTGTCGGGGGAGGCCCTCGCCGAGTTGCCGCAGGACCGTCCGATCACCGTGTACTGCAAGACCGGGATCCGGTCCGCGGAGGTGCTCGCCGCACTCAAGGCGGCCGGGTTCGCCGACGCGACACATTTGCACGGGGGAATCGTCGCGTGGGCGACCCAGGTCGACCCGAGCCTGCCGACCTACTAGGAACTGTGCGTGATTTTTACCCCGATCGGGGTAAAAATCGCGCACGGGCGCGAAGCGCATACCCGCGGGCGCGTCAGCGTCGGGGGACGGAGTGCACGGCGGTAGGTTTAAACGCGTGAGCTCCGTCGAACCACCCACCCATGTGCGGTCCACTTTTGGTCTCCGCGAGACCACCCCCGTCGCACTCGGTCCCGACTGGGAGGGCGGCTGGCGTTGCGGTGACGTGGTGCTCTCACCCGTCGCGGATCATGCGCGGGCGGCGTGGTCGGCGAAGGTGCGCGAGACCCTCGAACCGGACAGCGTCCGGTTGGCCCGCCCGGTGCGGGCGACGGACGGGCGGTACGTGGTGTCGGGGTGGCGCGCCGACACCTACATCGAGGGCGCCCCGGAACCGCGGCACGACGAGGTGGTGTCGCTGTCGCTGCGGTTGCACGCGGCGACCGCGGCACTCGAGCGGCCCCGCTTCCTGGTGCAACCACCGGTCCCGCCGTGGGCGGATGTCGACGTGTTCGTCGCCGCGGACCGGGCCGCGTGGGAGCAGGTGCCGCTGCGCGGTGTGAAGGGCCAGTTCGAGCCCGCATCGACGGACGGCAGGACCAGCATCGAGCTGATCGGCCAGCTCGCGACGCTGCGTAAACCGGTGCACTCGCCCGACCAGCTGGTGCACGGCGACCTGTTCGGCACCGTCCTGTTCGCCGGCTCGGATGCGCCCGGGATCACCGACCTCACGCCGTACTGGCGCCCCGCGGCGTGGGCGGCCGGGGTGGTCGTCGTCGACGCCCTGTCCTGGGGCGGTGCCGACGAGGAGCTGGTCGGGCGGTGGGAGGATCTTCCGGAGTGGCCGCAGATGTTGCTGCGGGCGTTGATGTTCCGGCTCGCCGTGCACGCGCTGCACCCGCGGTCGACGGCGGAGGCGCTGCCGGGGTTGGTGCGCACCTCCGACCTGATCCGGTTGATGCTGTGACGTTCCCGGTGCGGCTCAGGCCGGGCTGTCGACCCGGCCGTCGGGGTGCCGGGCGAACCGGCCAGCGTCGGCGGGATGCACCGGGCCGTCCGCCTGCCACGGCCAGCCGCCGAATCCGGTGCGTCGGTAGTCGTCGAACGCGGCGACCAGACCGGCCTCGTCGTTCATCACGAACGGGCCGTGCTGGGCGACGGGTTCGCCGATCGGACGGCCCTGTAGCAGCAGGATCCGGATTCCCCCCGCTCCCGCGGTCAGCGTCACCGCTGCGGTCGGGTCGAGCACGACGCCGGTGCCGGTGCCGATGGTGTCGGCGCCGATCCGCACGTCGCTGCCCTCATACACGTACAGCACCCGGTTGGTGTCGGGTCCGCCCGCGGCGGGCAGCGGGAGGCGGGCGTCGGGGGTCAGATCGAGATGCCAGATCGCCAGGTCGGCGTCGGAGTCTGCGGCCCACGACTCGGGTGGCGGCGCGAGCGGGGCGACTCCGTCGATGGCGCCCGCGATCACCGTCACCACGCTCTCGCGGCCGCCCTCGTCGGTGCGGTTCAGCCGCGGGGTCTGCTCGTTCCAGAGCATCGCGAAGTGCGGATCCGCGGACTTGGACGCGGCGGGGAGGTTCAGCCAGATCTGGAACAGGTCGAGCGGGTTCGGGCGGTCCCGGTTCAGGAGCGGGAACATCTCCGAGTGCGACACGCCGCGTCCGGTGGTCAACCACTGGGTGTCGCCGTCGCCGTAGCGTGCGGTTGCCCCGAGGGAGTCGGCGTGGTCGACGGTGCCGCGTCGCACGTAGGTGACGGTTTCGAAGCCCCGGTGCGGGTGCTGCGGGAAGCCGGGCACGGTCTGTCCGTGGTACATGTTCCAGCCGGACGGGTGGCCGAAGTCCCGGCCGAGCGGGCGCCCGGCGAGGGCGGCGTCGGGCCCGAGGTCCGCGGTGCCCTGCGGGTAGGCGTCGTCGTGGTGGGCGACGAACAGGAACGGGTCGACGGCCTGCCACGGGGAGCCGAGGCGGAACTGGTGCAGCACAGGGTCGGCGGAAGTCATGCAAAGTTCAACCAACTGTGACGGGGCGGCATTCCCGGCAGCGCATCAGCCCGGCGGGCGACGGAGCTCAATCAACTCGGTCAGGAACCGCCTGGCCTCGGTCGCGGCCAGCTCGGGGTCGCCGTCGATGACCGATTGCACCAGCAGTTCGTGCTCGTGTTCGTACGAGTTCGCCGCGTCGACGGGGTGTCCGGTGACGATCTGCTCGATCGTCGGGAGCAGCGAGTCGTAAAACTCGAGATACACCTCGTTGTGACTGGCCGCGACGATCGCCCGGTGCAGGGCAACGTCTGCGGCGACGGCGGCGCGGCGCCGGTCGGGGTCGCGCGGTTCGGCGCTGCGCCACAGGAGATTGCGCTCGCGCAGCAGGGCGCGCAGGTTCTCGATGTCCGCCTCGTCCCTGCGGCGGGCGGCCAGCGCGGCCGCGGTGACGTCGAGCGCCTGGCGCAGTTCGAGCACGTCCCGCTCCAGCGCGCTCGCGAAGTACTTCGCCAGGGTGCCGCCGAGATCGCTGGTGGCGATCACGTAGGTGCCCGACCCCTGTCGCCGTTCGAGCATCCCCGCGTGCACGAGGGCCTGCACTGCCTCGCGGACGGTGTTGCGGCCCGTCCCGGTGAGCTCGGCGAGCGCGGGTTCGGTGGGGATCCGGCCGCCGACGGGCCAGCGTCCGGCCGTGATCTCGGCGCGAAGTTGCTCGGTGACCTGCGCGATCAGGCTGGTGCGTCGTACGGGTTGCACGGGGACCCTTCTGCCGGTGCTGGTGGCCTGGTGGCCGGACGCAGGGAGTGTAATCGTTTGCCCCAATTCATCCAGTCATCCTATGATTCTTCGGTCCACGGTGTCCCGGGACGCAATCGGGTGAGTGAGGTGTTGTGGTGACGGTGCAGCAGGCACACGTGCAGAAGGCGACCGGATCGGCGGGCGACCGCCGTCGCTCGCTGATCTCCGGGCGTCTCGTCGTGCTCGCGGCGATCGTCCTGTCCGCGCTCACCCTGCGGATCGCCGTCACCTCCCTCACCCCGCTGCTCGACGAGATCGGGCAGGAGATCGGCTTCGGCTCCACCGTCATCGGGGTCTTCGGGATGCTCCCCACCGCGATGTTCGCGGTGTTCGGGTTGCTGACCCCCCGACTCGCGGTCCGGTTCGGTCTCGAACACGTGGCGCTGGCGGCGATGGTGATGACCGCGATCGGGCTCGGATCGCGTGCGGTGATGTCGGGGACGGCCGGGCTGCTTGCCTTCTCCGCGCTCGCCCTCGGCGGCATGGGCATCGGCAACGTCGTGATCCCGCCACTGGTCAAACGCTATTTCGCCGACCGGGTCGGGGCGGTCAGCACCCTCTACATCCTCTGTGTGCAGATCGGAACGATGCTCCCCGCCGCCGTCGCGATTCCGGTCGCCGAGGCAGCCGACTGGCGCACCTCGCTCGGGATGTGGACGCTGCTGCCGGTCGCCGCGGCGCTGCCGTGGATCGCGGTGACCCTCGGCAGGCGCGGCCGCGACGTCCACGACCGGACCCCCGTCGAGGCCGCCGGTGAACCGCGCGGGCAGGTGTGGCGGTCGCCGGTGGCGTGGGGCATGGCAGGCATGTTCGGCATGACCTCGCTGATCACGTACTCGATGTTCACCTGGATTCCGAAGATCCTCGCCGAGTCCGGTGCCACCGCCGGGTTCGGCGGCTCGATGGTCGCGCTGTTCAGCGCCGTCGGATTCCTCGCCGCGGTCGGCGCGCCGTCGCTGTGCATCCGCATCGCCAACCCGTATCCGGTGGTCCTGCTGTGCGGGGTGAGCTACCTGATCGGGTTCGCCGGGCTGCTGTTCGCGCCGATGGCGGCACCGATCCTGTGGATCGTCGCGGTCGGCCTCGGACCGAGCACCTTCCCGATGTCGCTGACCCTGATCAACCTGCGCACCCGCACCGGCGCCGGATCGGCCGCCCTGTCCGGCTTCACCCAGGGCCTTGGCTACGCCGTCGCCTGCATCGGACCGCTGATGTTTGGGGTGCTGCACGACGTCACGGGCGGCTGGGCCTGGCCGTTCCTGCTGCTCGTCGGTGCCGTCGCGGTGATCATGGTCGCGGGCTGGGTGGCGTGCAAGCCGCGGTTCCTTGAGGATTCGTGGGGTGCCCGCGCCGCGTGACGCGGGCAGGTCACACCCGTTAACACGGCGTTCACCAGCGCAAACGGGCTCACACGCCGGGTCGGCGGCAGGTGAGTGCAAGTTCATTGCGGGGTCATTGACGGCAGCACCGAGGCAACATCGCCCTCGTAGTTTCGGGTCACCACACCCAACGAGGAGGCCTGGTGACCACACGCTCGGACGACGCAACGGCAGCCGCCGACGGCCTCGACACCCCCACCACGGCGGCGCAACGGCACCACATCGCGCACTGGGACGCGGAGGACGTCGAGGCCTGGGAGGCGGGCGGCAAGGACATCGCCAGGCGCAACCTGATCTGGTCCGTGATCGCCGAGCACGTCGGCTTCTCCGTCTGGTCCGTCTGGTCGGTGATGGTGCTGTTCATGCCGACCGAGATCTACGGCATCGACGCGGGCGGCAAGTTCTTCCTCGTCGCGGTCCCGACGCTGGTCGGCGCGATCCTGCGGATCCCATACACCGTCGCGACGGCCCGGTTCGGCGGCCGGAACTGGACGGTCTTCAGCGCGCTGGTGCTGATGATTCCGCTGGTCGCGACCCTGTACCTGATGCTCAACCCCGGCTTCAGCTACACCACCTTCCTGCTGGTCGCCGCGCTCGCCGGCGTCGGTGGCGGCAACTTCGCCTCCTCGATGACCAACATCAACGCCTTCTACCCGCAGCGGCTCAAGGGCTGGGCGCTCGGGCTGAACGCGGGCGGCGGCAACATCGGGGTCCCGGTGATCCAGCTGCTCGGCCTGCTGGTGATCGCGACCGTCGGCAACACCGAGGCCTGGATCGTCTGCGCGATCTACCTGGTCCTGTGCGGTGTCGCCGCGGTCGGCGCGGCGCTGTTCATGGACAACCTCGGCAACCAGAAGGCCGACCTGCGGGCGATGGGGAAGACGCTCCGGTACGGCCACTCGTGGGTCATCGCCTTCCTCTACATCGGTACCTTCGGCTCCTTCATCGGCTACAGCTTCGCGTTCGGCCAGGTCATGCAGATCAACTTCCTCGCGGGCGGCGACACCCCGGCGCAGGCCGCATTGCACACCGCGCAGATCGCGTTCATCGGCCCGCTGCTCGGGTCGATCGCCCGCCCATACGGCGGCAAACTCGCCGACCGGATCGGCGGCGGCAAGATCACCCTCTACACCTTCGCCGCGATGATCCTGGCGTCCGGTGTCCTGGTCACCGCGAGCACCCTCGACGACCGCACCCCCGGCGCCGCGAGCACCGGCATCCTGGTGACACTGGTCCTCGGCTTCATCGCCCTGTTCCTGCTGTCCGGCCTCGGCAACGGGTCCGTCTACAAGATCATCCCGTCGATCTTCGAGGCGAAGGCGCAGGGCCTCGACCACCTCGATGCGGAGCAGAAGGCCACCTGGTCCCGGAACATGTCCGGCGCGCTGATCGGCTTCGCTGGCGCGATCGGCGGCCTCGGCGGTGTCGGGATCAACCTGGTGCTCCGCGCCTCCTACAGCAGCGACGCGAAGTCGGCCACGATGGCGTTCTGGGTGTTCCTCGGCTTCTACGTCGCCTGCCTGGTCGTCACCTGGGCGGTGTTCCTGCGCCGCCCCACCGAGCGACGGAACGCCGACGGCCACCGGTCACCGGTTCTCGTCACCGACTGATGCAGTTCACGAACCAACGAAGAAGAGGGGCGGCATGAGCCACAAGTCAGTAGTGGTTGTTGGCCACGGAATGGTCGGGCACCGGTTCGTGGAGGCGTTGCGGGCGCGGGACGAGTCGGGCGGATGGAGGGTGACGGTGCTCTGCGAGGAGGCCCTGCCCGCGTACGACCGCGTCGGCCTGTCGTCGTACGTCGGATCCTGGGACGCAAAGGAACTCGCGCTCGCCGGGAACGACTACACCGGTGACGACCTGGTCGACCTGCGGACCGGGGTGCGGGCCACCGCGATCGACAGGGACGCGCGGACGGTCACCACCTCGGCGGGCGACACCGTCGGCTACGACGCGCTGGTCATGGCCACCGGCTCCTACGCGTTCGTGCCGCCGGTGCCCGGCCACGACCGCGACGAGTGCCACGTCTACCGCACCGTCGACGACCTCGATGGGATCCGGGCGCGGGCCGAGGCCGCAGGAGCGGGCCGCGGGGCGAGCGACGCGACGGGGGACCGCCCCGTCGGTGTCGTCGTCGGCGGCGGGCTGCTCGGGCTGGAGGCGGCGAATGCGTTGCGGCTGATGGGCATGACCCCGCACGTGGTGGAGTTCGCGCCGCGGCTGATGCCGCTGCAGGTCGACGAGGGCGGCGGCGCGCTGCTCGCCCGACTCGTCGAGAGCCTCGGCGTCCGCGTACATACCGGGGTTGGGACCGCGGCGATCACCGACGGCCCCGACGGGATCCGCGTCGAACTGTCCGACGGCTCGGCGATCGCCGCGGCGCTGCTCGTGTTCTCCGCGGGCATCCGCCCGCAGGACCAACTCGCCCGCGACGCGGGCCTCGAGGTCGGACCCCGCGGCGGCATCATCACCGACATCGGCTGCCGCACCGCCGACGAGGCGATCTACGCGGTCGGCGAATGCGCCGCCGTCGAGGGCGTCTGCTACGGCCTGGTCGCCCCCGGCTACTCCACCGCCGAGGTCGTCGCGGACCGGATCCTCGGTGGCGCAGCGGAATTCCCCGGCGCGGACCTGTCGACGAAGCTCAAGCTGATGGGGGTCGACGTCGCCAGCTTCGGCGATGCCCACGCGCAGGAACCCGGCGCACTCGAGGTGGTGCTCAGCGACGCCGCGAAGGGCACCTACGCCAAGCTGGTGGTCTCCGACGACGCGAAGACCCTGCTCGGCGGCATCCTGGTCGGCGACGCGTCCGCGTACGCCTCGCTGCGGCCGCTGGTCGGCCGGGACCTGCCCGGTGATCCGGCATCCCTGATCTCGCCTGCGGGGGAGAAGCCCGGTGCCGGGTCGCTGCCCGACGACGCCGAGGTGTGCTCCTGCAACGCGGTCACCAAGGGCACGATCTGTGGGGCCATCGCCGACGGTGCCTGCGACATCGCGCAGGTCAAGGCCTGCACGAACGCGGGCACCACGTGCGGTGGCTGCCTCCCGACGATCAAGCAGCTGCTCGCGTCCTCCGGGGTGGTGCTCTCGAAGGCGCTGTGCGAGCACTTCGACCAGTCCCGCGCCGAGCTGTTCGAGATCGTCCGGGCCACCGGCATCCGGACCTTCTCGGCGCTGATCGGCAAGTTCGGCACCGGCTCCGGCTGCGACATCTGCAAGCCCGTCGTCGCCTCGATCCTCGCGTCCACCGACTCCGACCACATCCTGCACCGGCAGCAGGCGGGCCTGCAGGACACCAACGACCACTTCCTAGCGAACATCCAGAAGAACGGCACCTACTCGGTGGTGCCGCGGATGCCCGGCGGCGAGTGCACCCCGGAGCAGCTGATCGTGATCGGCGAGGTCGCCCGCGACTTCGGCCTGTACGTGAAGATGACCGGCGGCCAACGGATCGACCTGTTCGGTGCTCGGGTCGACCAGCTGCCCGCGATCTGGCGCAGGCTCGTCGACGCGGGCATGGAATCCGGTCAGGCGTACGGCAAGTC
Source organism: Rhodococcus sp. NPDC058532 (assembly GCF_042719255.1). Classification (NCBI taxonomy): domain Bacteria; kingdom Bacillati; phylum Actinomycetota; class Actinomycetes; order Mycobacteriales; family Nocardiaceae; genus Rhodococcus; species Rhodococcus sp. NPDC058532. The sequence goes on from NZ_JBHXNU010000004.1 coordinate 251,706, forward strand.
GCTGCGCACCGTGAAGAGCTGCGTCGGCTCCACCTGGTGCCGGTACGGGGTGCAGGACTCGGTCGGCATGGCGGTGGACCTGGAGATGCGGTACCGCGGCCTTCGCTCACCGCACAAGCTGAAGTTCGGCGTCTCCGGGTGCGCCCGCGAATGCGCGGAGGCCCGCGGCAAGGACGTCGGCGTCATCGCCACCGAGAACGGCTGGAACCTCTACGTCTGCGGCAACGGCGGTCAGTCACCCAAGCATGCGCAGCTGCTCGCGGGCGGCCTCGACGACGCCACCCTGACCCGGTACATCGACCGGTTCCTGATGTTCTACATCCGCACCGCCGACCGGCTGCAGCGCACCGCGCCCTGGCTGGAGGCGATGGACGGCGGGCTCGACCACCTCAGGGCCGTGGTCTGCGACGACAGCCTCGGCATCGCCGCCGACCTGGAGTCGGCGATGGCCAGGCACGTCGACGGCTACCGGGACGAGTGGGCCGGGGTGCTCGACGACCCGGAGAAGCTGTCCCGGTTCGTCACCTTCGTCAACGCCCCGGAGGAGGCCGACCCGACCGTCGCTTTCGACGAGACCGGAACGCGCAAGGTGCCGGTGCTGATGGGCCTGCCCGCGATGCCCGCCGGGTAACGCTCCTTACCGCCAGGGAATCGGGCCTTAACGCCGGGGTAACACCCGGTCCGTAGAAATGAGGCCTGCAGTTACAGGGAGGACCGCGATGACAATCATCGAATCACCACCGCACGCGGGCGCGGGTGAGCTCGGGGCGGCGGGACGCGCGAGCGTGACCGACGGCAAGCTCGAATGGACGTCGGCCTGCCCGCTGAGCCGCCTGATCCCCGGACTGGGGGTTGCGGTGCTGCTGCGGGGCGGCGAGCAGGTGGCGCTGTTCCTGCTCGACGACGGCACCCTGCGCGCGGTCGGCAACATCGACCCCTTCGGCCGCGCCGCGGTGATGTCGCGCGGCCTGGTCGGGGACCGGGCAGGCGAGCCGACCGTCGCGTCGCCGCTGCTCAAGCAGGTGTTCTCGCTCGTCGATGGCCGCTGCCTCGACGACGAGTCGGTGCGACTACCGGTCTACGACGTTCGGGTGTGGGGCGGGGTCGTGCAGGTGCACAGTCCGCTGCGGGGAAGCGCATGACGGTGCTGGAACGGGCGGAGACGATGAGCCAGGTACGCGCGGGCGGCGAGCCCCTCAAGGGATTCACCGTCGGGATGACCGCCGCCCGCCGCTCGGAGGAGTTCGGCACGCTGCTCACCCGGCGCGGCGCGACACTGGTGCAGGCCGCCGCGATCCGCATCATCCCGCTCGTCGACGACGCCGAGCTGGAACGGGTGAGCCGCGAGCTGATCGAACGGCCCGCGGAGATCACGGTCGCGACCACCGGGATCGGGTTCCGCGGCTGGATGGAGGCCGCCGACGGCTGGGGGCTGGCCGAGGACCTGGGACGGTCGCTGGGCCGGTCCCGGATCCTCGCCCGCGGCCCGAAGGCGAAGGGTGCCATCCGGGCCGCCGACCTGCGGGAGGAATGGTCGCCGCCGTCGGAGTCCTCGGCCGAGGTGCTCGACCACCTGCTCGCCGAGGGTGTCGAGGGCAAGCGGATCGCCGTGCAGCTGCACGGCGCCACCACCGAGTGGGAGCCGCTGCCGGACTTCTGCGAGGTCCTCCGGATTGCCGGGGCGGACGTGGTCCCGGTCCCCGTCTACCGGTGGACACCACCGGACGACCAGACCGCGATGGACCGGCTGATCGAACTGACCGTCGGCGGCGGCCTGGACGCGGTCAGCTTCACCAGCGCGCCAGCGGTTGCCGCGATGCTGATGCGCGCCAAGGAGATCGGGCTCGTCGACCCGCTGCTGAAGGCGTTCGACGGCCGAGTCCTCGCGGTGTGCGTCGGGCCGGTGACGGCGGCGCCGCTGGAGGCGCTCGGCGTGCACACCACCATGCCGGGGCGGGCCCGTCTCGGGTCCCTCGCCCGGCACATCGCCGAGGAACTGCCGCGCCGCGCGATGCGGCTGAACGCGGCCGGGCACGAACTGAGCGTGCGGGGCGGCTGCGTCGTCGTCGACGGCGAGGTCCGGCAGCTGGCGCCCGCCGCGATGGCCCTGATGCGGACCCTCGCGCATCGGCCGGGCCGGGTCGTCTCCCGCGAGGATCTGCTCGCGGTGCTCCCCGGCGGCGGCGGCGACACGCACGCGGTGGAAACGGCGATCGCGCGGCTGCGGTCCTGCCTCGGCGCGCCGAAGATCGTGCAGACCGTCGTCAAGCGCGGCTACCGGCTGGCGATCGACCCCGTCGAGTGCGGTGACGGGAGCAGGTCGTGACGGCCGCGCCCGCGCTGGTGCTCGTCGCGCACGGCACCCGGTCCACCCGGGGAGTTGACCTGGTCGCCGCGCTCGCGGAGGAGGTGGCCGCGATCGTCGGCACCACCCGCGTCGCGTTCGTGGACGTGCTCGGACCGTCACCGGCGGAGGTGCTGCGCGACCTCGACGGGCCCGCCGTCGTGGTGCCCGCCTTCCTGGCATCCGGCTACCACGTGCACACCGACGTGCCCCGCGAGGTGGCGGAGTCCGGGCACCCCGCGGTGCAGGTCACCGCCGCGCTCGGGCCCGATCCGGTGCTGGCGCTGGTGCTCCTCGAACGACTCCGCGCTGCCGGATGGCGCGCCGGGGACGCGGTGGTGCTCGCTGCCGCGGGCTCGTCCGACCCGCGGGCACTGGCGGACGTGCAGCGTGCTGCGGGGATGCTGGCCGACCTGACCGGTGACCGGGTCGACATCGGCTACGTCGCGACCGCGCAGCCGAGGGTGGCGGATGTGGTCGCTCGGGTGCGGGCCGAGACCGGGCGCCCGGTGTTCGTCGCGTCGTACCTGTTGGCGCACGGCCTCTTTCACAGCCGGCTCGGTGCGTGCGGGGCGGACGGTGTCGCGGAGCCGCTCGGCGTGCATCCGGCGCTGGTGCGCCTGCTCGCCCGCCGGTTCCGGCAGGGCGTCAGTGCGGCAGCAGCAGCAGTTCGGCCGAGCCGCCGTCCGGTGTCCCCGGTTCGATGACGGCGAGGGCCTGCGCCCTCACCAACGCGCCGAGATGCGCGGTCCGCACCTGCGCCTCGACCCGCCACCTGCCGTCCGGGCCGAGGGTCGCGGGCACGAGTCGCGTGACGTCCGAGTCGATCTCGGCGGCGTTCGCGATCAATCCGACGACCGGATCGGGTTGCGGCGCACCGGTCAGCGCCGCGACCACGGTCGGAACCATCAGCAGCAACGTCGCGACCGCCGCGTACGGATTGCCCGGCAGGCCGAGCACGATCCGGCCGTCCGGCAGGGTCGCGGCGATCTGCGACCCGCCGGGCCTGCACCGCACCCGGCCGACGACGATGCGGGCGCCTGCCCGCTCCAACGCGGCGCGCAGGTGGTCGGCCGCGCCGCCCCCGGTCGCGCCGACCATCACCAGCAGGTCCGCGTCCACGGCGGACCGATCGCCGCCGAGCAGTTCGTCGAATCCGCCAGCGGTGTCCCGCAGGTGCGTGTCCCCGAGCGTCGGCACCCCACACCAGGCGAGGAACCGGGGCAGCACCGGGCCGAGCGAGTCCCTGGTCTGCCCGTCCCGCAACGGCCCGTCCCTGCGGATCTCGTCGCCGGTGACCACCACATGCCCGCGCACCGGCCCGCGGACCAGTAGCTCCGACACCTCCGCGCTGAGCGCGACCGACGCCAACGCGGGCGTCACTGCGGTGCCCGGTGTCGCCAGCAGGGATCCGGGCAGCCAGTCCTCGCCGGGGCGGCGCACGTCGTCCCGGATCGGTGCCCCCGGCGCGCGGGCGACGACCCGGCCGCCGGTCGCGGAGTCGGCGACGTCGACGTGCTCGTCACGAATCACGGTGTCGGCGCCGGTCGGCAGGTGCGCGCCGGTGGCGATCCGGACGGCGTGTCCCGGATCGAGGACCACGGTGTCGGTCGACCCCGCGTACCGGACGGCGGTGTCGAGCAGCCACGGCCCGTCCCCGGCGACCGCATACCCGTCCATCGCGGACACCGGCACCCGGGGGAGCGCCTCCTCGGCCCGCAGCGACTGGGCGAGCGCGCTGCCGATCGCGTCGAGCGGGGACTGCGGGAAGGCGGGTAGCGTCTCAAGCGCCGCGTGCACGGCGGTGCGGGCGGCGCCGATGCTCAGCGGGGTTGCGTCGGCCGACGCGCTCGGTGTCGCCCTGGCGCGGGCCGCCGCAACGTCGGCGGGCGTGTCGCAGTCCGAGATGCCCGCCATCTCGACCCGGGTGAACGTGTCGGGGACAAGAGTTTTCATCGGCTGATTGGTGACGCCGTCGAGCTCCCCGAGCCGCGCGGACAGCACGTCGGCGCGCCACACCCCGAGCAGGAACTGGACGCGGCCGGATTCGTCGACGGCCAGCGCGGCGCCGCGGTCGGGGGCCACGTCGAGTGCGCTGCGCAGCAGATCGATCGCACCCGGCGTCAGCTCCGGCAGGTCCGCGGCCAGCACCGCGACCACCGCGCTGCCGCCGACCGCGCGCAGCCCCGCCGCCAGCGCCGCGACCGGGCCCGCGCCGCGCGGGGACTCCTGGACCTGCCGGATCGCCGGATCCAGGTCCGCGCGCGGTGGGCCGACGACCACGGTGGTTGATGCTCCGGCGACCGCCGCCAGCGCGGTGCCGAGCATGCTGCGTCCCCCGACCTCGAGGGCAGGCTTGTCCACCCCGCCCATCCGCGACCCGGACCCGCCAGCGAGGACGATGGCGTCAAACGGTTCGGCGGTCATGCGTCCATGGTCGCACGGCCCGGCGGCGCCGCCCGTTTCGCTTCCCGCGCACCGGCGATCCCGCCTGCGGTCGACGCTACGACCTGCCGCGCCTCCGTGGGTGGCGCGCGATCAGCTTGCGTGCCTGCGCCGCAGCAGCGGGTCCAGTGCCACGCGGACCGGCCGCCGCAGCGTCTGCCCGTAGGCGGCGAACAACTCGTCCCGGGAGTCGAACATTCCGACCGAGTGCACGACCGCGCCCGACAGATCCAGGCAGCCGGGGTCACCGGACGGCGCCCAACTGATCGGTGCCCGCGCCGCCGCGTCGAACAGGGTCTCCTCGCCGCTGTTCGTGAACGGTTGCGGGGCAGCGCAACCGGTGCCGGAGAACACCACTGATGCGTCGAGCCATGCGTCGTCGATCAGGAAGCTCGGCCAGGCGAGCAGCACCCGGTCCGGGACAAACGGGCGCAGGTACCGGAACCTCGGGTACCAGAACTCGCCGCGCAGCACGAGGCCCTCGACGCGGGTGGCGATCCCGGCGCGCCGCGCGCACGCCTCGATCACCGCCAGACGCTGGCTGCACGAGCCGAGCCCGCGCCGGAGCGTGCTCGACGCGGGCTGGGTGTCGTCGAGCCCGTAGACCGCACCAATCCGGGCGCCGACCGTCCGGTGCGTCGCGCGCAGGTGATCGGACGAGGCCTCGCCAGCGGCGCGCGTCGGCAGCAGCTCGAACACGGGAGCGCCCCAGTCGAGGATGGCGGTCGCGTCGACCCCGCCGCGGGCGGGCTCGGACCGGGGGCTGAGCGGACGGCCGAGCCAGGGGGTGACCAGGGTGCACGTCATACCGTCGACGCTAGACCGGCCGGACGTGCACCTCGCCGCGAGTTGGTTGTTGTGGTGCTCGACCGGGCTCGGAGTGCAGGAAAACGCCCAACTCGCGGTGCCCTAGAACCGGTGCCGGGCGACCGCCAGGTCGATGCGGCCGCCGTGGATCGGGACGTTCTCGGCGGCAAGGCGCTCCAGCTGCCGCGCGGCGAGGTGCGGGGCGGGCCTGCCGGACGCGGGCACCACCCGATGCCACGGCAGGTCGGCGGAGTCGGTGCGCATGATCCACCCCACCGTCCGCGGGGTGGACAGGCCGGCGGCCGCGGCGATGTCGCCGTAGGTGCTCACTCGGCCCGGCGGGATCGAGGAGACGAGGTCGCGGACCCGCTCCACCTGCTCCTCGGTCGTCATCGCCTACAGCAGCGTCTCGATCAGCGCCGCGACCTCCGCGGGACGCGCGCCTGCGACCATGTGGTCGACGTCCATCTCCACCACCGTCAGCCGGTCACCGAGATGTGCGGCCAGGGCGGTCCGCAGCGCGGGGGTGACGTACGGCGGCTGCACCCGCATCGCCTGCACCAGGATCGTCGGCAGCTCGGCGGGCGGCAGCACCACCGGTCGGGCCAGCTCTCCCCAGGCCGCGACGACCGCGGGGACGGCGTACCGCCAGCCGACCCGCCCGCCGGTCAGGTCGATCAGGTGCGTGGCCATCTCCTCGTCGAGCACGTCCGCCGCGACACCGGCCCACGCCCCGTGCACCTTCTCCGACCGGGCCTCGGCGGCGTCGGTGTAGTCCGGGTACCGGATGGTCAGGTCGGCGACCTCCAACATCCGCGCCGGATCGAGGCCCAACGCCGGGTCGAGCAGCAGCAGGCCCCGGACCCGCTCCGGGACGCGGGCGGCCAGGTGCACGGCGATCAGCCCGCCGTACGAGTGCCCGACGAGGACGACCGGCTCCGTTGCCTCGGCGTCCACCACCTCGACGAGGGAGTCGACCTGGTCGGCGACACCCCACGGCGGGTTCCACGTCGAGTGCCCGTGGCCGCGCAGGTCGGGGGCGATCACCCTGGCGCCGGGCAGGTGATCGTCGGCGAGGTGCCGCCACCGCTTCCCGTGACCGGTCAGTCCGTGCAGCGCGAGAACAGGCGGCCCGTCGACGGGGCCGAAGCGGTGAACGTTCAGGTCGGGCACGGCCGCCATTGTGCCCGACGGGTGGTGTGCCGGTCGGTGCCCGGCACCACGCCGAACCTGTCGGGGGCCCGTGATGGAATGCCGGTCATGAGTACGCAGCGGGCGAGCAGGCCGACCACCACCCTGGTGCGTCGTGCCCCCCGCGCCGTGCCGACCCGGCGGTGGGGGCCGGAGGCGGCGCCGCTGCTCGCCGCCGCGACCACCGGCCCCGGCGCACCGGATCGCCGCCCGTGGCAGATCCTCGGCGGTCCAGGGACCGGGAAGACCTCCCTGATCGTCGACCTCGCGGCCTCCCGCATCAGCGGACCGGGCGGAGACCCGGAATCCGTTCTTGTGCTGACGCATTCACGAAAATCGGCGATGGCGGTGCGGGAGGAGATCAGCACCGCACTGCTGGGGGCGGGCGGGTCGCGCGCCACCCGCGAGCCGCTGGTGCGGACCGTGCACTCGTATGCGTTCGCGGTGCTGCGGCTGCAGGCGGCAGCGCATTCGAACCCGCCGCCGCGGCTGATCACCGGTGCCGAACAGGACGCGGTGCTGCGGGAACTGCTGCGCGGCGACATCGAGGACGGCGCACCGGACTGGCCGGAACGGTTGCGCCCCGCGCTGCCGATGGTCGGGTTCGCCGCGCAACTACGTGACCTGATGCTGCGGGCCGGCGAACGCGGCCTCGGCCCCGAGGACCTGATCCGTCTCGGCCACCGGCACGACCGGCCGGAATGGGTCGCCGCCGGCACCTTCGTCGAACGGTACGAGCAGGTGATGCTGCTGCGCGGCTCGGTCGGGATGGACGCCCCGGAGGCAACCGCCCCCGCGCTCGACGCCGCGGAACTGGTCGGCGCGGCCCTGTCCGCGTTCGCGACCGACCCGGACCTGCTGGACCGGGAACGCGCCCGCATCCGGTGCCTGCTCGTCGACGACGCGCAGCACCTGGATCCGCAGGCGGCCGAGTTGGTGCGGCTGCTCGGTGGCGGCGCCGATCTCGCGGTCGTCGCCGGCGACCCGGACCAGGCGGTGTTCGGGTTCCGCGGAGCGGACGCCCGGTACCTCACCGGTCTCGCGGACACCGGCGGCGACCGGCAGGTGGTGCTCCGCACGAATCACCGGGGCGCCCCCCGGATCGCGGCGGTGTCGGCGCGGATCGCCGGCCGGCTGCCCGGCCTGCCCCCGCACCGCGGTGCCCGGCCTGCCGCCGATGCCGAGGGCACGGCCGCGGTCGCGGTGCTCGCCACGGCAGGGAAGGAAGCGGCGCTGATCGCGGACACCCTGCGCCGCGCTCACCTGCACGACGGGGTGCCGTGGTCGCGGATGGCGGTGATCGTCCGGTCCGTTCCCCGGGTGCTGCCCCCGCTGCGCCGCGCGCTGCTCGCGGCGGGCGTGCCGGTCACGACCGCGGCGTCCGAACTGCCGCTGGCCCGACAGCACGCGGTCGGGGGTCTGCTGCTGGCGCTGCGGGCGGTGGCGGGCGGACCGTTCACCGGTGAGGACGCGCTCGCCCTGGTATCGGGCCCGGTCGCCGGCACCGACCCGGTGACGCTGCGCAGGCTGCGCCGCGGCCTGCGGCGCGTCGAGCTCGCCGCGGGCGGCGAACGGGACTCGGCGGAGCTGCTGCGGACGCTGATCGTGGACGGGGAGCAGCCCCACCGATCGCTTGTCGACGGGCTCACCGAGGGCGAGTTCGGTGCCCTGCGCCGCACGCTGTCGGTGCTCGCCCGCGCGGGGAAGGCACAGCGGGAGGGCCGCGGCGTCGAGAACGTGCTGTGGGCTGCCTGGCAGGCGACCGGCCTGGAGAAGCGGTGGTCGGCGGCGTCGGTGCGCGGCGGCCCGATCGGGTCGCAGGCCGACCGTGATCTGGACGCCGTCGTCGCGTTGTTCGACGCGGCGGCCAATTACGTCGACCGGCTGCCCCGTGCCAGCCTCGCCGGATTCGTGGACTACCTCACCGACCAGGAGATCCCGACCGATCCGAGGACGGCGGCGGCCGGAGCGGAGGCCGTGTCGGTGCTCAGTGCGCACGCCGCCGCTGGCCGGGAATGGGACGTGGTCGTGGTCGCCGCTGTCCAGGAAGGCCTATGGCCCGGGCTGCGGGCCCGCGGCACCCTCCTCGGCACCGAGGACCTCGTCGATCTGACCGCCGGTGTCGCCGAGCCCGGCGAGGCAACCCTGTCGCGGACGGCGCCGCTGCTCGCCGAGGAACGCCGGCTGTTCCTGCTGGCGTGCAGCCGCGCCCGGCGGAGCCTGCTGGTGACGGCCGTCCGGTCGACCACCGGCGACGCGGAACTGGAGCCGTCCCGGTTCGTCGACGAGCTGCTCGGTGCCGACGCGGACCTCGGCGAGGGTGCCGCGGACCTTGCTCCTGCGCTGCCGAGCCGGGTCCTTGCGTTGCCGTCCCTGATCGCCGAACTGCGCCGGGTGGTGTGCGATCCGGATCTTGCCGACACCGATCCCGACAAGCAGCGGCGGGCCGCCGCGCAGTTGGCGCGGCTGGCCCGCGCCGGTGTTCGCGGCGCGCACCCCGAACACTGGTACGCCGTCGGCGACCCGAGCACCACCGAACCGCTGTGGCGGCCGGAGGGCGGACCGGTCCCGCTGTCGCCGTCCACGATCGAGCAGCTCGACGCGTGCCCGCTGCGGTGGGCGCTGGAACGGCACGGCGGCAGCGACGGCGAGAACACGCACGCGGTCACCGGCACCCTGGTGCACACCCTGGTCCAGGCGGTCGCCGGGAAGATGCCCCCGGAACAGGTGCGCCGGGCACTGGCGGTCGCGTGGGACGCCGTCGATCTGGGGTCGCAGTGGTATTCGCGGCGCGAGATGGACCGAACCGCGCAGATGATCGACACCTTCGACGACTGGCTGCACCGCACCCGCGGCGAGCTCACCGAGGTGGGTGTCGAGGTCGCCGTCGACGGGGTGCTCGAGGCCCGCGTCGACGGGGAACCGGCCGTGCAGCTGCGGGGTCGCATTGACCGTCTCGAGCGGGACGCCGACGGCCGCCTCGTCGTCGTCGACGTCAAGACCGCGCGCACCCCGGTCAGCCGGGAGGCCGCGCAGCAGCACGCGCAGCTCGCCACCTACCAGCTCGCCGCGGCGCGGGGAGCCATCGACGGGGAACCCGACGCGCGGCCCGGCGGCGCGCGACTCGTCTTCGTGGCCAAGGCGAACCGGAAGGACGGCGCGACCCAACGGCTGCAGGAGCCGCTGACCGAGGAGACCGAGGAACAGTGGCTGGACGTGGTGCATGCCGCCGCGGCGGCAACCCAGGGGCCACGGTTCCTGGCGCGCCCGAACGACGGCTGCAGGCACTGCCCGGTGGTGTCGAGTTGCCCGGCGCAGGAGCGGGGACGCCAGGTGACCGAGTCGTGAACGCCGCAGCCGGGAGCAGCGGGATGGCGACAGCCCGGATCACGCCGGCCGAGGTGGCGGCGGCGCTTGGCCAGTTCCCGCCGACACCCGAACAGGCGGCGGTGATCGCCGCGCCGCTCGGCCCCACTCTCGTCGTCGCGGGCGCGGGCGCGGGCAAGACCGAGACGATGGCCGCGCGGGTGGTGTGGCTGGTCGCGAACGGCCTGGTCGACCCCGAGCAGGTGCTCGGTCTGACGTTCACCCGAAAAGCGGCGCAGCAGTTGACGTCCCGGATCCGACAGCGCCTCGCTCGGCTGGCGGACCCGCGGGTCACCCGCAGGCTCGGGCTCGGCGAGGACCTGCGGGGACGGATCCTCACCGGGGAACCGGAGGTCAGCACCTACCACTCGTACGCGGGCAGACTGCTCACCGAGCACGGGCTGCTGCTGCCGATGGAGCCGTCCGCCGAACTGCTGTCGGAGACCGCGCTGTGGCAGCTCGCGTACCGGGTCGTCAGCGCATACGACGGCGACCTCGACACCGACCGCAGCCCGACCTCGCTGACCGAGGCGGTGCTCGCGCTGTCCGGGCAGCTCGCCGAGCACCTCGTCGAGCCCGAGGACCTGCGCGAGGCGCACACCGAACTCGACAAGCTGATCCACACCCTGCCCGCCGGACCGCGGCAGCGCCGTGGGCCGAAAAAGGAGCTGCTCGACCTGCTCGACACCCAGCACGAACGGGTCGCGCTGCTGCCGCTCGTCCAGCGGGTGGCCGAGGCGCTGCGCCGCGACGGAGCCCTCGACTTCGGCAGCCAGATGTCCCTCGCCGCCCGCGTCGCCGCCGAACACCCCGAGGTCGGGCGGTCCGAGCGGGAACGCTTCCGGGTGGTGCTGCTCGACGAGTACCAGGACACCGGGCACGCGCAGCGGGTGCTGTTGGCGTCCCTGTTCGGTGGCGGCGAGGACGGATCCCTCGCGTTGACCGCGGTCGGGGATCCGATGCAATCGATCTACGGGTGGCGCGGCGCGTCCGCGGCGAACCTGCCCCGCTTCGCGACCGACTTTCCGCTGCCCGACGGGCGTCCCGCGCCGCGGCTCGAACTGCTCACCAGCTGGCGCAACCCGGCGGAGGCGCTCGAACTCGCGAACGCCGCATCGGCAAGCCTCCGGGAACGGGGCGTACCGGTCCCCGAACTGCGGCCGAAACCGGAGGTCGCGCCCGGTGACATCCGCCTCGCCCTGCTCGCCGACGTCGAGCGGGAGCGGGACTGGATCGCGGAACGGATCGCCGCGGAGTACGCGTCCGCACGTGAGCGTGACGAGGCCCCACCGACGGCGGCGGTCCTGATCCGCCGCAACGCCGACGCGGCGCCGATCGCCACCGCACTGCGCCGCCGGGGTTTGCCGGTCGAGGTGGTCGGGCTCGGCGGGCTGCTGCACGTGCCCGAGGTCGCGGACGTGATCGCGATGCTGCGCCTGGTCGCGGATCCGCTCGCGGGCAGTGCCACGGTCCGGGTGCTCACCGGGGCCCGGTGGCGCCTCGGGGTCGCCGACCTCGCCGCGCTGTGGCGGCGGGCACGCGAGCTCGCCGTCGGGGCGGCCCGCAACGCGGGCGGCGCCGTCACCGACCCCGACAGTCTGGACCTGGCCCTGGATGCGGCGCTGCCCGGTGAGTACGCGGAGCAGGCCGGTCTCGCCGACGCGATCGCCGATCCGGGTGCGCCGTCCCGGTATTCGGCGCTCGGGTACGCCCGCATCGACGCGCTCGCCGCGGAGCTGACGTCCCTGCGGGAACGGATCGGGCAGCCGCTCACGGAACTGGTCGCCGAGGTCGAGCGGGTCCTCGGCATCGGGATCGAGGCACAGGCCCGGCTGCCGTGGGTGCGGCCCGGCGGCGCGGGCCGCGAACACCTCGACGCGTTCGCCGATGCCGTCGCGGGGTACGCGCGCAACCCGGCCGCGACGTTGACCGGGCTGCTCGCGTTCCTGACCGCGGCCGAGACCGTCGAGAACGGGCTGGCGCCCGGCGAGGTGGAGGTCGCGCCCGACCGGGTCCAGGTGCTGACCGTGCACTCCGCGAAGGGCCTCGAATGGCAGGTCGTCGCGGTGCCGCACATCGTGGCCGGGGTGTTCCCCTCCGGGACCGGCACCGGCACCTGGCTCGGCTCCGTCGCGGAGTTGCCGCCAACGTTGCGCGGTGACCGCGCACAGGGCGGCGACGGGTCCGACGGGGTTCCGGTCCCCGACCTCGAGGACGTGCACGACCGCAAGGACCTCGAGGAGGTGCTGCTCGCCAACAAGGAGGCCCTCGCGCGGCGCAAGCTGGAGGAGGATCGCAGGCTCTTCTACGTGGCGTTGACCCGCACCGAGCGGGCGCTGTACCTCTCGGGGCACCACTGGGCCGAGTCCGGCGGCACCCCGAAGGGGCCGTCGGACTTCCTGACCGAGATGCGCGCCGTCGTCGACGCGGCGGCGGGGGAGGATCGCCCGATCGGGGTCGTCGAGCAGTGGGCGCCGGACCCCGGCCCGGAGGACGAGAACCCGCTGACGGCGGATCCGGTGACCGCGGAGTGGCCACGGGACCCGTTGGGGGACAGGAGGATCACGGTCGAGCGGGGAGCTGCTCTGGTGCTGGCGGCGTTGACCGATCCGGACCCGTCACCCGCGGCGGGAGGGGAGGGCGACGATCCGGATCCCGAGGGGTGGGCCGCGGATGTGGACGCCCTGCTCGCCGAGCGGGCCGCCCGTGCCGCGTCGCGCGCGCAGGTGTCGCTGCCAACGCAGATGTCGGTGAGCCAGCTGGTCGACCTGGCGGCGGCGCCCGACACACTGGCCGCGCGGCTGCGTCGCCCGCTGCCGTTCCCGCCGAATCCACTGGCGCGCAGGGGAACCGCTTTCCACGCCTGGATCGAGCGGCGATTCGGGGCAACCCGCCTGCTGGACATGGACGAGTTGCCCGGGTCGGCAGACACCGACGGCGCAACGGACGGGGAGCTGGCGGCGTTGCAGGACGCGTTCCTGCGGTCGGCGTGGGCGAACCGCAGCCCGGTCGAGGTGGAGGTGCCGTTCGAGACGTCCATCGCGGGAACCGTGGTGCGCGGCCGGATCGACGCGGTGTTCGCCGATCCCGACGGCGGCTGGACCGTGATCGACTGGAAGACCGGCGCCGAACCGAGCGCCACGAACGAGCACGCCCTCGCGATGCAGTTGGCCGCGTACCGACTCGCCTGGGCGGAGCTGATGTCGGCGCCGGCACGGGCCAACGGCGGGGATCCCGTCGACCCGGCGCGGGTGCGGGCCGCGTTCCACTACGTGCGGACCGGCCGGACAATCTCGCCCGACGACCTTCCCGACGCAGGCGAGTTGGCCCACCTGATCGAGACGGCAGGAGCGGACGGACCGGGCGAGTCGGCGAGGGCCGCGGAGTGACCGAGCGGGCGGCTGGGGGACCGGCGCCGACGGTGGCAGGGCGGGTCGGGCTACGTGACCGGTCGGCCCGACTGTCGGCGAACCTTCAACGCCGTGGCGACGAGCGGGAACTGCAGCGGAAGCCGCGCCAGGGCGAGCGCCTTCAGCGGCGCCGACACCGAGTCGCGGCGCATCCAGTCGACCGCCATGTTCACGTTGGCGGGGAAGACCGCGACGAAGAGTGCGGCGGCGAGGGTGCCGCCGAGGCGACGGGTGCGGGGGACCGCGAGTGCGGCACCGATCGCGAGTTCCGCCGCGCCCGACACCTGGGTGTACGTGCGTGCCCGCCCGGGAAGCGCGCGCGGAACGATCGAGTCGAACGCTGCCGGGGACACGAAGTGCAGGGTGCCCGAACCGATCAGCAGCGCCGAGAGGGTGGCGGCGGGGGAGGGGGTCATGCCATCAGGGTGCACGACCGCGGCGGGCCGCGCCAGGTGTGCCGCGGCGGGCCGCGCCAGGTGTGCCGCGGTTCTTCGGTGCGCGCCGTGTGGTCCCGCGCGCGCCGGGTGCGTCGTTGGCTAGGCTCCGTGCCGATGTCTGCGAACTGGAGTCCCGCACATGGCCGGTAAGTTGCGCCAACGGTTACGCGATCAGGAGAGCCTGATCGCGCAGCCGGACTACGCGCTCGTTGGCGTGTTGCGGATCCCGGAGGCGGTGCGCAGCCCGTTCCGGCTGATCTTCCGCCGGGTGATGATGGCGGTCACGGTCCTGTTTCTCGCGGTGATCGTCATCTATCTGGATCGGGACGGCTATCGGGACGCGCAGGAGAACGAGCTGTCGTTCCTGGATTGCCTGTACTACGCGACGGTGTCCCTGTCGACAACCGGGTACGGGGACATCACCCCGCTGAGCCCGAGTGCACGGTTGATCAACGTGCTGGTCATCACCCCGCTGCGGGTGCTCTTCCTGATCATCCTGATCAGCACCACCCTGGCGGCGTTGACCGAACGGTCCCGGCAGGCATACAAGATTCAGCGTTGGAGGAACACCATGCGCAATCACACCGTCGTCGTCGGCTACGGGACCAAGGGGCGGACCGCGGTCGACGCGATGCTCGGTGACGGGATCAAGCCGTCCGACATCGTGGTCGTCGACACCGATCAGACGGTGCTGGACTCGGCGGCCGGGCTCGGTTTGGTGACGGTGCTCGGGTCGGCAACCAAGTCGGATGTGCTGCGGTTGGCGGGCGTGCAGAACGCCGCGTCGGTGATCGTCGCGGCCAACCGGGACGATACCGCGGTGCTGGTGACGCTCACGGCCCGCGAGGTGGGTCCGAAGGCGAAGATCGTCGCCGCGATCCGGGAGACCGACAACGCGCACCTGCTGCGGCAGTCGGGTGCGGATTCGGTGGTGGTGTCGTCGGAAACGGCGGGACGCCTGCTCGGTATCGCGCGCACCACCCCGACCGTCGTGGAGATGATCGAGGACCTCCTCACCCCGGAGGCCGGCTTCGCGATCGCCGAACGCGAGGTCGAGCACGACGAGGTCGGTGGTTCGCCGCGGCACCTGTCCGACATTGTTCTTGCCGTGGTGCGCGACGGGCGACTGGTCCGGGTCGGTGCGCCGGAGGTCGACGCCGTCGAGGCGGACGACCGGCTGCTCTACATTCGCCGCGTCGGCAACTGACCGGCGGGCCCGGGTCTGGGCGGGGTGCCGCGGAGGCCGCGCCCTAGGGTGAGTACGTGGCTGATTTCGAGATGACCGAGGTCCCGTTGTTGTCGCGTTCGGCGCTCGATCGAGCGGAGGAACTGCGTTCCGATGTCGACGCGTTGCGGGCCGGGTGGGCGGACGCGTTGCTGCTGCGGATCACCCATCGCGGACAGGCTCGCGTCGACGGTGCGGACCTGGTGCTCGAACCGGCGGCGGCGCTCGGCGCGGAGCCGGTCCCCGGCGCGGTGTTCCTCGGACGTCGGGAGGGCAAGCACCTGTGGGCGGTGCGGGTCCCCGCGATGACCGGTCAGCTCGCCGACCTCCGGATGATCGGTCATCGGCTCGACGACGCGAGTGCCGGACTGCTGACCACCGCGGTCGCGATCCTGAACTGGCATGACGGCGCCGGATTCAGTGCGATCGATGGGTCCCCGACGGAACCGACGATGTCGGGGTGGTCCCGGCACAGCAGCAGCACCGGACACGAGGAGTTTCCCCGCACCGATCCAGCGGTGATCTGCCTGGTGCACGACGGCGCAGACCGAGTCCTGTTGGCGCGCAACGGAATGTGGCCGGATCGCCGGTTCTCGGTGCTCGCCGGGTTCGTTGAGGCCGGGGAGTCCCTTGAGGCGTGCGTCGCGCGGGAAATCGAGGAGGAGGTCGGCCTCGCGGTCCGGGACATCCACTACCTCGGAAGTCAACCGTGGCCGTTCCCCCGATCGGTGATGATCGGCTTCTCCGCCATCGCTGACCCGGAAGCCCCGCTGGCCTTCACCGACGGGGAGATCGCGGAGGCGCACTGGTTCTCGCGGGACGAGGTCCGTGACGCCCTCGCCCTCGGAGACTGGTCGTCGCCGGAGGAGGCGCGGTTGCTCGTTCCCGGCTCGGTGTCCATCGCCCGCGGGATGATCGAGGCGTGGGCAAAATAGCCGGCACCGCTGGCGTGGCCAAATAGCCGGCACCGCCGGCGTGGCCAAATAGCCAGCACCGCTGGCGTGGCCAAATAGCCGGCACCGCCGGCGTGGCCAACTCGCTGGCATCCGGTCTCTGTGAATGCCGATGGCCGCCTCCGATCGAGGCGGCCATCCGTTGTCGACGGTGGTGCGGGCGTCCGCTCAGACGCCGAGGATCTTCTTCACGTCGGCCAGGGTGGGGTTGGTGGCCGTCGTGCCGTCCGCGAACTTCACCGTCGGGACGACGTGGTTGCCGCCGTTGACGCTTCCCACGAACTCGGCGGAGGCGGGATCGTGCTCGATGTCGACCTCGACGTAGCTGATGCCGTTCTCGTCCAGCTGCTTCTTCAGGCGGCGGCAGTACCCGCACCAGGTGGTGGAGTACATGGTCAGGGCGGGGGCGGTCTCGGTTGCGGTCACGCGGCATATAACACCACGGTCGCGCCGGATTGTTCCGTGCGGCTCCGCCGCCGTGAGTGATCCTTACCCCAATGGGGGTGAAAATCGCGCACGGTTGCCGCAGGCGGATCGGGTCTGTCGGTTGGTCCTGCCATGATGGGTGGCATGTCTGCGAGCGTTCGGGAACCCGGTGGCACCGTCGAGGGTCTGGACCCGCAGCAGTCGGCGGCCGTGCTTGCACCGCGGGGACCGGTCTGCGTGCTCGCCGGTGCCGGGACGGGCAAGACCCGCACCATCACGCATCGGATCGCTCGACTCGTTGCGGACGGCCACGTCGCGGCCGGGCAGGTGCTGGCGGTGACGTTCACCGCCCGCGCGGCGGGCGAGATGCGGGAGCGGCTGCGGGGCCTCGGCATCGGGGACGGCGCGAGTCAGGTGCAGGCCCGCACCTTCCATGCGGCGGCGCTGCGGCAGCTGCGGTATTTCTGGCCGCAGGTGGTCGGCGACGCCCAGTGGGAACTGCTGGACCGGAAGTTTGCGGTTGTCGCGCAGGCCGCGAACCGTGCGGGACTGCCCACCACCACCGAGAGCGTGCGGGACCTGGCGGGGGAGATCGAATGGTCGAAGGCGTCGTTGGTGGCCCCGGAGGACTACCCGGCGGCCGCGGCCCGGACGCGCCGCGAACCGCCCGCCGACGCGGCGAAGGTCGCGCAGGTGTACGCGTCCTACGAGTCGCTCAAGCTGCGCGGCGAGACGATGTTGCTCGACTTCGACGACCTGCTGCTGCACACCGCCGCCGCGCTTGAGGATCATGCCGCCGTCGCGGAGGAGTTCCGGGACCGGTACCGCTGCTTCGTCGTCGACGAGTACCAGGACGTGACACCGCTGCAGCAGCGGGTCCTCGACGCGTGGCTCGGCGAGCGGGATGACCTCACCGTCGTCGGTGACGCGAATCAGACGATCTATTCGTTCACGGGTGCGTCGCCGCGGCACCTGCTCGACTTCTCCCGCCGCTTCCCGGAGGCGACCGTCGTCCGGCTCGAGCGCGACTACCGGTCCACCCCCGAGGTGGTGTCCCTCGCGAACCGGGTGATCGGCGCGGCCCGCGGCCGGATCGCGGGCACCCGCCTGCAACTGATCGGTCAGCGCCCGAGCGGACCGGACCCGACGTTCGTCGAGTTCGACGACGAACCGGCCGAGGCGGCGGCGGTCGCCGCGTCGATCAAGAAGCTGATCGAGTCGGGCGTGCCTGCGGCGGAGATCGCGGTGCTGTACCGGATCAACGCGCAGTCGGAGGTGCACGAGCAGGCGCTGACGGAACTGGGGATCCCGTTCCAGGTGCGCGGCGGGGAGGGCTTCTTCACCCGCCCGGAGGTGCGGCAGGCGGTGAACGCGCTGCGGCAGGCCGCGGCGCGGGAGGATCTGCCCGAGGGCGCGGACCGCGGCGACGTGCTGGTGACCCTCGTGCGTGCGGTGCTGGTGCCGATGGGCCTGACGGACACCGAGCCCGCGGGCGCGCAGGCCCGTGAGAAGTGGGCGTCGCTGACCGCCCTCGTCGCGCTGACCGAGGAACTGCTGGCCCACCAGCCGGACCTGGATCTGGCCGGGCTGCTCCGCGACCTGGCGGCGCGTGCCGAGGCCCGGCACCCTCCGACCGTGCAGGGGGTGACCTTGGCGTCACTGCACGCCGCGAAGGGGCTCGAGTGGGACGCGGTGTTCCTGGTCGGCCTCGCCGACGGAACCCTCCCGATCCAACACGCGCTGGGGGACAAGACCACGCCGCCGGACGAGGCGGCGGTGGAGGAGGAACGCCGGCTGCTGTACGTCGGCGTCACCCGGGCTCGCGAACACCTCCAGCTCTCGTGGGCGCTGGCGCGCGCCGAGGGCGGTCGCCGATCCCGACGGCGGTCCCGCTTCCTGCTCGGACTGATCCCCGACGACTCACCGGCGTCGCGGATCGCGGCGCCGGCAGCGCAGAAGAAGCGCCCCCGCTGCCGGGTGTGCGGCAAGCAGCTCCTCGGCACCGCGGCGACGATGCTCGGACGGTGCGAGACCTGCCCGTCGAACCTCGACGCGGCCCTGTTCGACTCGCTTAAGACGTGGCGGCTGGAGAAGGCGAAGGAGTTGAAGGTGCCCGCCTACGTGGTGTTCAGCGACACCACGTTGACCGCGATCGCCGAGCAGCAGCCCGTCGACGACCGCGCGCTCGTCACGATTCCGGGGATCGGCGCGAAGAAGCTCGAACGGTTTGGTGCGGACGTCCTTGCGGTGGTGCGGGGGGAGAACCCGCGGTCCGTCGCGCAGCAGTCCCTCATCGAAGGCATGTAACCGCAGGTCAAAAATGGGTTGTGTGGTTCCGTCGGGACCGCTTACCCTGGATTCCGACGTCGCGGGCTTCGGCCTGCCGTCACGGCCAGCCCCCGATGCCCGGCATCGGCGGGACCGCACGGACGACGTTGTCGTCTCGAAGAGCAAGGGAGGTGATCGGAACCATGATCGATCGGATCAGCAGCGTGCAGCACTGCGCGGTGGTCGCCCAGCGTCCCCTGCCGTCGGCATCAATCGGCGGCGCCGCTCACCTGCCCGCCGCCATGTGGGCGGAGGCGCCGAAGCGTGTCCTTCGCCGTCGCGCACATGCAGCAGCCCTGTCGTCCGTGCCCCGGATCGCTCTCCGAGCTCGCCCTCGGTAGCACTCTCCTCACCGGCCACGGACGCCCAGCGGACCGTGGCCTTTCGTGTTTTCGAGTATCTCCCTCCGGGGCGGACGCTCCAGGACAGGTCGCAGGCTCGCATCCCGAACCCATCGACCAGTCCGTAAGGAGCACGACGTGTCCACCGCGACAGTCCGCACCAACATCGAACCCACCACCGCCGGGCCGGTGCTGCGCGAATTGCCCAGCCGTGCAACCGAATTACCGTGCCGTGCCGCGAACCCCGACCTGTGGTTCGGGGAGACCCCCGCCGAATTGGAACAGGCCAAGTCCCTGTGCGCCGAATGCCCGATCCGGGCCCGATGCCTGAGCGCCGCCCTCGACCGCGCGGAACCCTGGGGGGTGTGGGGCGGGGAGATCCTCGACCACGGTGTGGTGATCGCCCGCAAACGGCCGCGCGGGCGGCCCCGGAAGATCGCCGTTTGCGCCTGACTCCGAGTGAACGGACCGTTCAGTCGATCAGATCGACTGAACGCTTCCGTTCACTCGGTCAGGGGGCGAGGGGCAGGCGGCTCCGGTCGTAGTCGACGACGACGGGGGCGTGATCGCTCATCCGCAGCTCCGCTGCCGCCTCGCGGTCGGTGCCTGCGGCCACCGCCGCCGCGGCGAGTCGCGGGGTCGCCAGGTGGTAGTCGATCCGCCATCCGGTGTCCCGGTCGAACGACTGCCCCAGCCACGACCACCACGAGTACGGTCCGTCGACGTCGGGGTGCAGGCCGCGCACGACGTCCACCAGGGTGCGCGGCGACAGGATCGACGAGAA
The DNA here is from genome assembly GCF_042719255.1 of Rhodococcus sp. NPDC058532. Taxonomy (NCBI): domain Bacteria; kingdom Bacillati; phylum Actinomycetota; class Actinomycetes; order Mycobacteriales; family Nocardiaceae; genus Rhodococcus; species Rhodococcus sp. NPDC058532. The sequence continues at coordinate 271,763 of NZ_JBHXNU010000004.1, forward strand.
CCAGTCGCGTTCCTCGGGGAGGAACCCCTCGGACCGGCTGCTGGTCCGCCAGTTCCGCACGTCGCGCCGGGTGTGCGCGATGTTCAGATCGCCCAGCAGCAGCAGTTCCCGGCCGCGGGCCCCCGCGTCCCGGCGGGAGCGCGTCAGCTGCCGGGCGAACGCGTCGAGGAACCGCATCTTCCGGTCGTATCGGGCGCCCCCGTCGGGTTGCTCGCGCATGCGCCCCGGCTTCTGCAGGTGCGCGGGCAGGCCGCCCTTCGGGAGGTACAGGGACGCGACGGTGATCGGGGCGTCGGCGAGGTCCACCTCGATGTAGCGGCCCTGGTCGGCGAACTCGCGCAGACCCCTGGCGAGGGGGACCGGGTCGAGATCGACGGGGTCGGTGTGCACCTCACCCGGCGCCCGCACCAGCGCGGTGCCGCTCCATGTCCGGACCGCGGCGGGGGCACGCCTGGTCAGGATCGCGACGCCGTTCCGCCCGGCCAGCGTGCCCTCGTCGTAGGACAGGTGATATCCGCCGAACACGCCGGGCGGGATCGTCGCCGCCCGCGATCGCATCTCCTGCAACGCGAGCACGTCGGGCTCCCGCTCGTGCAGCCACTGCTCGAATCCGCGGCGCTGGGCGGCCCGAATACCGTTGATGTTGAACGTCGCAATCCGCACGATCGCCCAGTCTAGGCAGCAGCCCACGCGGTCATCCGGGGGAGCGGGGCCGAAGAACGACGACCGGGATCTCCCGTTCGGTCCACGACTGGTAGGTGTCGAAGTCGGCATAGGCGTCGACGAGCTGTGGCCACAGCCGGGCACGCTGCCCGGTGTCGGCCGTGGCCGCAATGACGTCGCGATGCTGCCTGCCGATCTGGACGCGTGCGTCCGGGTTCGCGCACAGGTTGCGGTACCACTGCGGATGCTTCGGCAGCCCGCCCTGCGACGCGACAACGACGACGTCCGGTCCGTCCTCGATGTACAGCAACGGTGTCGTGTACCGGGCGCCGGACGTGCGGCCCCGGTGCTCGAGCAGGAGGGTCGGAACCGGCTTGCGGAATCCGGCGCCGATACGCCATCGTCCCCCGATGCGCCCTCCTGTCCGGCGGTAGAGCCACACCTGGCACCGGCCGACGTGCTTGAAGATCCGGGGCAGGACGGGGGAGTCGAGTTGCCGGGGTCGTGGTGGGGTGGCGCGTGCGGACGATACGTTCACTGGTGCCTCCTCCTTCGTGGGTCGCGGGGCGTCGACCTCAACCAAGTGCCACGCCGAGTTCGGCGGCGAACGTCTTGATCATGTGTTGGACGCCGATCTCGTTGCGGCCGATGATCATGTGGTCGTGCTGGCCGCGCCGCACACCCTCCCCGCACTGCGGCAACATCGCGAAGTCCTCGTCGCGGACCGCGCCGTGCACCTGTGCGAAGACGGTGTCGTACAGGTCGCGTTGGTCGTCCGTGGTCGCGGGAATGCGGGCCATCCAGCTGTGGCGAAGAGTGCACCGCGTCGGGGCGCCTGCGGGGAGCATGTCGAGGATCTCGACGCCGACCGGGCTGTTCGCCAGGATGAGGTTGGGGTAGATCCAGTAGATCACGCCCATGTTCGCCGACGGGTCCCACGATCCCTGCGGGTTGGTGTCCAGGTCGGCGATCCAGTTGAACGGGAAGCCCATTCGGTGATGCCTGCCGAACGCGTCGTGAATCGAGGTGTTGGCCACGGTGTTCTGGCCGATCACGCTCTCGGAGTGGACGAAGGGAAAATGGTAGCTCTCCGCGAACGCCTCGAGGGCGCCCTTCCAGCTCACGTCCGACTCGAACTCGCGCTCGTCGTGGTAGCCGTAGGAGTGGTAGTCGAACCGCGCCAGTTCCGGGCCCATCGGGCCGAGATGTGTGTCCACGTCGATGGATTCGCCTGCGGTCAGCACCGCCCAGACGAATCCGTACTTCTCCTGGCTGGGGAGTTCCACCAGTCCGTACTCCGACCGCTCCATGCCGGTGAAGCCCTCCTTGCCGGGCACGCCGACCAGTTTCCCGGTGTTCTTGTAGGTCCAGGCGTGATAGGGGCAGGTGAACCGGGTCGCATTGCCGGAACCGCAGGCGGGCATGGCGCCGCGGTGTCGGCAGTAGTTGAGGAAGACGTGTGCGGTGCCGGATCCGTCCCGGGTGACGAGCAGGGAGTCGCCGAGAACGCTGCGGACGACGTAGTCGTCCGGTCCTCCGATCTGGGCGGTGGGGACGATCGCGAGGGGAGTGCGGCGCAGGATCTGCGCCTCCTCGACCTCGGTGAGCTTCGGGTCCCGGTAGTAGTGCAAGGGCACGCGCAGCGGTGTCTCCGCCATGTCGGTCGTGCCTGCCATGACATGCCGCAGCGCGCGCCGGGTGAGGTCGTCCGTCGGGTCGGACCGACGGGTATCGGGTGGTGTGGTCATCGTCTGGTGTCCCTTCCCGCGCCCGGGTGGGCCGCTGTGACCGAGACCATACAACGAAGCCAGTCTGTACGGTCTGTGTTTTCCGGGAATCCGAGTCGCGTTGCCGGGTCCGTGTCGGTGGGTCGCGCGCGGGTAGGGTTCGACCGACACTGGCTGGGCGGGACGGGAGACGGGCCGATGCGCACTCACGGTTGGTCGGGGGCAACACCGGCCGACGACGACGAGGCCGTTGCCCGAATCCTCGCGGCGGCCCGTCGCGCCCTGGACCGATCGGGTGGCGACGTCAGCATCACGGAGGTTGCGCGGGATCTCGGTGTCACGAGGCAGACCGTCTACCGGTACTTCCCGACCACGGAGGCGCTGCTCGGCGCGACCGTGATCGCTCAGGCCGGACCGTTTCTCGACCTGCTCGCCGCGCACCTTGGCGGTATCGGCGACCCCGCCGAAGCCGTCGTCGAGGGCATCGCCTACACCCTCGAGCAGATACCCGAGGAAACGTACCTGAACATGGTGCTCGCGCCCGGCCGGGCCAGCGCCTTCTCGGCCGGCGTCACCTCAGACGCCGCGCTCGCGTTCGGCCGGTCGATCCTCGAACGGTTCGCCGTCGACTGGACGCAGGCAGGACTGGCCGGCGCGCAGCTCGACGAGTTGGTCGAGCACATGCTCCGCATCGTGCAGTCGTTCGTCATCGACCCCGGCCGACCGCCTCGCAGCGGCGCCGATCTCCGGACATATCTGCGGAAATGGGTCGCGCCAGCGGTAGATCGAATGCGGTCCGAGGCCCGGGTGCCCTGATCGGAAATCGGGTCCCTACTCAGCTCGCCGCACGTCCTCGGTGAAGCCGGGCAGCCACCGCGTGAGGATCCCCATGTATGGGGCCTCCGCGTCGAGTTGCGCGCAGATCCCCACCGAGCCGAGCAGCACCCGGAAGATCATCGCGTACTCGGGCGGCAGGTTCAGTGCCCGTGCGGTCCGGAAATGTTCCGACGAAAAGTCGGTCGCGGTGCCCGCGGCGCGCTGCAGCCAGGCCCGGGTGAAGTGGAACGACTCGGTGTGGATCGGATCGGTGAACGGTCGCAGGTAGTTCGCGATCTCGGCCTCGGTGACGGTCCGGCCGGGGAGCACGAACCCGTTGGCGCGCAACAACTCCGTCAGCTCGTCGAATCGTTCCTCGAGCGCCAGCCGCACCATCCGCCCCAGCACCGGCGGCAGCCCGCCGGGCATCGCCGCGCAGGCGCCGTAGTCGAGGATGCCGAGTCGGCCGTCATCGCACAGCATGAAATTGCCCGGATGCGGATCGCCGTGCAGCAGCCCAACCCGGGCAGGCGACGCGAAGTGGAACTCGGCGAGCCGCGCGCCAGCCGTGTTGCGCTGCTCGAGGGTGCCGCTGCCGATGATCGCCGACAGCGGTGTCGCGTCCATCCACTCGGTGATCACGACCTTCGGCGAGCTGGCCACCACCTTCGGGATCGCGAACTGCGGGTCCGCGTCGAACTCGGCGGCGAACGCCCGCTGGTTGTTCGCCTCGATCCGGTAGTCCAGCTCGTCCTCGGTCCGGGCGCTCAGCTCGTCGAGCACCGGCTTGATGTCCGCCCCCGGCATCACCGCCGCGAACATTCCCGCCATCCGGGACAGCGTCTTCAGGTCGGCGCGCAGCGCCTCGTCGGCGCCCGGGTACTGGACCTTCACCGCGACGTCCCGGCCGTCTGACCACACCGCGCGATGCACCTGACCGATGCTTGCCGACGCGGTCGGGGCGTCGTCGAAGCTGGTGAACCGTTCCCGCCACCGGGTGCCCAGCTGGGTGTCGAGGACCCGGTGCACCTTCTTCGCGGGCAGTGGCGGCGCCTCGGCCTGCAGCTTCGTCAACGCGTCCCGATACGGTTCGGCGAATTCCTCGGGGACGGCCGCCTCCATCACGCTCAGCGCCTGACCGAGCTTCATTGCGCCGCCCTTGAGTTCGCCGAGCACGCTGAACAGCTGCTCCGCGGCCTGCTGGGTCAGTTTCGCGTCGATCTCCTCCCGGTCCCCACCGGCGAGTTTGCGGCCGAATCCGACGGCGGCGCGGCCCGCGATTCCCAACGGGATGCTCGCCAGTTTGGCGGTGCGGGCTGAGCTGCGGCGGGGAATGTCGGGCACCCACCAATCATGCCCTAGTCCGCCGCTCGGCAACCGCAGTCCGGGTGTGCTCGCCACCGTCGCCGGACCAACGTCGGCGACCGGAGGTCGAACTCGAGGGTGGTGTCCAGGCTGGCGGGCGGTCGGGCCGGATCGCCATCAACCAGGGTCGTCACCTCGCTGACGGCGAGGGCCACCGTCGCGAGCACCGTCGCCGGAGCTGCTGCCCCGACCCGCCCCAGCAGCTGCGCCGCCAGGTGCGGCCACTCGGGGTCGACGCCGGTGCGGTGCAGGTCGGCGCAGCGCAGGCAGCTGGTCCGTCCCGGCAGTACCAGCGGCCCGACGACGCCGCGCCCGTCCCGGAGACGGACCGGCAGGTGCGCCGTCCCCGCGGACATCAGCGCCGCGACGGTGCTCGGTTCCGTCACCAGTTCGTCGGTGAGCACCACGCAGTCGGCCCGCCCCGCAGGCAACTCGGGGCCCGCGCGGTCCGGGACCGACCGGCCCACCCTGATCCGGCCATCGGACAGGGCCGCGGCGATGCCGTCGGCCAGCGGTCCGCGGCCGTGCAGGTGCACCTCGCGCACCGTCGGTTCCCGGCGCTGCGGGAGCAGCGCGCCCACGCCGGTCAATTCGGTGAGGATCCGGCCGATGTCGGCGCTGTCGATACCGGCCCGGTTCGCCTGCCAGGCGATCTCGGTGTGGCTGCGGCTGCCGTCGAGCAGGCGCAGCAGGGACGCGACCGTCTCGGCCGTGACCCCGGTGGGGGGCCGCACCAGCAGCGCCGTCTCCGGGTTCCACCCGACCTGCAGCGTTCCGCTGGGGCGGATCAGGACCGGGGTCCACGGGTCGAGTCGGGGGCCGGTCAGCGGGCGGGTGGCAACGGGCGACATGCGGTCAGCGTGCCAGCACCCACCCCTTGCCTGCCGCCCAGTGGACGGGGTTATCCACAGGCCGGCGCGGCGCTGACCTGGGAATCCGGCTCCGCGCGCTAGGTGTTCGGGGAGTCGGGGGAATCGGTGTCGCCCCGCTCCTCACGCTCACGGGCCTGCAGCGCCTCAAGCTGCGCGATCGGATCGTCGAATGTGCTGGTGCCGCCGCCGACGACCCGGTCGACGAACCCGGCCGGGTTGTCCAGGTCACTCGAATCGGGAAGCAGGTCGGGGTGGGCCCACACCCCGTCCCGGCCGTCCGCGCCAGCGGCGTCACCGATCAGACGCCACAGCTGCGCGGCCTCACGGACCTTACGGGGACGCAATTCGAGCCCGACCAGGGTGGCGAAGGTCTGCTCCGCAGGGCCGCCGGTCGCGCGGCGGCGGCGCAGCGTCTCACTCAGCGCCGCGACGCCGGGCAGCCGGTCACCGAGCGCCTGCGCCACGACGACCTCCACCCAACCCTCGATCAGGGCGAGGAGCGTCTCCAATCGCTCAAGGGCCTGCTTCTGCTCCGGGGTCGTCTGCGGCTCGAAGCTGCCCTGCGCGAGCAGTTCCTCCAGCTTCGACGGGTCGGTCAGCGCGCTCGGGTCCAGGCCCTGCGCGGCCTCCTCGATCGCCGAGAAGTCCATCTTGATGCCCCGCGCATACTCCTCGACCGTCGCGAGCAGTCGCTGCCGCAGCCACGGCACGTGCACGAACAGTCGCTGATGCGCTGCCTCCCGCGCCGCGAGGAACACCAGAACCTCGCGGTCGGGCTGCTCAAGACCCTCACTGAACTTCTCCACCGCGGCAGGCATCAGGGCCGCGACACCGGTCGGGCCGAGCGGAAGCCCCACATCGGTCGACGTCAACACCTCGGAGGCCAACTGCCCGAGCGCCTGCCCGAGCTGCGAACCGAACGCCAGCCCGCCCATCTGACCGATCATGCCGAGCATCGGCCCGGCCATCTGCCGCGCCTCCTCCGGCAGCCCGGACACCCACATGCCCGACACCTGCTCCGCGACCGGATCGCACAGCCGCTTCCAGGTGTCGAGGGTGTTCTCGAGCCACTCGACCGGGGTCCACGCCACCGTCCGGGTCGCGCCAGCGGGCAGCGTCGTCGCACCGTCGAGCCAGACCTCGGCGAGGTGCGCGGCGTCGGTGACCGCGGACGCCGCGCCCGCCGTGACCGGGGTGACCGAACCGATCTGCTGCATCGCCAGCTTCTTCGCGACCTCGTAGTTCACCGGTCCGGACTGGCCGCCGGTGCCCATCGCGCTGCCCATCCCACTGAGCATTTGCCCGAACTGGGTCAGCATCTGCCCGAGCGCGGCCGGATCGAACCCGCCCGCCGCGTTGGCACCGTCCGGGTTGAATCCCCCGGTGTTGAAGCCGAACGGCATCCCGCCGGGCCCGGTCGGACCGCCACCGGAATTCTTGTCGCGGTCGGGGTCGTCGTCGGAGTTGGAGAAGCCAAACGGCGGATTGCTCATACGTCAACGGTACAAGGCATCGATGGCGGGGGGTGCCGCGGAAATCACGCCGAGCGCGAACACGCCCTGATGGCGGTCACACCGGTCGTCGACCTCTACGCTGGGCCGGGTGAATCGACGGATGCTGACCCTGGTCGCGGCGCTGGTGCCGGTCGCGGCGCTACTCGGGCTCGGGACGGTCGTTCAGGTGCCGTTCGTCGCGCTGGGGCCGGGTCCGACCTTCAACACCCTCGGCGAGGTCGAGGGCAAGCCGGTGATCGACATCGAGGGCACCGAGCTGGACCCGACCTCCGGCAACCTGAACATGACCACCGTGTCGGTCCGCGACGGACTGACCATTTTCGACGCGTTCGGGTTCTGGCTCAGCGGCAGGCACGGCCTCGTGCCCCGCGAGGAGGTGTACCCGGCCGACCGCAGTCGCGACGAGGTGCAGCAGGAGAACGCCGCCGACTTCGCGCAGTCCGAGGAGTCCGCGGAACTCGCCGCGCTGCACTTCCTTGACCTGCCGGTGGCATTGGAAATCTCGGATGTCGCGGACGACGGACCGTCCCACGATCTGCTCCGGGTCGGCGACCGCATCGTGAGTGTCGACGGGGTGCCGGTGCAGACGGTCGGGGACGTCCAGCGTGCCGTCGCCGACCTCGCCCCGGGCACCGTCGCGCCGATCGTCGTCGACCGCGACGGTGGGCCGGTGACGGTGCCGGTCACGCTCGGTGCCCGGCCCGGGCATACCGAGGTGGGCTACCTGGGCGTCACCCCCACCGAGATCCCCGAGGTGCCGTTCACCGTCGACTTCAACCTCGCCGAGGTCGGTGGTCCGTCGGCAGGCCTGATGTTCACCCTCGCGGTGATCGACAAGCTGTCCCCTGGCGAACTCAACGGCGGTGGTTTCGTCGCCGGAACCGGGACCATCGACTCGGACGGCGACGTCGGGCCGATCGGCGGTATCCAGTACAAGCTGATCGCGGCGCGGGAGGCCGGGGCGACGACGTTCCTGGTGCCGTCGAAGAACTGTGACGAGGCCGCCCAGCGGACACCGGACGGGCTGCGGCTGGTGCGGGTCGACGACCTCACCGGCGCGGTCGACGCGCTGGACTCGCTGAACGCGGGCGGCGACGCGCCCTCCTGCTGACCCGCCCACCCCAGCTCGCCTCGCCTCGCACACCCGCCCTCTGACCGAATGTGGGATTTGGTCACTTGATGTGACCGAATCCCACATTCGGTCAGGCGGGGCAGGCGGGTCAGGCGGGGCAGGCGGGGCAGGCGGGTCAGGCGGGGCGGTGCGGTGCGGGGGCGGGTGTGCGGGTCACCAGTCGTCGTCGGTGGCCTCGAACGTTGCGTGCAGGGCGTGCACCAGGCCGGGGGCCAGGTTTTCCCCGGTCCGCAGCTCCGGCTCGGCGAACGGGTCGTCGTCCTCGTCCGGCGCCAGCGCGAGGGCGCACTCGGACCGTCCGTCACGGAGGACGGCGGCGAACAGTCGGGCCGCACGGCGCTCGGGATGGGCACCGGCCGACGCCCGGATGACGTCGTCGGCCGGGTTGTCGCCGGCGAGCGCGGCGGACACGGCGGAGTTCAGCTCCTCGGATGCGGCCGGGGGGAGCACCAGAATCTCCTGGACGAGCAGGCACCCGGCCACCCCCTCGGACCAACTGGTGGTGCCGAGGTACTCCTCGATGGCGGTGCCGGTGCCGTGCAGGTCGTCGGGGAGGGGGTGCTGCTCGATCGGGGTGAGTTCGGAGCCAGCCTCGAGTTGGTCGATCAGGTGGGGTTCGGCGACCGCGATCGCGGCGGTCGGGACGAGCGCGAACATTCGGGGCGGTTGCCCCCACCCGTCGGGATCCACGTGACCGGCGACCTCCTGCACGCACCGGGGCAGCGCGTCGGCGGAGATCCGGGCAGGATGGGGGGTGCCGTCGAAGTCGTTCACCCCGCCATCCTCGCACCAGCAGGAGGGACCCGGACAACCCGGACGACGCCGGTCGGCCTCGGCGCTCCCACGTAGAGTGGGACAAAACACCCTGCGGCTCGCCCGGCGCGCCGCCCGACCCCCGGAGTGTGACACGTGGGCATGCGGCCCCCCACCGGATTACCTTCGCTGTCAAGACGAAGCCGAGTCCTGTTGGTACTGGCGCTCGTTGCGGCGGTGCTGCTGCTGATCGGGCCGCGGCTGATCGAGACCTACACGAGCTGGCTCTGGTTCGGTGAGGTCGGGTTCCGCGGCGTCTTCACGACGGTGCTGGTCACCCGGATCCTGCTGTTCCTCGCCGTCGCGTTGCTCGTCGGCGGCGCGGTGTTCGGGGCGCTGCTGCTCGCGTACCGATCGCGCCCGGTGTTCGTGCCTGCGGCGGGCCCCAACGATCCGATTGCCCGCTACCGGACGACGGTGATGAGCAGGCTCCGCCTGTTCGGGGTGGTGGTGCCGATCGTGATCGGCGTGCTGGCCGGGTTGGTCGCGCAGTCCAGTTGGGTTGCCGTGCAGATGTTCCTGCACGGTGGCGACTTCGGACAGCACGATCCGCAGTTCAACCTCGACGTCGGCTTCTACGCGTTCGACCTGCCGTTCTACCGGCTGGTGCTGAACTGGCTGTTCGTCGCCGTGCTGATCGCGTTCTTCGCGAACCTGGTGACCCACTACGTCTTCGGCGGCCTGCGGTTGTCCGGTCACGAGGGCGCGCTGACGAAGGCCGCGCGCATCCAGTTGGCCGTGTTGGCAGGGACGTTCGTCCTCCTCAAGGCGGTCGCGTACTGGCTGGACCGGTACTCGTTGCTGTCGAGCAGCCGCAAGGAACCCACGTTCACCGGCGCCGGATTCACGGACACCAACGCGGTGCTGCCCGCGAAGCTGATCCTGCTCGCGATCGCGGTGATCTGCGCGCTCGCGTTCTTCGCGGTGATCTTCATGCGGGACATGCGTATTCCTGCGCTGGCGACCGCGCTGCTGGTGTTGTCCTCGATCCTGGTTGGTGCGGTGTACCCGCTGCTGATTGAGCAATTCTCGGTGAAGCCGAACGCCGCGCAGAAGGAAAGCCCGTACATCGAGCGCAACATCCAGGCCACCCGGCAGGCGTACGGCATCTCCGACGACAAGGTCACCTATCAGCCGTACAGCGGTGACGCGACGCAGGCGCCGCGGGATGTGCCGGCCGACGTCACCACGATTGCGAACGCCAGACTGCTCGACCCCAACGTGCTGTCCCCGACGTTCACCCAGCAGCAGCAGCGGCAGAACTTCTACGGCTTCCCGCCGACGCTCGACATCGACCGGTACGAGCTCGCCGGGGAGAAGCGGGACTACATCGTCGCGGCGCGAGAGCTGTCCCCGAACAACCTGCAGGGCAACCAGACGGACTGGATCAACAAGCACACCGTCTACACCCACGGCGACGGGCTGGTCGCTGCGCCCGCGAACCGGGTGACCGCGCCGGTGCTCGACCCCACCCAGGACACCTCGAATAACGCCGGCTACCCGATCTACACGGTCAGCGACATCGCCTCGCAGCAGGACGGCACCCAGGTCATCAAGGTCGACCAGCCGCGCATCTACTTCGGCGAGGTGATCGCGGAGGGCGACGCCGATTACGCGATCGTCGGCAACGGCGACCCGAACCAGCCGCGCGAGTACGACACCACCAACTCGAAGTACACCTACACCGGTGCGGGTGGCGTTCCGATCGGCAACTGGTTCAACCGGTTGGCGTTCGCGGCGAAGTACGCCGAACGGAACATCCTGTTCTCCGGCGTGATCGACTCCAACTCGAAGATCATCTTCAACCGGGATCCGAAGTCCCGCGTCGAGAACGTCGCGCCGTGGCTGACCACCGACGGTGACGCGTATCCGGCGGCGGTCGACGGCCGGATCGTGTGGATCGTCGACGGTTACACCACGCTGGACAACTACCCGTACGCGCAGCGCAGCTCGCTCGACGGGCTGGTGGAGGACAGCATCGACCAGACCACCGGTCGACCGCTCCCGCGCAAGGAGGTCTCCTACATCCGGAACTCCGTCAAGGCGACCGTCGACGCGTACGACGGCACCGTGACGCTGTACCAGGTCGACGAGCAGGATCCGGTGCTTAAGGCGTGGATGGGGGTGTTCCCCGGGACGGTTCAGCCGCCGTCCGCGGTCAGTGACGAACTGCGCTCGCACTTCCGGTACCCCGAGGACCTGTTCAAGGTGCAGCGGGAGATGCTCGCGAAGTACCACGTCGACGACCCGAACGAGTTCTTCACCAACAACGCCTTCTGGTCGGTGCCGAACGAGCCGACCGTCGAGGGCTCGACCCTGAACGAGCCGCCGTACTACGTCCTCGTCGGTGACGAGGAGACCGGCGAGCCGGTGTTCCGGTTGACCAGTCCGATGGTGGGATTCCGTCGCGAGTTCCTGTCGGCGTACATCACCGCGGACTCCGATCCGAAGAACTACGGCAAGCTCACCGTGCTCCAGCTGCCGGTGAACAAGCAGACGCAGGGTCCGGCGCAGGCGCAGAACTCGATGATCTCGGACTCCCGAGTCGCATCGGAGAAGGCGCTGCTCGAGCGTGCCAACAAGATTCAGTTCGGTAACCAGCTGACCCTGCCGATCGCCGACGGCGGCATCCTCTACGTGGAGCCGATGTTCACCGAGCGGAGCGGGTCGAACGCCGCGAGCTTCCCGCAGTTGACCAGGGTCCTGGTCAGTTTCCAGGAACCGGGGCCGACGGGTCGCGTGCGGGTCGGGTACGCCGCGACGCTCGCCGAGGCGCTGAATCAGGTGTTCGAGGGCGGAACCGGTGGTGCCGCAACGGCTCCCGGTGGGACCGTGACCGAGCAGCAGTCCGCCGGCACCTCGCCTGCGCCCGCGACACCGCAGCCGGAGGCGGCGCAGCCCGCGCCTCCGCAGCCGGGCGGAACCGACCGGGATGCCGTTGTCTCCGAGTTGGATTCGGCGCTCTCGCAGGTGCGGTCGGCGCAGCAGAGCGGCGACTTCGGTGCCTACGGCGCGGCGCTGGACCGGCTGCAGAAGGCCGTCACCGACTACCAGAACCTGCCCGAGTAGCAGGCGGGCGCGGAGACGACGAAGGGCGCCCCGCCGATCCGATCGGATCGGCGGGGCGCCCTTCGTCGTGTGGCCGTTGCGTCAGCGGGTGAGCCCGGCGAGGTAGATGCTGTTGGCGGCGATCAGGTCGCGCACCTGGTTGCCGTAGCCGTACCGGTCGGCCGCCGCGACGGCCGCGTCGGAGGCCTGCTGCACCTGGTCGGCGGTCGGGGCGGGGAAGTTCTCGGGCAGGGCGGGCAGGGTTCCGACGGCCGGAGCGGCGGGAACCTCGGGCGCCGGTGCCGGTGCGGGGGCGGGTTCCGGTGCGGGGGCGGGCTCGGGAGCGGCGGCGGTCAGGTACTGGCCGCAGTGCGGCCATGCGCCGACACCCTGGGTGGCGAGCACGTTCTCCGCGACCCGGATCTGCTCGGCCTTCGACGCGTTGTGCGGCGAGCCGGACCCGCCGTTCGCGGCCCAGGTGCTCTGCGAGAACTGCAGCCCGCCGTAGTAGCCGTTGCCGGTGTTGGTCGACCAGTTGCCGCCGCTCTCGCACTGCGCGACGCCGTCCCAGTCGTAGGCGGCGGCGGAGGCCGTGGTGGTGCCCAGAGCCATCGGGAGCGCGGCGAGGGCTGCGGTCGCGGCGACGGCGCCCAGAGTGCGGGCGGGGGTGAAGCGAGTCATGCGGGTGAATCCTCTCCGCGCGTGCCGACGGGGCCGCGCCAGTGCGCTGGAAATCGAACGGCCGAGGCGGACAGACTGCTGTTCGTCGCCTGGCGTCGCGATTGGCTCGCCGTCCCTGCCCCTCGAAGGTTTCGGGGTTCCGATCCCGCGGGGCAGATGTCGAGCAGCGGCGGGTCGGCTGGGCCCGGTCGTTTCGGGCCGACGGCGACGCTAGCCAACAATTCGCTGTGGGGCATCCCCGTCGAACTTCGGGCTGCCGCAAGGCAAGTCAACCGAGTAGCGGTGATTTCGCCTGGTCATCACGGCGGGTTGCGATTCCGTGCCCGCACCGTTTCCGCGTCGTGATGTGGTGGGGATCACCCGGTTCTCGTGAAGTGCGCCACAGGGTTTCGGGTCTCGACCGGGCCGCGCGGCGCCCGGGTTGCCGGGCTGGCGGGCGATTCGGGTGACGGCGTCCAGGCGATTTGTGTTCCGTTCATGCGACCGTGTAACTTCGTTTCTGCAGCGCGGGGTGGAGCAGCTCGGTAGCTCGCTGGGCTCATAACCCAGAGGTCGCAGGTTCAAATCCTGTCCCCGCTACGAAAGACGAAGGCCCGGTCCAGTAGGACCGGGCCTTCGTCGTTGTTGGCGCATGGCCCGGGTGCATGCGAGACCTCCTGTGCACACGGGTTCTGCGGGGTGTGCGGGGGTGTTGGGCGTCGATCCTCGGTGTTGGTGCGGGGAAAGGTCTGTGCGCAGGGGTTTTGCCGGCGACGATGGGGCGATTTGGAGCCGGTCGGAACTCGTGTACAGTGGTCAATGCAGCGCGGGGTGGAGCAGCTCGGTAGCTCGCTGGGCTCATAACCCAGAGGTCGCAGGTTCAAATCCTGTCCCCGCTACGAGGATGAAGGCCCGGTCTCACTACGAGACCGGGCCTTCGTCGTATCCGCTGTCGGTTGGTCGCTACCGAGCTACCGCGCGCCGACGAGGCCCGCGCGGCGCGCCGCGACCACCGCGTCGGCCCGCGACGTCACCTCGAGCTTCCGGTGGATCGACTTCACGTGGCTGCGGACGGTGTTGACCGAGACGAACAGTTCCGAGGCGATCTCCGAGGCGCTCAGTGGGGTCGGCAGCAGGGCAAGAACCTCCAGTTCGCGACGGCTCAGAGCCTCGCGGTGGCCGACGTCGGTGCGGGGCAGTCGGAACCTCGCGCGCAGCGCGGCGATCCGAGCCGGCAGGGCGCCCGCATCCGCGGCGCCGACGCACAGTTCCTCCGCGCGGCGCAGCGCCACCCTCGCATCGTCCCGACGATCGAGCGCAAGGTGCGCCCGCGCGACCTCGATCAGCAGGTGTGGCACGACGAGCACCGTGTCGCCCCCGCCGCTACGCGCGCATTCGAGGGCGCTCGTGGCCGTGGTGAGTCCGAGCGTGGGATCGCCCTGCTCGATCTGCAGCCGGGCCAGGGCATGCTCGGCGGGCAGGTAGACGGGATCGGGCCCGATGCGGAACGCGGTGCGGGCCTGGGCGCATCGCTCGACCGCGACGGCCGCCGCCGCGCGGTCGCCGAGCTCGAGCTGACACAACGCGCGGTAGGCGGGGACGAACAGCCGCAGCGGACGAGTCAGGGGAGGTCCCTGGTCCAGTCGGTCGAGCACCTCGAGTGCCTCCGCGCAGCGGCCCTCCAGATAGAGCATCGTCGCCAGCCGCAGTTCCGCCAACGGGACCAGTGGGACGGCGGGGTCGTATCGGGAGAGGAACCGCTCCCCGGCCCGCCGGGCGCTGCCGACGTCGTCGTAGCAGGCGGACCCGTGGATGAAGTCCTCGACGTCGTCCCAGTTGCGGAAGGCGTCGATCGGCTTCGTGGGTGATGCGAGACGGCCCCGGGCGAGGGCGCGGTCGCGGCGGTCGCGGTCGCCGCCGGTCGCGCTCGCCCACGCCTCCCAGAACGCCAGGCGGGGATCGCGTTCGAGCGCCGACAGCGGAATGCGCTCGAGCCAGCTCAATCCGAGTGACTGCCGCGGCACGACCGAGTTGGCGCGCACGTTGGACAGGATGTCGGCGATCGTGTCGTAGTCCTCGGCGCCAAGCAGGTGATGGATCGTCGCGGTCACGTCGTTGGCCCGCTCGAAGTGCCCGGCCGCCCGCCGGTGCAACTCGCGCCGTCCGGCCGGGTCCACCCGACCGAGCTCGGCGTGGAGGCGTTCCCGGACCAGGTGATGCAGTCGCCACCAGCAGCCGTCGTCGTCCAGGGCCGCGATCAGCCCGGTGGCGTCGGCGACGCCCATCGCCACCGTCCAGGCTCGGTCGCTCTGCAGGATCTCGGTGAGGATCGTCGCGTCGAACCGCTCGAATACCGACATGCGGCGGAGTAGGTCGTAGTCGTCGCGGGTGCTGCCCGCCAACCCCTCCCGAACCAGGGCGCCGAGCGCGGCGGCGTCGTCCGGCCGCTGCGACACCACTCGGGACAGAGACTGCCCATGGGACATGGCCGATCCGATGAGTGAGACGGCGGCGGGCCAGCCGTCGGTCGCGTCGTCGATGCGCTGCACGTCGTCGGCGGTCAAGTGCAGGTCGTGGGCGCCGCCGAGGAGATCTGCGATCTGAGCGGAGTCGAGGCGCAATGTCGCCGACGAGAGTTCGATGCCGTCCCCGCGCGCCCGCAGGCGCGCGAACGTGGGAAGTTCGAGCGGAACCCGGGTGCTGACGACCACCGTGAGGTTCTCCGGGATTCGGCCGAGAAACCAGTCGAGGCTCGCGAGGGTCTGCTCCCGGGTGATGAGGTGGGCGTCGTCGAGGACGAGAGTCCACCTGTCGGGAGATCCGGCGAACGCGTCGAGCAGTGGCACGATGACGTTCGCCCGCACTTCGCCGGAACTCGCATCCGCCTGGACGTGGAGTCCGGCGGCCTCGGCGGCCTCGGCAATGGCGCCCCAGAGCACGCCCGGATCATTGTCGTCGTCATCGAGGCTGACCCACACCGGCCGCGCCGTGTCCCGATGGTGGAGCCACTGCGTGATCACCGTGGTCTTGCCGTAGCCCGCGGGTGCGCGGACCACCACCGCCCGCGCCGGGCGGTCCAGCAGGGCGAGTACGTCCAGGCGCAGGATCGACCGCGGGCCGGTGGTCGGCGGGCGGAATTTCGTCACGGGATACATCGCGGCACATTCTCCAGGGTGTTGCTGCTCGGGAATCACCTGGGTGATTGCTGCTCCAGGGTGGGGTCGACGTCGCGGATGCGCCCTACGGTCACAGGTGAGCCCGACATGATCGAGAACATCGGGCCGGG
This sequence comes from Rhodococcus sp. NPDC058532, assembly GCF_042719255.1. Taxonomy (NCBI): domain Bacteria; kingdom Bacillati; phylum Actinomycetota; class Actinomycetes; order Mycobacteriales; family Nocardiaceae; genus Rhodococcus; species Rhodococcus sp. NPDC058532. Next base: position 287,659 of record NZ_JBHXNU010000004.1, read on the forward strand.
AGCGGAATTCAGGAGGGACCCCGTGAGCAACACGCATCAGTCCGCAGAACACGCCCGTCACGAGTCGGCGCCGTCCACCGAGCGATTCGGACGCCGGATCGAACGCGACGACGACGCCGACTTCCCGTTCTACAACGGGAAGCCGACGACCATAACGGTCGGCCAGTGGATCGCCGTGTGGGTGTCCGTCGCGGTCGGCTTTGTCGCCCTGACCCAGATTCCCACCCCGAACAACATCGTCGGCCTGTTCCCTCGGATCCTGTTCGTTGTGATCCCGCTGACCGTGCTCGCCCTGGTCACCCGCGACCACTGGACCGCCCTGTTCCGCCGGGTCACCGGACGCGACGTGCTCCTCATGTTTGGCTTCGCCGCCCTCAACCTCGTCGTGACGGGAGCCCTGGGGCTGATCGTGAAGGCCCTGTTCGGCTCGTCGGCCAATCAGGCGACCGACAACATGGGCGGCGCGCTCGACATCGCCGCGTTCTATCTCGGCACCGGCATCCAGTTGCTCGGCGAAGAGATCTTCACGATGCTGCCGTTCCTCGCGCTGCTGTACTTCCTGTACGCGAAGGCGAAGGTGAGCCGCAAGACCGCGATCGTCCTCGCTTGGCTGATCAGCGCGGTCTGGTTCGGTGCGGCACACCTGCCCACCTACGACTGGAACTTCGCGCAGGCGCTCATCGTCATCGGCGGCGCCCGGCTCGTCCTGACGCTGGCCTACATCCGCACGAAGAACCTGTGGGTCTCCACCGGCGCGCACATCATCAACGACTGGGCCATGTTCACCGGTTCCATCGTCGGCGGCGCGGCACTGATCGCCCTGTGATCAATCGCCACGACCACCCGTGAGAATGGGGCGCCGGTTCTCACACCCTCCTCTTGCTCTTTCAGCAAGCCGGTTTGCCGAAGCGATTCGTCCCGCGGAGAGTGGGGGTGAATCACGGCAAAGGGAGGACACATGAACGACAGCTACGACGTGGTGATCGTCGGCGGCGGGGCCGCCGGCCTGGGGGGAGCGCTCTCGCTCACCAGGGCCCGCCGGTCGGTGCTGGTGGTCGACTCGGGCGCACCCCGCAACGCGTCGGCCGAGCACATGCACAACTACCTCGGTCGCGAGGGCACCAACCCGCTGGACCTGCTGCGGATCGGTCGCGGCGAGATCGCCGGGTACGGCGGCGAATTCATCTCCGGCGCGGTGGTCGATGTCCGCCGTGCCGGAGGGGTGTTCCGGGTGGTGCTCGCGGACGGCGGCGAGGTCGCGGCCAGGCAGGTGCTCGTCACGTCCGGTCTCGTCGACGAGCTCCCCGACGTGCCGGGGCTGCGCGACCGCTGGGGGCGGGACGTGCTGCACTGCCCGTACTGCCACGGCTGGGAGGTGCGGGACCGCGCGATCGGCATCCTGGCCACCCACCCGGCGCTCGCCGCGCACCAGGCGCAGATGTGGCGGCAATGGAGCGCCGACGTGGTGGTGTTCGCCCACACCGCGCCCGCGTTCGCCGGTGCCGATCTCGACCGCCTCGCCGCCCGCGGCATCGAGGTGATCGACGGTGCCGTCGCGGGACTCGAGGTGGCCGACGACCGGCTCACCGCGGTCCTGGTCGACGGGCGCGGCCCGGTCGCCCGCGATGCGGTCGTGGTTCCGCCCCGGTTCACCGCCCGCGTCGACTTCCTGGCCAGCCTCGGCATCAAACCGGTCGCGCAGGAGATGGCGGGCGAGGTGCTGGGAACCCATCTTGCGGTGGACCCCACCGGCGCGACGCCGGTGGCGGGCGTGTGGGCGGCGGGCAATGTCATCGACCCACGCGCGCAGGTGATCTCGGCCGCCGCGAGCGGTGTGCAGACCGGGGCGATGATCAACGCCGCGCTGATCGAGCAGGACGTCGAGGCCGCCCTCGACCGGTCACGCGTCGGGTAGTTCCCGCTCGTACAGGTCCCGCCGCACCAGCTTGCCGGTGGCGTTGCGGGGCAGCTCGTCGAGGAAGACCACCTCGCGCGGCACCTTGTACCGCGCGAGGTGTTCCTTGACGAAGGTCCGCAGGGCCTGGGCGTCGGGTTCGGCGCCCGAGGCCGAGACGACGAAGGCGCGCAGCCGATGCCCGAACTCGGCGTCCTCGACGCCGATCACCGCGGCGTCCGCGACATCCGGGTGCTCGGCGAGCAGGTTCTCCACCTCGAGTGGGTACACGTTCTCGCCGCCGGAGACGATCATGTCGTCGTCGCGACCGTCGACGAACAGCAGTCCGTTCCGGTCAATGTGCCCGACGTCGCCGGTGGACAGCAGCCCGTCGATCCGCTCCTTGTCCCGCCCGTCGGTGTACCCGTTGAAGCTCAGTCCGCTGGAGACGAAGATCCGGCCCACCGTGTCGGGTTCGGTGATCCGTTCGCCCGCATCGTCGTACAGCGCGACGTGGCAGGTGACCGGTGGACGCCCCGCGGTGCCGGGGGCCAACGCCAGGTCCGCCGGGGTGGCGACCGTCGCGACCGCCACCTCGGTGGACCCGTACAGGTTGTGCAGCACCTGCCCGAACGCCTCGGTGGTGCGCCTGCACAGGTCCGGGGAGATCGCCGACCCTGCCGCGAAGACGATCGACAGGTTCGTCGTGTCGTACCCGGCCAGCACGTCCGGGCCGAGGTCGACGATCCGCTGCAGCATGGTCGGGACCACGACAAGCACGTCGGCCCGGTGGTCGGCGGTCAACTTCACCGTCTGCAGCGGGTCGAACCGGCGTTGCAGCACCACCGTCTGTCCGAGCGAGAGTGCCAGCGCCAGTTGGGAGATGCCGGTGCCGTGGAATGCCGGTGCCGTCATCACCATCGTCTGGCCGGGACGCAGCGGGACCCGGTCGAGGAACTGCGCCGAGGCGAGCGGGGAGGTTCGCTCCCGCGGCGCGCCCTTCGGGGTGCCGGTGGTGCCGCTGGTCAGCAGCACGAAGCTGCCGTGCACCGGCGGGCTTGGAACCGGGTCGGTGGGCCGCCCGTCGATCAGGGTGTCGAGGCTCGGCGTTGCCGCGGACTCCGAGCCCTCGCACCATGCCAGGTAGCGTCGCACCTGGTCGGGGAGCCCCGCCGCGACCACGGCGAACTCCTCGTCGTGGATGAAGGCCCGAACCTGTTCGCGGGCAGCGACATCCACCAGCTGGGGGGCCGCGAATCCGGTGTTCATCAGCACCAGCTTGGTGCCGAGCTTCGCGGCGGCGAGCATCGTCAGGACCAGACCGCGGTGGTTGCGGCACATCACGCCCAGCACGGCGCCGGGTGTGATCCCGTCCGCGGCCCAGGCCCGTACCAGCGCGTTCGACTGCGCCTCGAGCTGCGCGTAGGTGACCTGCCCCCGTTCGTCGACCAGCGCGACGGCGTCGAGCCCGGCGGCGGCATGCGCGTGCACCGGCCCGGCGAACGGTCCGTACCGGTGGACCGCGCGGATGGAGGCGATGCCGTGGTCGAGTCGGGGAATCGGGACCAGACCCGACCGGATCATCACCCGGACGGCGCCGAGCGAATCGGTGAGCTTGGTCAGGATGGCTGGCATCGCGTCTCCCGAGAGTCGATCCGGTGTGGGTCGGGTCACAGGGTAGTCGGTGCCCGCACCTTGTGGAGGCAGGCCGGGCAGGGTGCGGCGCGGTGTCCGTGTGGTCAGCGGGGCAGTGGACTGTAGAACACCAGCCCGTTGCCCTTGTTGTCGTAGACGACGGCACGGCGTTCGTGGGCGTCGTCATAGGGCCCCTTAACGATTCCGCCGCCGTCGGCCTCGACGGCCCGCGCCGCCGCGTCGACGTCGTCGGTCTTGATGCCGACGACGACCTGCCCGTGGATCGGGTGGTCGACGGCGGTCGCGAGGGCGAGGGTGACGGACCCGCCGTCCAGGGCTGCGAAGTGGGCGCCGTCGCGGAACTTCAGTGGCATGCCAAGGGTGTCGCGGTAGAACCGGATCGACTCGTCCAGATCGTCGGTCGACAGGATGATCATTCGGACGTCGTGGTCGCTCATGTGGCGCCTCCTCGGATCGATGTGAGATCCAGGCTAGGCGGCGATCGCCTGAGGCGCGGGTCGGCGGAACGGTGTGTCCCGCCGACGGCGCATCCTCCGTCGCCCGCGGCGACGGAGGATGCGCAGGGGAGGTCGGGTCCGGCTACTTCAGCTCGGCCGACGACTTGCCGAGCAGTCGCCGCGCCACGATCAGCTGCTGGATCTGCTGCGTTCCCTCAAAAATATCGAGGATCTTGCTGTCCCGGGCCCACTTCTCCAGCAGCGGGCGCTGCGAGTAGCCCTCGGTGCCCGCCAGCTCGACGGCCTTGAGCGAGACCGCGGTGCCGGTGCGGCCCGCCTTCGCCTTCGACATTGACGCCTCGAGCGAGTTCGGCTTCTTGTTGTCGGCCATCCAGGTCGCGCGCAGTGCCAGCAGGTACGCAGCCTCCCAGTCCGCCTCCATCGCGAGGAACTCGGCGGCGGCGGCGTGCTGGTTGTTGGCCGGGATGTCGTAGGAGACCTCGACGCCCGCCTCGGCGAGGATGCCGCGCAGTTCCTCAAGGACGGCGCGGCCGAGGCCGATCGCCATGCCCGCGACGATCGGGCGGGTGTTGTCGAAGGTCTGCATGACCCCGCCGAAGCCCTTCTCCACGTTGACCTCCGGGTCGCCGAGGATGTTGTCCTTCGGGATCCGGCAGTCCTGCAGCAGCAGCACCGCGGTGTCGGACGCCTTGATGCCGAGCTTGTGCTCAAGCCGGGCCACGGACAGGCCGGGGGCGTCGCGGGGCACCACGAACGACTTGATCGCGGCGCGGCCCTTCGACTTGTCGACGCTCGCCCACACCACGATGTGGCTGGACCGTTCGCCCGCGGTGACGAAGATCTTCTCGCCGTTGAGGACCCACTCGTCGCCGTCGAGGACGGCGGTCGCGGTGACGGCGGCGGAGTCGGAACCGAAGCCGGGTTCGGTGATCGCCATCGAGGCCCACACCTTGCCGAACCGCTCCAACTGCTCGTCGGTGGCGACCGCGGCGATCGCGGAGTTTCCGAGGCCCTGATAGGGAATGGACAGCGTCAGGCCGACGTCGCCCCAACAGGTTTCGATGACGTTCATCAGCGACGCCATGTTTCCGCCGTTGGCGTTGCCGATCACCGAGGGGGCGTCGCCGCGGCCCAGCGCGGCACCCGAGGCCCCGGTGCCGGAGTCGTTCAGTCCCTCGACCATCGCCGCCATCGTGTCGAGTTCGACGGGGTACTCGTGCTCGGCGAGGTCGTACTTGCGGGAGACGGGGCGCAGGATCTGCGCGGCGACCTGGTGTGCCTGGTTGGCGGAGGCCTTCAGCTTCTTGGGAAGTTCGAGATTGATCATGATCTGTTCTCCTGTGGCGGCGTTCGGCTCAGATGAGGACGATGCCCTCGGCAACGCCGATGGCGCGAAGGTCCCGGTACCAGCGTTCGACCGGGTGCTCCTTGGTGAAGCCGTGGCCGCCGAGCAGCTGCACCCCGTCGAGGCCGATCTGCATGCCCTTGTCGGTGGCGAGCTTGCGGGCCAGCGCCGCCTCGCGGCCGAACGACAGGCCCTGCTCGGCGCGGGACGCGCCACGCAGCGTGACCAGCCGCAGGCCGTCGAGCTCGATGCCGATGTTGGCGACCATGAACGCGACCGCCTGCCGATGGCTGATCGGCTCGCCGAACGCTTCCCGCTCGTTGACGTAGGGGATCACGTAGTCGAGGACGGCCTGCCCGGTGCCGACGGCGAGCGACGCCCAACCGAGGCGGGCGAGACGGATTGCGTCGGCGTAGTCGGCGACCCGCTGGTCCGCGTCGCCCTCACCGAGGATCGCGGACTCGGGGACCGCGACGTCGGTCAGGTTCAACCGGCCGAGCCCGGCGGCCCGCAGCCCCATGCTCGGATCGGCCTCGACGACGAGCCCCTTCGCGTCGGACTCGACGATGAACAGGGCGGGCCTGCCGTCGAGTTCGGCGGCGACGATGAACAGTTCGGCGTCTGCTGCGGCGGGGACCAGGGACTTGACGCCGTTGAGCCGGTAGCCGCTCGGGGAGCGAACGGCCTTGGTCTGCAACGCGAACGGGTCGAAGAGGGCGCGCGGCTCGGTGACGACCAGGGCGGCCGCGGGGACGTTCTCGCCGGTGAACGACGGCAGGTAGGTCTGCTGCTGGGCCTGCGAGCCGAACTGGGTCAGCGCGACCGCGACACCGCTCGGCGCGAGGATCGGCAGGGCCAGGCCCATGTCGCCGTGCGCGAGGGCCGCGGCGACGAGTGAGTTGGTGACCGCGCCGCGCTCGGTGGCGACGCCGTCGAACTCCTCGGGGACGTTGATCAGCGTGATGCCGAGTTCCGCGGCCCGCCTGCCCAGGTCGGCGGGCGAGGCGGCAGCCTCGTCGGCGTCGTGCGCGGCGGGGCGCAGGATCTCGGCGGCGAAGTCGCGCACCGTGTCGACGATCATCTGCTGCTCGTCGGTCGGCGTCAGGTCGAAGTAGTCGGCCTTCTTCGCCTCGCCTGCGGGCAGCCGGGTCGGCTTGCCGCCGCCGGAGACCTTGGCGAACGTCCGGGTCGCCGCGCCGAGCGTCTTGAAGCCGGTCTTGGTGCCCTCGTAGGTGACCCGGTTGATCGGCTCGCGGAGGTTGTACTTCTCGGCAAGGTCGGAGCCGGTGATCTTGGTCAGCACGCGCATGGCGGCGCCCATCGCGTCGCGTTTGACCGGATTCAGGCCGACCGCGGAGGTGTCGCGGGGTGCGCCGTTCATTCTCACAACGTCTTGCTTGCTCATGATCACCATTTCCCGGTGTTCGGTCTTGGACGGTCGTTATCTTACTCTGGAGTAAGGAGTGGCGTCGAGAGTACACCGGAATCGCGGCCGCGCCTCCACCGAACCTTCACAACTCCCGCCCGGGATTCCCACATCCGGGCGATACCGTCGACACCATGACCCAGCGCACCGTGCTCGTCGTCGAGGACGACCGGACCATCGCCGACGCCCTCACCGCCCGCCTGCGGGCCGAGGGGTACACGGTGTCGACGGTGTACGACGGGCCTGCGGCGGTGCGCGAGTGCGCGTCCCTGCGCCCGGATCTCGTCGTCCTCGACGTCATGCTGCCCGGCCTCGACGGCCTCGAGGTGTGCAGGCGGATCCAGGCCGAGCGGCCGGTTCCGGTGCTGATGCTCACCGCCCGAGCCGAGGAGACCGACATGGTCATCGGGCTCGGCGTCGGCGCCGACGACTACCTGAGCAAGCCGTTCAGCATGCGGGTCCTGGTGGCCCGGGTTGCCGCGCTGCTGCGACGGGTGGAGCGGGCGACGCCGGGACCGGACGTCGAGGTCCTCACCGTCGGCGCGGTGGCCATCGACCTGAGCGCCCGGCGCGTGCGGTGCGGCGACGACGAGGTGCACCTGACCCGCACCGAGTTCGACCTGCTCGCGCACCTCGCCGCCCGACCCGGCGCGGCGATGGCCAGGGACTCGCTGCTCGAACACGTGTGGGGGTGGGGTGGGGGCGCGACCAGCCGCACCGTCGACAGTCACGTCAAGGCGCTGCGCCGCAAGCTCGGCGGCGACCTGATCCGGACCGTGCACGGCGTTGGTTATGCCGTCGAGGTGCCGCGATGAGGCTGCCGAGGCCGCTGGACCCGTTCGGCTCCTTCAAGGTGAAGACCGGGCTGCTGGTGGTGGCGTCGGTTTTCGCGGCATCGGTGACGTTCTGGTTCGCCTCGGACTGGCAGTTCCGGTTCGCGCTCGGTGCCGCGCTGCTCGTCTCGCTCGTGGTCACCCAGGTCCTCGCCCACGGCATGACGTCGCCGCTGCGCGAGATGACCGCGGCGGCGAGAGCGATGGCGACCGGCGACTGGTCGCGCCGGGTCCGGGCCACCTCCCGCGACGAAATCGGGGAACTGGCACGGGCGTTCAATCAGATGGCGGAGGACCTTGAGGCCGACGACCGCTACCGGCGCGAGCTGATCGCGAACGTCTCGCACGAGCTGCGGACCCCGATCGCGGCGCTGCAGGGGGTGCTGGAGAACGTCGTCGACGGCGTCGCCGCACCCGACCCGGCCACGCTGCGCAGCGCGCTCGACCAGACCGAGCGCCTCGGCGCGTTGGTGCGCGACCTGCTCGACCTGTCCCGGCTCGAGGCCGGTGTGGTGCCGGTGCACCGCGACAGCGTTGAGATCGCCCCCTTCCTCCGCGCGGTGATCGACGAGCGTGCCGATCCCACTGTCCCGGTGGACATCCGGCTCGACGTGCGCCCGGTGACGCTGCGGGCGAGCGCCGACACCGCCCGGCTGCACCAGGTTGTCGCGAACCTGATCGACAACGCGCTGCGGCACGGGGCGGCAACGCAGGTGCTGGTGCGCGCCACGGCGGGCGCGGCGGCCGGATCCCTGATCGTCGACGTCCACGACGACGGCCCCGGCATCGCGCCGGAGGACCGGGCGGGCGTCTTCGAACGGTTCAGCCGCGGAGGGGCGAGCGGGGGCGGCACCGGGCTCGGCCTCGCGATCGCCCGCTGGGCCGTCGAACTGCACGGCGGCCGGATCGGGGTGCTCGACACCGAGACCGGATGCTGCATCCGAGTGGAAGTCCCGGCGCCGGCGAAGGCCGGGCGCATCGTGCAGGCCTGAGACACGAGAACACCTCGGGGCGTGACCCGTTCGGGCCGCACGTCCCGCGATGACCCCTGCCCGGCTCCCGGCCGGGGTGGGAGAAATGGAGCCCACCATGACCACACCCGCACTCGCATCCGCACCGGCACGCCGACGCGCCGCGTCGCGTGCGTGGCGCCCCGACCGCACCTCCGTTGCGCCAGCGGCGGCCGTCGCAGGCGCCGCTGGCGCGGGCGTCGTCGCGGCCGCGACGCTCGGCGCGCCGAGCATCGCCTACCCGATCACCGGCCTCGCCGTCGCGGCCACCGCGCTGGCGGCGGTGCGCCCGCGCCCGACCCGCACGCATCTGCTCGCGGCGACGGTCGCCGTGCTGCTGCTCGCCGTTGCGACGGTGCGCGACAACGGCATCCTCGTCGCCGCGTGCGTTGTCGCGGCCTGGACGGTCGCCTCCGTCGCCCTGCTCGACGTCCGCACCTGGACCGGGGTCGCGCTGGCGCCGACCGCGGCAGCGCGGGCGCTGCCCCGCGTCGGGGGCTGGGTCCGGCGCGGACGCGCGCGGCGCCGCGCCGCGCCCGGTGGCGGAACCCGGTACGGCAGGGCGGCGGCGGTGGCGGCACTGACGGCCCTGCTTGTCGCGCTGTTCGGGGCACTGTTCGCCGGCGCCGACCCCGAGTTCGGCAGGCTGCTGTCCGGGGCGGTGCCGACGGTCCGGGTCGATGCCCCGGTCGGTCGGATCCTGCTCGGCCTGCTGATCGCGGGCGCGACGCTCGCCGTGACCTACCTGCGGCGCCGCCCACCGCGGCTGGACGCGCTCGCCCCGGCCGCGGGACGACCGGTGCCGCGGTGGGAGTGGGCGGTACCGCTCGCGGCGCTCGATGTGCTGTTCGGTGTGTTCGTCGCGGTGCAGGCGCGGGTGCTGTTCGGCGGGGACGGGCACGTGCGCGGCACCGCGGACCTGACCTACGCGAACTATGCGCGCCAGGGATTCTGGCAGCTGTGCGCGGTGAGCGTGTTGACGCTGATCGTGATCGCCGTCGCGGTCCGCCGGATCGACCGGCGGGCGGCCCGTGACCGGATGCTCGCCCGCCTCCTGCTCGGGGCGCTGTGCCTGCTGTCGCTCGTCGTCGTCGCATCGGCGCTGCATCGAATGTCGCTGTACCAGAGCGCCTTCGGGTTCACTCGGCTGCGGCTCGGGGTCTCGGTTGTCGAATTGTGGCTCGGCGGCGTGTTCCTGCTCCTGCTGCTGGCCGGAATCCGGATGCGCGGTGGGCGGCTGCCTCGCCTCGTGCTCGGCTCCGGGGTGGCCGCGCTGTTGGCGTTCGCGGCACTGAACCCGGACGGATACATCGCCGAGCGCAACGTCGACCGGTACCAGCGGACCGGCGCGATCGACATCGGCTACCTGCGCGGCCTGTCGACGGACGCGGTGCCTGCGCTGGACCGGCTGCCGGAACCGGTGCGCTCGTGCGCGCTGATCGGGACGTCGGTGCCGGCGGACCCCTGGTATCAGGTCAACGCCGCCCGGTCCGCGGCGCGGCAGATCCTGCGCGAGCGACCCGTCGACCGGAACGCGGTCTGCGCGGGCCCCGACGCCACGTGGTAGCCGAGGTGAGCGAGGACATCGGGCGATCCGGCCCGGGGAGTGGTCCCGAAATCCGGTCGGCGCCTACCGTGGACGGGTGAACGGAACACTCGCGCGCCGCGACCTGTCGTCGTTGGGGCGCATCGTTCCCCTGGTGCTGGTGCCGCTGCTGCTGCTCGCCAGCACGTTTCCCGGTGCGTACCGGGTGCCCGCGGGCTACTGGGTCGTCGCGGTGGCGGCTGCCGCGGTCTTCCTGCTCGGCGGCCGGTGGCCGCTCCCGGTGTCGCTGGCCCTCTCCGCGCTTGCGGTGCCGATGTTCGCGGCGCACGCGTGGGGTCTGGCCGGGCTGGTGCCGTACCTCGGGGCCGTTGCCGTTGCCGAGGTCGCGATGCGGACCCACGCGGCCGCACCGATCGTGGCGGCGACCGTCTGCTGGGCGGCGGCGGTGCTCGCCGGCATCGCCACCTCGAGCTACGAGGAGTTCTGGCGACCCGCCACCGCCGTCGAGACCGTCGCGGTGGTCGGGTTGCCGCTGCTGCTCGGGCTGTATCTGCGGGCGCAGCGGGACCTCGCCGCGACGTACCGGTCCCGCGCCGCCGAGGCCGAGGCGCGGCGCGCGGACGAGGCGGCGCGGGTCCGGGCCGCGGAGCGGGGCGCGCTGGCCAGGGAACTGCACGACCTGGTGGCCCACCACATGGCGTCGATCGTGCTGCGGATCGGGGTCGCGAGGCACGTGGTCGCCGACGAGGATCCGCGGACCCGCGCGGTCCTCGACGACGTGCACGCGACGGCGTCCGACGCGCTCGCCGACATTCGCGGACTGCTCGTCGCGCTGCGTGACCCGGTCCTCGGGGAGGTGGCGCTGGTGGAGGCCGACGCGGTGCCGGCCGAGCTGACCGCCGCCGCCGACCGGGTCGGTGCCGCCGGGTTCGCGGTGTCCGTCGAACTCGATTCCGACCTCGGCAGGCTCGACGCGATCGGCAGGCTCACGCTGCTGCGGGTGGTGCAGGAGTCGCTGACCAACGTGATGCGGCATGCGGATCCGGGTGGACCGGTGTCGGTGGTCGTCGCCCGGTCCGGTGCCGGTGTCACCGCCGAGGTCGCCAGCCGCGTCCGGGCAGGCACGGCAACACCATCGGGTGGGCACGGCCTGGTCGGGATGGCCGAACGCGTCACCCTCGCGGGCGGCAGCCTCGATGTTGGTCCCGTGGACGGGACCTGGCGGGTGCGGGCGTGGCTGCCCGTCGCGGCGGGGGAGGGCGACCGATGATCCGGGTGCTCGTCGTCGACGACCAGCGGCTGGTGCGGGCCGGGCTGCGGATGCTGTGCGACTCCACCGACGACCTGGAAGTGGTCGGTGAGGGTGCGAGCGGGGTGGAGGCGGTGCGGTTGGCCGCCGAACTGTCCCCGGACGTGATCCTGATGGACCTGCGGATGCCCGGCATGGACGGGGTGGAGGCCACTCGGCGCATCGCCGGGCCGGGCGCGTCACCGAAGGTGTTGGTACTGACCACCTTCGACGATGACGATCACCTGTATCCGGCGTTGGCCGCCGGGGCGGCTGGCTTCCTGGTCAAGGACACCGCCCCGGCGGATCTGCTGGCCGCGATCCGTCGGCTCGCGGCCGGGGAGCTGCCCTTCTCCCCGGATGTGCTGCGGCGGCTGGTGGAACGCGCGGTCGACCCGGCCCGGCTCGCCGGGTCGGGCGGCCCGGACCGGGGACCCGAGCTGACCGACCGGGAACGCGAGGTGCTGACCCTGGTCGGCGAGGGCCTCGGGAACCAGGAGATCGCCGACCGCCTGCATCTCGGGGTCTCCACCGTCAAGACGCATGTGTCGAACCTGATGGACAAGACCGGCTGCGACAACCGGGTGCGGCTGGCGGTGTTCGCGCACCGGCACGCCTGAGCTGTCCTCAGTGTCCGCCGTGCCCGGACGCCGTGCCCGGCGCCTGCCCACCGGTGCTCGGCGGCGTCGCACCGTGATCCATCCCGGTCATGGGCATCGTCATCGGCTCCGGCTTCTGGCCCGGCGCGAGGACCAGGAACTGGCCCATCATCCCCTGGTCCTCGTGCAGCATCAGGTGGCAGTGGTACATGTACGGGAACGTCGGGTCGGTGTACTCCGAGAACCGGAGGACCAGCCGGATCGTGGCGCCCGGCGGGGTGTAGACGGTGTCCTTCCAGCCGGCCAGCTCCGGCGGCGGCGACGCCCCGTCGATGTCGAGGATCCGGAACTGGGTGTCGTGCACGTGGAAGTTGTGCGGCCAGTTGTCGGCGTTGCGGACCGTCCACACCTCGGTGGTGTCCACGGTCGGGCTGAAGTCGATCCGGTTCATGTCCATCCGCTCGCCGTTGATCATGAACCACTGCAACTCGAAGCTCCGCTGCGCGACGGCGGTCGACGGGTCGAGGCGGGGGAGGGTCGTCAGCGTCGCGGGCAGCGGCGCGGACCGTCCGGGGCTGCGGGACGGGCGCAGTTCGAGGATGTCGAAGGTGTCGTCGAAGCCGTATTCGGCGGCGGTGCCCCGGTCGAGCCCGGCGCGGTCCTCGAACGGGAACGCGCGCAGCAGGACCGGGTCGGTGCCCGCCGCGACCACGATCTCGGCTCGCTCGCCGGGGCTGAGGGTGATCCGCCGCATCCGGGCGGGCTTCGCCAGCAGCCCGCCGTCGCTGGCGATCATCGTGAACTCGCGATCGTCGGCGAAGCCGAGGTTGTACATCCGGCCGCCGGACCCGTTGAGCAGCCGCAGCCGCACCGATTCGGTGCCCACCTTCAGGTAGGCGCCCGCGATCCCGTTGGTGACGATGGTGTCGCCGAGCAGGCCGACGTCGGTGGGATCGGACTCGTCGAGGGCGCCGTCCGCGGTGAACCGGCGGTCCTGGATGACCAGCGGGATGTCATCGACGCCGTAGGTATTCGGCAGGCCGAGGGCGTCGGCCTCGTCGTCGTCGACAAGGAACATGCCGGCCAGCCCCCGGTACGCGTGCTTCTCGGTGGAGCCGTGCGGATGCGGGTGGTACCAGAGGGTCGCGGCGGGCTGGTTGACCGTCCACGCCGGTTCCCACCGGGCGCCGGGGTCGATCGTCTGGTGCGGTCCGCCGTCGAAGCGGGCCGGGACATGCACCCCGTGCCAGTGCACGGTGGTCGCCTCCGGCAGGTCGTTGGTGATCGCGAACGCGACCCGCTCGCCGCGCCGGGCGCGGATCGTCGGGCCGAGCACCGATCCGTTGAATCCCCAGGTCGGCGTGGACTTCCCGGGAACCATCTCCGTGTGGCCCGCCGCGGCGGTCAGCGTGAAGTGCCGGACCCCGGCCGCGTCGACGCTGGAGTCGGCGAGCGGGGGAACCGGCAGCGGCCTGCGGCCCGACGCGTCGGCGGCGGGGTCCGCGTCGGCCGGGGTCGACTGCCCGCGAGCGCATCCGACGGACAGGGCGAGCGGGGCCGCGGCCATCCCGATCAGGACGGCGCGGCGGGTCAGCGGTGCGGTGGGCGGGCGGTTCACGGAACTCCTCGGGCGCGGCGGTGCGGGACGTCCCCAGTCTTCGCGGTCCCGGCGCGCGCGACCTCCGCCCCGAGGCCGGAGATCGCCGGTGAAATTCCTCCCCGCGGCCCTTGTGGAAGGTGGCGGTGAGGTGCTAGATGCTGCGCCGGGACGCCGTGTGCACAGGGTTCCTCGCGCGTGCGCAGGGGTGTTCGGCGCCCAACACTCCCGCGCACACCGCAATCGGCGTGTGCACAGGGGGATTGCCGGGGGCGGGAGGGCCCGGCTCAGCGCAGCCGGGTGAGCACCTCGTCGTGCAGCAGGCCGTTGCTCGCGACCGCGCTGCCTCCGTGCGGGCCGTCGCTGCCGTCGAGGGCGGTGAACCGGCCACCCGCCTCGCGGACCAGCAGGTCGAGGGGGGCGAGGTCCCACAGTGACACCTCGGGTTCGGCGGCGATCTCCAGCGCCCCCTCGGCGAGCAGGCAGTAGGACAGGAAGTCGCCGTAGCCGCGGACCCGCCACACCGCGTCGGTCAGGTCGAGGAACCGGTCCCGGATGCCGAGGTCGCGCCAGCCGCTCAGGCTGGAGAAGCTCAGGCTCGCGGCGTCGAGACGGTCGACGGCGGACACCGCGATCCGCCTCGGTGCCGCACCGTCGAAGGAAGTGAAGGAGCCGGCGCCCGCGGACGCCCACCAGCGTCGGGACAGGGCGGGCGCGCTGATCACGCCGACGACCGGGACGCCGTCCTGCAGCAGCGCGATCAGCGTCGACCACACCGGCACCCCGCGGACGAAGTTCTTGGTGCCGTCGATCGGGTCGACCACCCACTGCCTGCCCTCGAAGCGGGCCTCGCCGCCGAACTCCTCGCCGAGCACGGCGTCGCCCTGGCGCTCCTGGTCGAGGATCGCCCGCACCCGCTGCTCCACCGCGAGGTCCGCGTCGGACACCGGCGTCAGGTCGGGCTTGTCGTCGACCTTGAGGTCGAGGGCGCCGAACCGGTCCCGGGTGATGGCGTCGGCGGCGTCGGCGATGCGCAGGGCGAGGAGCAGGTCGGCAGCGAGATCGGTCACGGGGGTACAGGCTACCGGCGGCGGCCTCCCGACTCCGGGGCACTCCGCACACCCGGTAGCCTTGATTCTCGTGCATCCCGACGTTTCCGCTGACCTCGCCGAACTCGACACCACCCTGACCACCGTCGAGACGGTGCTCGACGTCGAGGAGCTGCGTCGACGCATCGACGAGCTCGAGCACCAGGCCGCCGACCCCGACCTGTGGAACAACCAGGAACACGCCCAGCAGGTCACCAGTCAGCTCTCGCACGCGCAGGCCGAACTGCGGCGCGTCGAGGAACTCCGCTCCCGGCTCGACGACATGGAGGTGCTGTACGAGCTGGCCGAGGAGGACGGCGCGGACGCCGTCGCGGATGCCGACGCCGAACGCGCCCAGCTGCGCGAGGACATCGCCGCGATGGAGGTCAAGACGATGCTCTCCGGCGAGTACGACGAGCGCGACGCGCTGGTCAACATCCGCGCGGGTGCGGGCGGCGTTGACGCCGCGGACTGGGCCGAGATGCTGATGCGGATGTACATCCGCTGGGCGGAGAAGCACGGCTACGGCACCGAGGTCTACGACACCTCGTACGCCGAGGAGGCGGGCATCAAGTCGGCGACGTTCGCGGTCAAGGCGCCCTACGCGTACGGCACCCTGTCCATCGAGATGGGCACGCATCGCCTGGTGCGGATCAGCCCGTTCGACAACCAGGGCCGCAGGCAGACCTCGTTCGCCGAGGTCGAGGTGCTGCCGGTCGTCGAGACCACCGACCACATCGACATCGACGAGAACGACGTCCGCGTCGACGTCTACCGCTCGTCCGGCCCCGGCGGGCAGTCCGTGAACACCACCGACTCCGCCGTCCGCCTGACGCACGTCCCGACCGGCATCGTCGTCACCTGCCAGAACGAGAAGTCGCAGCTGCAGAACAAGGTGTCCGCGATGCGGGTGCTGCAGGCCAAGCTCCTCGAACGCAAGCGGCAGGAGGAGCGCGCCGAGATGGACGCCCTCAAGGGCGACGGCGGCAGCTCGTGGGGCAACCAGATGCGGTCCTACGTGCTGCACCCGTACCAGATGGTCAAGGACCTGCGCACCGAGCACGAGGTGAACAACCCGTCCGCCGTCCTCGACGGCGACATCGACGGGTTCATCGAGTCCGGGATCCGGTGGCGGATGCGCGGAGAGCAGGACTAGTTGACCGCCCTCGCGCTCGACTGGATCCCGGACACGGGATTCCGGAGATGGCTGTCGTCGAGCGGCCTCGAGATCGTCCTGTACGTGCTCGGGGGCATCCTCATCGCGCGGTTCATCAGCTGGGGCGGCGGCCGGATCACCGACCGCATCGACCTGGGCTACAGCCAGGGCGACGCCCTGGTGCGGTCCGAGGCCACCAAGCATCGGCACGCCCTCGCCCAGGTGATCACCTGGGTGCTGATCTCGATCGTCTACGTGCTCGTCGCGATCGAGGTGCTGCAGCGGCTCGGCTTCGCGATCGGCAGCCTCGTCGCGCCGGCCACCGTCCTCGGTGCCGCGCTCGGCTTCGGCGCGCAGCGCATCGTGCAGGACATCCTCGCCGGCTTCTTCATCATCACCGAGAAGCAGTACGGCTTCGGGGACGTGGTGAAGATCGCGATCACCGGCTCCGGCGACGACGCATACGGCACCGTCGAGGACGTGACGCTGCGGGTGACCCGGCTGCGGTCCTCGGACGGTGAGGTGATCACCGTCCCGAACGGGCAGATCGTCAAGGCCGTCAACCTGTCCAAGGATTGGGCGCGCGCGGTCGTCGACGTGCCGATCCCCGCGGCCGCCGACCTCAACCACGTCAACGACGTGCTGCGGACCGTGTGCCGGGAGGCGTTCGCCGACCTCGACCTGGAGCCGCTGCTGCTCGACGAGCCGACCGTGATGGGCGTCGAGTCGATCGAGGTCGACACCGTCAACATCCGGGTCGTTGCCCGCACCCTGCCCGGCAAGCAGTTCGAGGTCGGGCGCGCCCTGCGGATTCGGGTCGCGGCCGCGCTGCGGCGGGAGGGCATCTTCGTCGGCCCGGACCTCACCGTCGACCAGGGGGACGCGACGTGACCGCGGACGAGCCGACCCCGCAGAACCCGGCCCCCGAGAACCCGGCGCCCGAGAACCCGACGTCGGCACCGGAGCGGCCGTCCGCCGCGGACGCGGGGGACACCAAACGCGCCTGGTTGCGCCGGATCGAGCGGTCCGGCTGGTGGCATCGGGTGCGGCAGTGGCGGCTGCCCGGCCACCTGGGGCGGGCCAGGACCTCGACCGTGCTGATCGCCGTCGCGTTCGCCGCGACCGCCGTGCTGCACGGCGAACTGAACCCGGAGCTGCCCGCGCAGCAGCGTCCGGCGCCCGCCAGGACCGAGTCGCCAACCCCGACACCCCCGCCCGCCGCGAACACCACGACGCGGCCGCCCACATCCACCCCGCCGACCACCACCCCGACCCCGTCGGGGTCGGCGACCGGGACGGGCACCGCGGCGAGCACCACACCGACGACGGAGCCGTTGATCGTGCTGCCGCCGGGTCTGGTCCCGTCCGGTGTGGAACTGCCGCCGGGGGTTGCCGTCGAGACCACCGAGCAGCCGAGCGGGACGGTCACGCCGACACCGGCAACCAGCACACCCTGACGGGCGTCACCTGCGGGCATGTCGGACCTCGCTGCCGCATCGCCCGGCATGTCTAGACTGGCTCCTCGTGATCAGCGTGGAGAGTGTGTCGAAGTCCTACAAGGCGTCCTCACGGCCCGCCCTGGACAAGGTCAGCGTCTCGATCGACAAGGGCGAGTTCGTCTTCCTGATCGGAGCCTCCGGGTCCGGGAAGTCCACGTTCATGCGGCTGCTGCTGCGGGAGGAGACCCCGACGGCTGGCGAGATCCACGTCGCCGACTTCCACGTCAACCGGCTGCCCGCGCGGCGGGTGCCGAAGCTGCGGCAGTCGATGGGGTGCGTGTTCCAAGATTTCCGGCTGCTGTCGAGCAAGACGGTGTCCGAGAACGTCGCGTTCGCGCTCGAGGTGATCGGCAGGCCGCGGGACATGATCGAGCGGACCGTGCCCGAGGTGCTCGACCTGGTCGGCCTGTCCGGCAAGGCGGATCGGCTGCCACACGAACTGTCCGGCGGCGAGCAGCAGCGGGTCGCGATCGCGCGGGCCTTCGTCAACCGCCCGCTGGTGCTGCTCGCCGACGAGCCGACCGGCAACCTCGATCCCGACACCAGCGGCGACATCATGCTGCTGCTCGAACGGATCAACCGGACCGGCACCACGGTGCTGATGGCCACCCACGACAACCACATCGTCGACTCGATGCGCAGGCGGGTGGTCGAACTCGACCTCGGTCGCGTGGTCCGCGACGAGGCACGGGGCGTGTACGGGGTCGGGCGCTAGCCCGCCCCGCCGTCCCGCCCCGACACACGAAGGACACCACCCGATGCGCGTCAGCTTCATCCTCGGCGAGGTCTTCACCGGACTGCGCCGCAACATCACCATGACGGTCGCGATGGTCCTCACCACCGCGATCTCCCTCGGCCTGTTCGGCAGCGGCCTGCTCGTCGTGCAGATGGCGGACAAGACGCAGCAGATCTTCCTGGACCGGGTCGAGGTGCAGATCTTCCTCACCGAGGACGTGTCCGCCACCGACCCCGGCTGCACCCAGGACCTCTGCCGCGGGCTGCGCGAGGACCTCGAGGGCACCGACGCGGTGGTGTCGGTGCAGTACCTCAGCCGCGAGGACGCGGTCGCCGACGCCAAGGAGCGGGTGTTCAAGGACCAGCCGGAGCTCGCCTCGATGGTCAGCCCGGAGGCACTGCCCGCATCGTTCAAGGTGCGGATGTCGGATCCGATGCAGTTCGGTGCCGTCGAGGACGCGTTCGCGCAGCGGCCCGGCGTCGACAGCGTGCTCAACCAGCGGGACCTCGTCGAGCGGCTGTTCAGTGTCCTCGGCGGCATTCGCAACGCGGCGTTCGCGATCGCGATCGTGCAGGCGATCGCGTCGATCCTGTTGATCGCCAACATGGTTCAGATCGCCGCGTACACCCGCCGCACCGAGGTCGGGATCATGCGCCTGGTCGGCGCCACCCGCTGGTACACCCAGCTGCCGTTCCTGCTGGAGGCGGTCGTCGCTGCCCTGGTCGGTGCGGGCCTCGCGATCGCCGGCCTGTTCACGGCGAAGAACATGTTCATCGACGACGTGCTCACCGACGTGTACGACGCGAACATCGTCGCCCGCATCTCCAACAGTGACGTGCTGCTGGTCTCGCCGATCCTGGCGCTGGTCGGGGTCGGGATGGCCGCCGTCACCGCCTACGTGACGCTGCGCCTGTACGTGCGGGAATAACCGGTTGCCGGGGCGCACTATCCTGGTCTGTACGTGACATTGCCGAGGTACTTCGAAGGGGCCCGGACGTGAAGGAAAAGGGCCGCAAGGTCATTGCCACGAACCGTAAGGCGCGGCACAACTACACCATCCTCGATACCTTCGAGGCGGGCATCGCCCTGGTCGGCACCGAGGTGAAAAGTCTGCGCGAGGGGAAGGCGTCGCTGGTGGACGCGTTCGCGACCGTCGACGACGGCGAGGTGTGGCTGCGCGGCCTGCACATCCCCGAGTACGGGCACGGCAGCTGGACGAACCACTCGCCGCGCCGCACCCGCAAGCTGCTGCTGCACCGCCGCGAGATCGACAACCTCGTCGGCAAGTCCAGGGAGGGCAACCAGACGCTGGTGCCACTGTCGATGTACTTCAGCGACGGCAAGGTGAAGGTCGAGCTCGCGCTGGCGAAGGGCAAGCAGGACTACGACAAGCGTCAGGACATCGCCCGGCGCACCGCGGAACGAGAGGTGACCCGGGAGATCGGGCGCCGCGTGAAGGGCATGAGCCGCTAGCCTGCGTCGCCGTCGCCTGCGTAGCGGGACGCGACCGCGGTCGGCATCACCTCGTATCGCAGGTGCGCGCGGGCGAAGTCGGCGGTGCCGTGGGTGAGCGAGCGCAGGTCGACCGGGTAGCGGGCGAGTTCGATCTCGGGCACCTCGGCGCGCAGCAGCGTGGTACCCGGCTCGGTGGTCTCCGTCCCGAGCACGTGCCCGCGCCGCGCCGACAGGTCGCCGAGCACGGCACCGAGGTAGTCGTCGGGCAGGACGACGCGGACCGCGGCGACCGGTTCGAGTAACCGGATCTCGGTGCGGCTCGCGGCATCCTTGAGCGCCAGTGCCGCCGCCGTCTGAAAGGCGGCGTCCGACGAATCCACCGAATGCGCCTTCCCGTCGACCAGGGTGACCCGCACGTCGACGAGGGGGTGGCCGGTGCCGACCCCGGACAGCAGCTGGGTGCGGACGCCCTTCTCCACCGACGGAATGAAGTTCTTCGGCACCGACCCGCCGACCACCTGCACCGCGAACTCGAAGCCCCCGCCCGCGGGCAGCGGTTCGACCTCCAGGTCGCAGATCGCGTACTGGCCGTGCCCGCCGGACTGCTTGACCAGGCGGCCGTGCCCCGACGACCGCGCGCCGAACGTCTCCCGCAGCGCGACCCGGTACGGCACGGTGTCGACGTGCACGCCGTGCCTGCTGCGCAGCCGGTCGAGGGTCACCTCCGCGTGCGCCTCGCCGGTGCACCACAGCACCAGCTGGTGGGTCTGCGGGTCCTGCTCGAGCCGCAACGCCGGATCCTCGACGGTGAGCCGGGTCAGCGCCTGCGACAGCTTGTCCTCGTCGGCCTTGCCGTGCGCCTCGACCCCGATCGGCAGCAGCGCCGCGGGCAGCGGCCAGGCGGGCATCGGTGTCGTCGCCGGGTCGTCGGTGAGGGTGTCGCCGATGTGCGTCGCCGCGACCTTCGGCACGCAGACGAGGTCGCCAGCCACCGCCTCCGGGACCGGATGCGTGGTCTTGCCGAACGGGCCGGCGAGCGTCGTCACCCGTTCCTCGGTGGTCTGTTCCCCGAGCACCCACAGGTGAGTGTCCGGGCGCAGGGTGCCCGCGTACACCCGGACCAGGTTGATCCGGCCCACGTACGCGTCGCCGACGATCCGGATGACCTGGGCCGTCAGCGGGGCAGCCGGGTCGGCGGCCGGGCCGGGCCCGACCCGATGCGTCGGATCCGGGAACGCCCCGGCGATCAGGTCGAGCAGCTCCGCGGCGCCGAACCCGGAGTCGGTGACGGCGAGCGCGGGATGCAAAGTGCAGTCGACGATCTCGTGCCGCAGCCCGGCGAACAGCGCGTCGGTGTCGAGTTCCTCACCGCCGAGATACCGCTCCATCAGGGTGTCGTCGAGACCGGAGATGGCCTCGACGAGGCTGTCCCGTGCGGCGCTGATGTCGGGCGCGCCCTCGGTGTCCCCGTATCCGCGACCGGTCAGCAGGTCGATCGACCCGCGGGGAGCGCCGCCGTCGTCGAGCACCGGAACGAACATCGCCCGCAGCGTGTCGGGCCCGAGGCCGAACGCGTCGTGGCAGGCGGCGAGGATCTCGGCGAAGCCCTCCCTGGCCAGGTCGAGCTTCGAGACCGCGATCGCCCGCGGCACGCCCGCGTCGGACGCCTCCCGCCACAGCGCCCGGGTCGGCGCGGTGACCGGGTCGGTCGCGGAGACGACGAACACCGCGCCGTCCGCCGCCCGCAGCCCGGCGCGGAGTTCGGCGTCGAAGTCGGGATGTCCCGGCGGATCCAGCAGGTTGATCCGCACCCCGGCCCAGTCCAGGGGGAGCACCGACAGTTGCACCGACCGCTGCTGCTGGTGCTCGATGTCCTCGTGGTCGGAGACCGTGGTTCCGTCGGCGACGCGGCCTGCCCTGCCGATCGCGCCGGCGGCCAGCGCGAGGGATTCGGCGAGGGTGGTCTTCCCGACCCCGCTGCATCCGACGAGGACGACGTTGCGGATCCGGTCCGGTCCGGTGACCGATGCGGCGGGCGTCGAACGGGACGAGGTTCGGTCGGCCACGATGGCCTCCTCACGGTGGCGGTGCCGCCTGGGGTGACGGTGTCGGCTCGTCGTCGAGTCTAGGCCCGAACCCTCGCCGCGGCCGGACGATTCGGCCGCCCGCCGCCCGCGTCAGCGGTCCACGCGCTCCCACATCTGCAGGTACGCCTCGGCGCCGCGGCTCAGGTCCTCGATGATCCGGTCCCCGTCCTCGCCCGCGTGGATCCGCATGTCTTCGATCCAGTCGGGGATCAGCCCGTACTGCGCGACCCCGTCGACGTTCAGGTCGAAGACCCGCTCCCCGGTCCGCTGCCGGTCCATCACGGTGCCGCCGTCGAAGGTGGTGTACGGGTAGCGCAGCGGGCTGGTCGCTGCGTCGGTCCGCGGCCGCGCCTGCGGACCGAAACCGTTGGTGTCCGCGCCGTACCCGAAGCCGAAGTAGTAGTCGTCGCTGCGCATCCCGCGGGCCTCCCGCCACGCGGAAACGAAGTCGTCCTGCGTCGGGTCGGCCTGCGGGGTCGACGCGTAGGCCGCAACGAATCCGCCGAGCGCGTAGATCCGCTTGTAGTTCAGCGGGTCGGTCCAGCTGTGGCTCGACACCACACCCGAGTACCCGGCCTCCTCAAGGATCGTCAGGGTGTCCGCTGCGGTCTTCACGCTCATGTGGTCGACGTCGACGATCATGCCGCGGGCCATCATGCCGCGGACCATGTGCTCGCCGAGGTCGGTCAGGCCGCGGGTGTTGCACAGCGGTCCGGACGGGTACACCGGTGTCGTGACGCCGGGCGGCAGCGCGGCGAGCGCAGCGGCGGGTCCGTCACCGACGGACAGCAGCTCGTTGTCGCGTTCCCGGGTCGTGCACGGCTCCGCCTCCCAGAACCGTCCGGTGCCGATGAAGTTGCCGACATTGACCGCGACCCCCTGGATGCCCGGGTCGAACCGGACGCCGCCGAACGCGTTATCGAACTTGTGGGTGACGACCATCTGCCGCACCCCCATCGCGTACACCTCGTCGAGGCCGCGGTCGATGTCTTCGGCCGTGCATTGCGGCACGCCGTCCCGGATGCTGCACCCGAACGGTTCCGACGTTTCGACGCCGAGGGTGACGGCGAGCTTGCCCGCGGCGGCGACCTCGCGGACCTCGGCGGGGGAGCTGACGATCCGGAACCAGCCGCGGCCGGGACCGCCGTACTGGGCGTCGATGTAGTCCTGCATCTCGTGCACCTGCTGCGCCTGCGCGCGAATGGTGTCCATGTCGTTGCAGGACCGGTTCTTCAGCGGGTAGATGTCGCACAGCACCCGGTTGTTGACCAGCAGGTTGGTGAAGATTCGCAGGCCGCCGCGCCAGGCGCGTTCGACCCAGCGGTAGTAGGTCTGCTCGTGGGTCAGCGAATCGGGGTGCGGCCAGTCCCGGAAGGTGGGCCAGCCGACGGTGTCGTGCTCGGCGACCGGGGAGCCGTGGGACAGGATGTTCTCCAGCAGCGCGGGCAGGCCGTCGGTGCCGTGGTCGGCGCAATCCCGCAGGGCGGCGGTGATGCCCTGCGGGTCGAACGGGGTGCCGCAGTGCACCTGGCCGCCGATGAACAGGTTCGCGTCGAGGTGCACGTGGGCGTCGATGAACCCGCGGACCTCCCCGTTCGGCCCGGTCCCGGCCAGCGGCGTTCCGGTCGCGTTCACCTCGGAGTCGGGGAAGTCGGCGCACCCCGACGTCGGGACCAGCGTGAAACGGCCGCCGTCGGGGTCGATCCCGGGGTCGGTGGAGAAGAACCTGCCCTCGTTGGCGGTGAGCTGGTCGCCGGTGTCGGTGGAGACGATGCTGTAGACGCCGCCGGTGTGCGTCAGGGTCCAGTCGGTCGCGGGGGTGGCGTCGCGGGTCGCGACGATCGCCGGGCCCGCAGGCGTGTCGTCGGTGGCGAGCAGGTCGCCGCCGCGGCCGTAGAACATGAACCGACCCAGCTGTGCGGCGTGCAACCGGAATGCCTCGGCCTCGGCTGCGGTGCCCGCGTCGATCCGGTAGCCGTCCGGGGTGAGCCGGGCGAACGCTCCCGTCTGCTCGGAGCGGAGGGCGTAGCAGCCGTTCGCGAGCCCGAACACGGGGTCGTCGCCGGGACCGGTGGGCGCGGGCTCCGGGGCCGCACCAGCGGAGGTCGCGCCGCCGACCACGAGTGCGGCGGCGACCCCGAGCGCGGGAAGGACACGGCGAAGGCGGGCGGCGAGGGTCATGTGTGTCCGAGGTCTCCCGGGTCGGGTGGGTGTGGCCTGAATCATCGGGCGGGTGGGTTCGCAGCGTAGGCGGTAGCTGGACATATGTCCAGGTTTGGGTGCGTCGACACGCCGACCGGAAAATGGGGATGATTTCCCCGCCGCGGCGCGTTACAGTGTGTGGTCCCAGCAGGTTGCTGGGTACGTACGGGGCTGAACGGTTTCGACTGCGTACGTTTAGTTTGGGGAAGCGTGTCGGTGCAGGCAAGAGACCACCGTAAGCGTCGATGCAACCAATTAAGCGCCGATTCCAATCAGCGCGACTACGCTCTCGCTGCCTAAGTAGCGAAGCGTGTCTGTCAGTCCGATCTCGCCCTCGGGTCGGGTACTGGCATCAGCTAGAGGGCTTTACCGCACGGCTCGGTCACGGAGTCGGGCGGGACATCCAACAGTGACTGGGATCGTCATCACGGCTTGTTCGCGAGACCGGGAGATCCAAGTAGAGGCATAGCGAACTGCACACGGAGAAGCCCAGGCAAATTTGCGTAGGACCCGGGTTCAATTCCCGGCAGCTCCACCGCATGAGGCCCCGGACCACACGGTCCGGGGCCTCGCCCCGTTTCCGGGGCCCTGCCGAGGGAGGCGGCGGATGCGGACGGATCTAGTGAGTGCTCGGACGTTCGTGGCCCAGGAAATACCGTGAGTGCGTGCGACGAAGCATCTCGATCGAATCGCTCACCAGGGAGACAATCTCCACGTTGGAATCAGAGCGTGCCTTCTCAAGTTGAAGCCGGTGCAGCATGGCCGATCGACGTCCGTCCGCCCCGGAGAACTGGGTCACGGTTCGGTCTGCAGTCTTGCGATTGAACTCGATCACAAATGCTGTCACTATGCCGTCCCTCCCTCGGTCAGCCGCGAAGTGTCCGCTCGATGTCGTCGAGCATAATAGATAGCTGGGCTTCGCCTTCGAGCACCGATTCGCCGATCCTACGAACGTGTTCGGGCAGATCATCGAGACTCTGCCACACGTATCCAGCCTCTGGAAGCATCTGCGCGATCGTGTTCTTGCGTTCCTCGATCACCCTGATGTGCCCGGTGGAGATCTCCTGGAGTCTGGTGGCGATTGCGATCCATGTTGGGTCTGTCGCGTCACTGATCGTTGTCTGATCGACGCTGCTGTATCGGATGCCTCGGCCGACGATATCGCCAAGACGTTCATAGGTGTTCGCCCATTTGCTTTGCAGTTCGGTACGAACCTGGACCTCGGCCATTGCTCTACGCAGCTTGAGGTGGATGTGGACCGCTCGATACCCGCTGTGATGGTGGACGCGCAGATCCTTGATCGCCTTGCTTGGGTCCATACCGAACGAGTGCGCAATCGCTGCTGCAACCGCGTCTTGCTGGTCGAGCGTCATCTCGGCGTCGCAGCGCACCCCCCGCGATGTCCACGATGTTGTTGAGCGGGCCGGAGTCGAGGCGGTTGAGCTTCTCCCTCAAAGTATCGATCGTCTTCGTCCGGAACGTAAGATCCGGGTCCGCGCTGGGGAGTAGGGAATCCCAGGGAAGTGACTGCACTTTTTCGTGAACCTCGGCGGCGAGCTCGTCATACCAGATCATTACGTCGTCGTACTCGGGACAGCCAGCGACCGGACCCACTCCGTCGCGGAGACATTGGGCCAGCAGCTCCATCTGCTTGTTCGACCAGGGCCGATCCTGCACTTGCACCCACCGATCTAGAGGTCAGCCTTCACCCGGCGTGTGGACCATATTGGCATTCGACGACCGCCAGGGTCCGCAGGGTGGGAGGCATCGCTCCGTGTCGTCGACTTGCGGTGACTAGTCTGTACTCGTGGAATCCGGCGGACCAGAATCCCTCCATGCCGTCGACTTCGCGCACACCGACGCGGCCTCGCGGCGGCGCCGCGACAAGGCGCTCGGGCTGGCGCGGTTCGTGTGGGACCTCGGGATCGGCAGCGCCGACCTGCTCGCGATGCCCGACGAGCGGCTCCGCAAGCTCGCCCGCGCCGCTGGCGCGAACCCGCCGAGCACGCACGAGACGTGGACCGTGGTCGCTGACCTGCTCGACGAGAAGAACCGCTGGGCCGCGGCCCATCCGGGCGACCCGCGCGCCGTCCCCGCGCACGCCGACGAGAAGATCACCTGGGTCAAGCCGCCGCTGCCGCCGTGGCCCGCGCCGTAGTCAGCAGTTGCTGGGAGCGGGCACGCCCCCGAACCGGTCACCGAGGTAGCCGAAGACGCCGGGGATGCCCTCGATCGCGGCGGGTCCGTGATCGCCGGGCAGCACGTTGAACAACACCCGGGTGCCGGACGCGCACCAGCGGCTCATTGTCGCCGACGTCGAATCGAGCGGTGCCAGCTGGTCGCCCGCCCCGTGCCACGCGAACACCGGAGCGGTCGGGGCGCCCGGATAGGTCAGCAGGCTGTTCTCGTCGAAGACGGTGCGCATCGGGGGTTGCAGCACCCGGTTCGGGTCCTGCGTCATTTCACCCGTGCTGTGGCCTGCGCCGTCGTCGATGATCTGCTGTGAGCAGGCGTTGACGATCTGATCGCGCAGCGACCTGCCTTCCTGCGTCAGGAACGGCGACACCATGATCTGGTTCGGGTACTCCCGCTCGAGGCCGAGCGTCGCGGCGAACGCCAGCCCGAACAGCGGGTGCGGGGCCGGGCCGAGACCGGCGGCCATCTCGATCAGATTGGTGGGGACACCCCCCTGCGCGACCCCGACGATCGGCAGGTCGGGCGCGTACGTCGGGGCCAGCGCGGCGGCCCAGCCGGTGGCCATGCCGCCGCCGGAGTAGCCGACGAGGCCGACCGGGCTGCGGACCAGGCGCAGTTCGGGCAGGTGTTTGACCGCGCGGATCCCGTCCAACACGATCTGCCCGCCGAGCCGGGCGGCGCCGTACGCGCTGGTCGGTCCGAGGTGGTCGGGAATCGTGACCGCCCAGCCCCGCAACAGCAGCGGCGCCAGCGCGGGCGCCTCGGTGAACTGCCCGTTGAAGAGGGTGTGCGACGGCCCGCACTGGGTGCCGAGCGAATTGATGATCGCCTGATAGGACACCAGCGGGCGGTCGACGCCGCCGCGCGGCACCATCACCGTCGTGGCGGCCGCGATCGGCGCGCCCGATGAGTTGGTGGATCGGAACAGGACCTGCCAGCCGTCGGCGTTGCCGTACCGGGAGACGTCGACGGGGCGGGTACGTAGCACGTCCCCGTTGGCGCGGGCGGCGAGGTCGGGCGGCGCCCAGTAGAACGGGTCCGGGTCGGCGACCGGAGTCGTGGGCTGGGCCTGTATGGGGGGAGTGGCGAAGAGCAGGCAGGCGAGCATTGCGAGTGCGGCGGCCACGGACCGCCCGAGCAGAATGCGCATGGAAGTCCCTTTCCGCCCTACAGCGTAAACCGCTTCGCGGTCCGTGCGTGATTTTCACCACTATTGGGGTGAAAATCACGCACGGGCGCGCAGCGCTACCAGGCGGTGATGATCGGGCCGGGGGTCCACGTCCCGGACCGGGTCACCGTTGCGGTGTCGACCCGGGCCGGGCCCGCGGCGCGGTCGATCGGGACGAACTGCTCGATGGACCCCCAGTCCCGGTCCCAGTCGTGCGCCAGGTAGGACGGGATGGTGCGGGCACCGAGCAGCATGCCGGTCCAGCCGAGCGGCCCGCCGCCGGCGTGGTCCTGCCAGCGTCCGGTGGCGATGGCACCGTGGCGGTCGGGGAGGATCCGGTACTCGGGCACCTCCGCGACCCCGTTGCGGTGCAGCATCTGCGCCTGGCACGGGAAGTTCAGGCCGACGGCCCAGTCCAGCAGCACCGGTGTCTGCGTCCCGACGACCTCCTGCAGCGTCTGCGTGACCGGGACCCGCGGCGGCGTGAACGCGAGCCACTGGTCGCCCGCGATGTCGGTGTCCGCGGCGACGATGCGCACCACGTCGGCCTCGGCGGGCAGCCGGTCGAGGGGGACCCGCAGGTTCCGCCACGACGGGACCGGGCCGATGTCAATCGGGGTGGTCGAGCCGAGCATCCGCACCCCGCCTGCGTCGGTGACGCCGTACTCGACGTCGAGCCGCTGGCCGTAGGTGGCGATGCCGTCCGCGTCGACGGAGTGGATGCGGCCCGCGACGGCGATGGAGATCAGGTCGCCGCGCGAACCCTCGCTGTCCGGGTCGGGCAGTCGATACCAGTCGGTGCTCACCTGCGCGGCGCCGGACGCGCCGTAGCTGCCGAGCACCGGGGTGGACGCGGGCGCGAGACCGAACGGCAACGCGACGGTGGAGCCGTTGACGCCCTCGCCGCCGAATCCGCCCGCGGTTCCGGCGCCTGCGGTGTCACCGGAGTCCCCGGTGCGGTCGATGGTGTTGGCGGTGCCCGCGGCGAGATCCTCCTCGTCGGGGGTCAGGTCGGCGGCGACGCCGTTCGGGGTGAACCCGTCGCCGCCACCCGCGGTGAGCCCGGCTGCGACGTCACCCGACAGCGGCCGCAGCGTGGACGCGTTCGGATCGGTTTCCAGCAGAACGTCGTTCGCGAGGCCGCAGCTGTTGCCGGTGATCGAGTCGATGCTGGACCGCGCCACCGAGTACGCCGGGTACTGGGCCACCGCGCCCTTCGCGAGGGAGAGCACCTCGAACAGGACCAGCGCGGCGGCGGCCACCGTCAGCGGCGGGATCGACCACAGCCGCCCGGGGTCGCGGCGCCGGTCCGCGGTGGGGTGCACGTGGTACCAGGCGGCGACCGCGAGCAGCGCGAGGGTGGCGCCGAGGAGCAGCGTCGCGAATCCGACGCCAGCGACGGACGGCGGCTTGTCCCACCACGGGACACCGTAGCTCGACACGTACCACCAGCCGTTCTGGCTGACGAACGACATCGTGACCAGGAACGTGACCGCCGCCGCGAACAGGGCCCGGTTGCGACGCGACCGCAGCACGATGGGCGAGACCGCGATCGCGGCGACCACCGCGACGGCGGCGGCGAGGCCCGCGTAGATGCCGAAGTGGTGAGTCCACTTCGTCGGGGCGAACATCATCAGCACCATCGCGCCGAGGGTGATGCCGACGATCCGACGACTCGGCCCCTGCGCGGTGCCGGGGATCTGCCCGCCGCGCCGCAGCATCGCCACGATCACCGTGACCAGGCACAGGATCATCGTGAACACCGCGAAGCGGCGCGAGAGGGACCCGTCGACGCTGATCTGCAGCAGCCACTGGTAGCGCATGTACTCCATGAACCAGGGGTCGGCGGGGCCGATGGCGTGCACGTGCTGCATTTCCCGGACCGCGGCGAGGGTCTGGTCCGCGAACACCAGCGCCAGCACCCACACGCCGGCCGCGATCAGCGGCAGCAGGGTCGCGGTGTAGCCGACCGTCCGCGCCCGGTCGGCGATGATGCGGGCGATCGGGCGGGCCCCCGCGATCAGGGCGGCGAAACAGATGATGCCCGACGGGCCTGCGGTGACGGTGACGGCGCCGACCAGGATCGCGGCCGCCGCGGGCAGCAGCCGCCGCGTCGCGATCGCGCGTTCGACCGAGCACCAGGTGGCGAGGACGCCGACCGCGACGATCGGTTCGGGACGCAGGCCGTTGTTGAACGGCAGCCAGAACGCGAGGAACACCAGCGCTCCGGTCCACAGCGGCACCCGGGACGCGCGCGCCGCGGCGCCGAGGCGGGGCGCCACCTCCCGGCTGATCAGCCACCAACCGAGCAGTCCGGCGCACAGCGCGGGCAGCCGCATCCAGATGCTCGCCGTCGAGACGTGCGTCATCCAGGCGAGGACGTCGTAGAACGGGGTGCCGAACGGGGCCTCGGGGACACCGAACCAGCGGAAGTAGTTCGCCATGTAGCCGGCCTCGCCCGCGGCGCGGGCCATGCCGAGCTGGTAGCCGTCGTCGGCGGTGTTCGCGCCGATCACATGCCACAGGCCGAGGGTGCCGACGACGAGCGCGTCGATCCGGGTGAAGCTCCACCACCGGGCGGGCAGGAATCGTCGGGTGCGCCGCCCGTCGGCGGCGTCGATGCGGTGCAGTGCGACCAGCGAGACCGCGGTCGCGAGCGCGGTGAGCAGCATCGCGGCCAGCTTCAGCGGGGTCGGGGCGGTGCTGAAGCGGGTGTCGAGCTGCGCGGTCACCGACAACCCGTCGGCGGTGTCGGGCAGCTGCGAGAACACCCCGACCAGCTGCGGACGCAGGTCCTCGTCCAGCGTCGCCGTGACCTCGCCGACGGTGGCGGTGGTCCCGGCCGGGTCGGAGCGGACGGTGATCGTGCACCCGGCGGTCAGGTCGTCCAGAGGGGTCGACACCAGCACCCGGTCCCGGACGATCACGTCCAGCCGCGGGTCGGGGTCGGCGACGACCTTCGCGACCAGGCCGTACCGCTCGGCGTCCCGGCTCCCGATGGGCGCCGTCGACACCAGCACCCCGCCGTCGGGCAGCTGGTCGATGGCGGTGCAGGGGATCGCGACGTCGAGGTCGATCGGCGCGTACGACACCAGCGGTGCCGTGACGCCGGTCGTCGCCCCGTTCTGCGGCCAGGACACCGTCGCCGCGGTCTGCCGGACCGGGAGGAACGGGATGGAGACGGCGAGGACGATGCCGAGCAGCGCGCTGACCGCCGCGACCAGGCGTGGCCCGCGGAGCCGGGAGGGCGGGGCGGGGGTGGCCCGTTCCGCGGGGTCGGCGATCGTGTTGGTGTCCGTCACGGCTCGACATGCTAACGACTCGGCAGGGCGCACCTGCAGAGCCGCAGGTCGGGGCCCTTGTTAGCCTGACGAGATGGCGCCGGGTGAGACGTATGAACTGCCGATGTTCCCGCTCGGTGCGGTGCTGCTGCCCGGCGAGGTGCTGCCGCTGCAGGTGTTCGAGCCGCGGTACCTGGCGATGATCGAGCACTGCACGGCATCCCCGGAGCGGATGCGATTCGGGGTGGTGCTGATCGCCCGCGGCAACGAGGTCGGCGGCGGCGACGAGCGGACCGGTGTCGGGACCGTCGCCCGGATCACCTCGTGCCGCCGCGCGCCCGGCGGCAGGCTGCTGCTCGGCTGCGTGGGGGAGGAGCGGATCCGGGTGGACGAGTGGCTGCCCGACGCCCCCTACCCGCGGGCGCGGGTGCGGTCGTGGCCGGACGACCCGTCGGAGCCGTCGGCGGACGACGTCGCCGCCCTCACCGACCGGATCACCGAACTCACCGACCTGGCATCGACCGCCCCTGGCGCGCCGCGGCCCCCGGACTGGTCGCAGCTGACCGGATCGGCGGGCGATCGGGCGTTCACGCTGGCCCGGGTGCTGCCCCTCGGCCCGCTCGACACGCTGCGGGTGCTGACCGCGCCGTCCGCGGCCGAGCGGGTGCCGGTGCTGGCGCGGGCCGTGGACGACGTCGTCGCGGCCGTGCGGTTCCGGCTCGGCGAGCGCGGGTAGCGGGGACCGGAGGAGGTGACCGTGACGCGGGAGGACGTCCCGGTGATCGCCGTGGTCGCGGCGGGCGGCGCGCTCGGTGCGCTCGCCAGGTACGCGCTGACGGTGGCGATTCCGCCAACACCCGGGCAGCTGCCGGCGGCGACCGCGATCGCGAACGTCACCGGCTGTTTCCTGATCGGGATCCTGATGGTGGTCGTCACCGAGGTGTGGACCGGGCATCGGCTGCTGCGCCCGTTCCTCGGGGTCGGTGTTCTCGGCGGCTACACCACCCTCTCCACCTACGCGGTGGAGGTCCGGGAACTGCTCGCGGGCGGGCACACCCCGCTCGCCGTCACCTACCTGGCCGGCAGCGTCCTCGCGGCACTGGCCGCGGTCCTCGCCGGACTGTGGATCGCGCGGGCAGTCGTCGGCGCGCGCGTCGGGAAGGGAATCTGACATGACCACCGACCGGCACACCGTGCACTCCCGGTCCGAACTGCGGCTGTCGATCATCCTCGGGCTCGACGACCTGTGGCACCACCGCCCGACGTACCAGGAGATCGTCCGCCGCGCCCGCGACGCGGGACTCGCAGGCGCCAGCGTCTGGCGCGGCATCGAGGGCTACGGCGCGTCCTCGCGCATTCACACCACCCGCCTCCTCGACCTCGCCGACGGGCTGCCGGTGCTGGTGGTCGTCGTCGACGACGAGCCCCGCATCCGCGCGTTCGTCGCGGCCATCGCCGAACTGCTCACCCGGGCGACCGTCACCGTCGACCGGGTCGAACGGTTGCACGTGAGCGACCGACCGGAGTGACGCCCGGCGCATCGCTCGCCCCGGTCCTGCTCGTCCTGCTCGGCGGCGCGATCGGGGCACCGACCCGCTACCTCCTCGACCGGGCGGTGCAGTCCCGGCACGACAGCGCCTTCCCGTGGGGGACGCTGTGCGTCAACGTGATCGGATCGCTGATCCTCGGTGTCCTCGCCGGCGCCGCGACCGCTCACGACAGCGCGCTGTGGACGCTGCTCGGGACAGGCTTCTGCGGCGCGTTGACCACGTTCAGCACCTTCGGCTACGAGACCGTCCGGCTGTTCGAGGACCGGGCGCGGCGGTACGCGGTGGTCAACGTCGTGGTCACCGTCGTCGCCGGGGTCGGCGCGGCGGCCGTCGGGTTCACCCTCGGCCACCTGCTCGCCTGATCGGATGCCGCCCGCGAACGGACCGCATGGTCGAATTGACGCCATGGCCCACCCCCGCGCTGGCACCCCCGCACGCCCCGAGGACCTTGAGGACCTCGCCCACCTGGTGACGGCCTACTACAGCCGGATCCCGGACCCGGGCAACCCCGACGAACGGGTCGCGTTCGGCACCTCCGGGCATCGCGGGTCGAGCCTCGACGGTGCGTTCAACGAGGCCCACATCCTCGCGACGACGCAGGCGATCGTCGAGTACCGGGCGAGCCGCGGCCACACCGGACCGCTGTACCTCGGCCGGGACACGCACGCGCTGTCCGAACCGGCATGGACCAGTGCCCTCGAGGTCCTCGCGGGCAACGGCGTCGACGTGTTCGTCGACGCCGCGGGCCGGTACACCCCGACCCCCGCCGTCAGCCACGCGATCCTGCGTCACAACGCGCAGGCGCCGTCCGCCCTCGCCGACGGAATCGTCGTCACCCCGTCGCACAACCCGCCCCGCGACGGCGGTTTCAAGTACAACCCGCCGACCGGTGGGCCCGCCGGCTCGGACGCGACGTCGGTGATCGAGCGCCGCGCCAACGAACTGCTCGCCGCGGGCCTCGGCGGGGTGCGCCGGGTGCCGCTCGCGACCGCGCTCGCGACCGCAGCGCACCCGCACGACTACCTCGCCACCTACATCGACGACCTGCCGAACCTCGTCGACCTCGACGCCGTCCGGGCCGCGGGCATCCGGATCGGCGCCGACCCGATGGGCGGCGCCGCGGTCGACTACTGGGGTGCGATCGCGGAGCGGCACCGCCTCGATCTGACCGTCGTCAACCCCGCCGTCGATGCGACGTGGCGGTTCATGACCCTCGACACCGACGGCCGGATCCGGATGGACTGCTCGTCCCCGGACGCGATGGCCTCGCTGATCGGGGCCCGCGACCGCTACGACCTCGCGACCGGCAACGACGCCGACGCCGACCGGCACGGCATCGTCACCCCCGACGCCGGGCTGATGAACCCGAACCACTACCTGGCCGTCGCGGTCGACTACCTGTACCCGCACCGCCCGGCCTGGGACGCGGGGGCCAGGGTCGGCAAGACCCTGGTCAGCTCCTCGATGATTGACCGCGTCGCCGCCGGGGTGGGCCGCGACCTGACGGAGGTGCCGGTCGGCTTCAAGTGGTTCGTGGCGGGCCTGGCGTCGGGTGAGCTCGGGTTCGGCGGGGAGGAGAGCGCGGGCGCGTCGTTCCTGCGCCGCGACGGCCGCGTCTGGACCACCGACAAGGACGGGATCGCGCTCGCGTTGCTGGCCGCCGAGATCCTCGCCGTCACCGGCCGCACCCCGTCGCAGCGGTACCGCGACCTCGCCGACCGGTACGGGGACCCGGTGTATGCGCGGGTCGACGCGCCCGCCGACCGCACGCAGAAGGCGGCACTCGCCGCGCTCACGCCGGACGCGGTGACCGCGACCGACCTCGCTGGCGAGGCGATCACCGCGACCCTCACCGCGGCGCCGGGCAACGGAGCACCGATCGGCGGGCTGAAGGTGTGCACCGCGAACGCCTGGTTCGCGGCCCGGCCGTCCGGCACCGAGGACAAGTACAAGATCTACGCCGAGTCCTTCCTCGGCGCGGACCACCTCAGACAGGTGCAGGACGCGGCGCGGGAGTTGGTGTCCCGCGCGCTGGGCGAGAACTGACCGCCCCGGTCGACGGACTAGTTTGGATCGGTCATGACTGCAGCCGAATCCGCCCCCGACTCCCGGGACACCCGACTCCCCAGCGAGATCTGGGTTCTCGTGAGCGCGAGCTTCGTCATCGCGCTCGGCTACGGCATCGTCGCGCCCGCGCTGCCGCAGTTCGCGGTCAGCTTCGGCGTCGGCGCGTTCGCCGCGACGGTCGTGATCTCGTCGTTCGCGTTCATGCGCCTGGTGTTCGCGCCGGCCAGCGGGTCGCTGGTGCAGCGGATCGGCGAACGCCCCACCTATCTGACCGGGCTGCTGATCGTCGCCGCGTCCACCGGGGCGGTCGCGTTCGCGTCGAGCTACTGGCAACTGCTGATCTTCCGGGGGATCGGCGGCATCGGCTCCACCATGTTCACCGTCTCCGCGCTCGGGCTGCTGATCCGGATCACCCCGCCGCACATCCGGGGTCGGGTCTCCGGCCTGTATGCGACCTCGTTCCTGTTCGGCAGCATCGGCGGCCCCCTCGTCGGCGCCGCCCTCGTCGGGTTCGGGCTGCGGGTGCCGTTCCTCATCTACGCGGTTGCTCTGCTGATCGCGGCGGCCGTCGTGTACTTCCGGCTCAAGGACTCCGCGCTCGCCACCCCCGAGACGTCGAGCGACGCGGCAACCATGACCTTCCGTCAGGCCGTGCGGCTGCCCGTGTACCGGGCGGCGCTGCTGTCCAATTTCGCCAACGGCTGGGCGGTCTTCGGGGTGCGGGTCGCGCTGGTGCCGCTGTTCGTGGTGCAGGCGCTGCACGCCAGCGACGGCTACGCGGGCATCGCGTTGACCGTCTTCGCGGTCGGCAACGCGCTCGTCCAGATCCAGGCCGGGCGCCTCTCCGACGCGTACGGGCGGCGCCCGTTCGTCCTCGCCGGGCTCGTCGTCAGCGGACTGTGCACCGCGGGCCTCGGGTTCAGCCCCAACCTGTGGGTGCTGTTCGCGCTGTCCGCGATCGCGGGCGTCGGATCCGGACTGATGAACCCCGCGCAGCAGGCCGCCGTCGCCGACGTCATCGGATCCAAGGCCCGCGGCGGCCCGGTCCTCGCCGCCTTCCAGATGGCATCGGACGTCGGCTCCGTCGTCGGCCCGCTCGTCGCCGGGGTGCTCGCCGAGCAACTGACCTACGGCACCGCGTTCGCCGTCACCGGCGCGCTGACGATCCCCGCGATCGCGGCCTGGCTGCTGGCCGGTCGATCAGCCGGGCACACCCACCCCGATCACCAGGCCGACGAGGTACGTCGCCCCGACCGCGATGAGCCCGAACAGCAACTGTCGTAGCCCGCCCCACACCAGCGGCCGCGACGTCAGGTGCGCGGTCGTCGCACCGACCACCAGCAGGCCGATGCACCCGACCGTCAGGCCGACGATCAGCGACTCGAAGCCGAGCAGGTACGGGAGCAGCGGGATGATCGCCCCGATCGCGAACATCAGGAACGACGACGCACCCGCCACCAACGGGGACGGCTTCTCGGTCGGGTCGACACCCAACTCGTGTGTCAAATGGATCGTCACTGCCTGCTCGGGATCGCGGTGCACCTCCTCGGCCGCCGCCCGCGCGGTCGCCTCCGACATCCCCATCTCCACGAATGTGCCCACCAGTTCGGTCTGCTCGGAGACCGGATGCTTGCGCTGCGCCCGCGCCTCCACCCGCACCTCGGCGTCGATCTGCTGGTTCGCCGTCGACACCGACGCGTACTCGCCCAACGCCATCGAGAATGCGCCCGCCGCCAACCCGGCGACCCCGCTCAACACGATCGCGTGCGCATCCAGACCCGCGCCGCCGACACCCGCGAGCAGCGAGGTGTTCGTCACCAGGCCGTCCATCGCCCCGAACGCCGCCGCCCGCAACCAGCCACCGGACACGTTGGCGTGCCGGTGATCGAACTCGTGCGGCAGCGCACCGTGGGGCAGGGGAGATCCGGGCTCGCCGGCGCCCGGGTGCGGCGCATCGCTCATGACCGTGAATCTACGCGCGGCGACGATGGCGGTGCCGGATGCGCGCCGGCGGTAGCGTGAGGGCCGTGTCGAACCGTGCAGTTCCCTGGACGTCGATCGTCAGCCTGCTCGCCCGGGTCGCGCTGGCCGCGGTGTGGCTGATCTCGGGTGGCATCAAGCTGGCCGACCCCACCCAGACGGTGGTCGCGGTGCGCGCCTACCAGCTGCTGCCCGAGGGGCTCGTTCGGCCGGTCGCCGCCGTCCTGCCGATGGCCGAGATCGCGCTGGGTCTGCTGCTGCTGGTCGGGTTGGCGGTGCGCTGGACGGCGGTCGCGTCGGCGGCGCTGCTGCTGATGTTGATCGCGGTGATCGTCTCGGTGTGGGCGCGGGGGCTGTCGATCGACTGCGGCTGTTTCGGTGGGGGCGGCGCCGCCGACGTGGACGGCTGGGACTACGGCCGCGAGATCCTCCGCGACGTCGGGTTCCTGGTGCTCGCGGCGTGGCTGATCGTTTATCCCCGCAGCCCCCTCGCGTTGGGTCCCGGCTCGCGGGCCGGACACTCAGTTCCCGTTCAGCCGAAGGTGGCAGAGTAAGGCCACACTGTGACGTGGCGGCGGGGGCACCGACGCCTGTCACACGGACTATCCCCGGAGGACCGCAGCAGTGAGCACGAAGAAGACCAAGCCCGTCATGGCGGCGCCGCAGGCGACGTCGAGTCGATCGACCTACATCCTCGGCGGGATCGCGGTGCTGGTGATCGCCGCGGTCGTGATCGGCGGCGTGCTGTGGAGCAGCAACCGCAGCAAGCCGCGCAATGAGGGCTACGGCGGAGTGTCCAACGCGGCGGTGCAGGTGAGCACCGACGCCGAGGGCGTCGTCCGGCTCGGCGTCCCCGACGCGCCCACCACCATCGACCTGTTCGAGGACCCGATGTGCCCGTACTGCGCGGAACTCGAGCACACCAACGGGCAGGAGGTCGCCCAGAAGATCGACGAGGGCCAGCTCGCGGTCCGATACCACACCCTGGACTTTCTGAACCGGCTCTCGGCGAGCGGCGACTACTCGTCGCGCGCCGCGGGGGCACTGCTCTGCGTCGCGGACAGCGGCAACGCGATCGCGTTCTCGGCGTTCCACACCGCGCTGTTCTCGCCGGACAATCAGCCCGCCGAGAACGGCACGACGGATCACAGCAACGCCGACCTCGCGCAGCTCGCGAAGGACGCGGGCGCCGACGAGCCGACCGCCGCCTGCATCGCCGACGGCGCGAAGGTGGAGCAGGGCGCCGCTGCCGCGCAGACCGGCCGGGAGGCCCTCGCCGCGACCGGCGCAGCGGGCACCCCCGCGGTGGTCCTCAGCGACGGCACCGTCGTCGACGCGCTCGGCGACCCGAACTGGGTCACCAAGCTGAACTGACCGCCGACCGGGCGGGGCGCGGACACCCGGCGGGTGCCCGCGCTCGCCTCCGGAGGAAATGTCGGTGACCAGCCGATTTGTTGCGTCGACCGATGGTGGTGTAACTTTTTCCAGGCGAGAGCGGAACGGCCCGAAACGGCCGAGGCTCCCGCCGAGCCCGGGACACCGGGTGAGCACAACAGAACACGGGGCTATGGCGCAGCTGGTAGCGCACCACACTGGCAGTGTGGGGGTCAGGGGTTCGAGTCCCCTTAGCTCCACCGAGAAAACCCGGTCAGACAATGTCTGACCGGGTCTTTCCTTTCTGTACCGCCCGAGGTTAGGCGGTGGGGACCAGCGTGTTCTGCCTGCGGATGATCCACCACCGGCCGTCCCGCCGCGCGAAGACGTACAGCGCCGTCATTTCGGGAGCCTCGCCCCGGTCGGCCGCGTCCGCCGTCGACCAGGCGCGCTTGCTGGCGACCGCGATGTCGGGTCCGAGCATCGACATCCCGTGGACCCGGTAGTGCGCGGTGGCGTCGCGGAGGGACGGATGCGCGAGCCCGCGCCGGGTGGTCTCCTCGATCTCCTCGAGCCCGGCGGCCTCCATGCCCGCCGCGTTCACGATGCGGGCGTCCGGTGCGATGTCGCCGAGCAGCAGGTCGGCGTCGTTGCGGTTGAATCCGTCCTCGACCCTGGCGATGATGGCGCGCAGCGCGGCCGCGTCCGCCGCCGAGACGTCACTGCCGACCTCCGTGTCGGGGCGAACCACGATGGTGTTCTGCCCCTGCACGAGCAGCCAGTCGCCGCCGCGCCGAGCCCACACGTACGTCGGCCGACCCTCGCGCCGCGGTGAGAACGACTGCTCCTCCGGCGTGAGGGCCTCCTGATCGACGCTGGTGACCGCGATGTCCGGTGCCAGGAAGCGCACGTCCACCACGTCGTAGCGGACGGACTGGTCCGCCATCGCGCCGGGCAGCACCTGTCGGGTGAAGGCCGCGATCTCGTCGAGTCCGACCAGGCGGCGTCCCGCGCCGTTGACCCACACGGCGTCGGGTGCGAACAGGGCGAGGAAGCCGTCGACGTCTTCCGCGCGTTGGGTGCGCTGCACGACGGCGACGAGGTCGCGGAGGCGGGCAACGTCCGTCTCGGTGGGCAGGGTGATGGCGGTTTCGGTTGTCATGCGACAAAGGGTGCTACTTCAAGTGCACTTGATGTCAAGGGTCTGGTGGCCGCCGGATGTCGCGG
This sequence comes from Rhodococcus sp. NPDC058532, assembly GCF_042719255.1. Classification (NCBI taxonomy): domain Bacteria; kingdom Bacillati; phylum Actinomycetota; class Actinomycetes; order Mycobacteriales; family Nocardiaceae; genus Rhodococcus; species Rhodococcus sp. NPDC058532. The sequence goes on from NZ_JBHXNU010000004.1 coordinate 326,377, forward strand.
CACGGGAATCGATTCGCGGCGAGATGCGGAGCTCCCGACGTTCTCCGGGCGACAATCCCCACAGCCGCATGGTGCACGTCACACAGGGGAGCAGGCATGACCGATGCAGTTGCACAGTCCTATTCGGCACTCAAGAGTGCCGCGGCGGGGCTGATGCCCCAGCTGAAGGCCGACCTGACGCGGCTGGTCCGGATCCCGTCGATTGCCGCGGACGGCTATCCGTCGGCACCGCTGTTCGAGGCCCATGACCTCGTGGTGGAGTTGTTGCGGGCCGCCGGTGTCGAGCAGATCGAGGACCTGATCATCGAGGGCAAAACGGCGCCGGTGATCGTGGCGACCGTGCCCGGGCCCGCCGCCGCGCCAACGGTGCTGCTGTACACGCACTACGACGTCGTCCCCGCCGACGACACGGACCTGTGGCAGAGCCCGCCGTTCGAACCGACCGAACGCGACGGCGCGATCTACGGTCGCGGCACCGCGGACTCGAAGGCCAACATCGTCAGCATCCTCGGCGCCCTGCGGGTGTGGGGCGGTGCACCGCCGGTGACGCTGAGGATCGTCCTCGAGGGCCAGGAAGAGTTCGGCAGCCCGTTCGACAACTACCCGATCGAGGCGCCGGAACTGTTCGAGGCGGACGCGATGGTCATCGCGGACGTCGGTAGCGTCCGCCCCGGATCGCCCACCCTCACCGTCGCCCTCCGCGGCTCCGCGGTGGTCACGGTGGAGGCCAGCACGCTGGCGACCGACAAGCACAGTGGTCTCTACGGCGGCGCCGCACCCGACGCACGGCTCGCGCTGATCAGGGCGCTTGCCACCCTGCACGACGAGAGGGGCGACGTCGCGGTCGAGGGATTGCGGCGGGAACAGTGGACCGGAGCGACCTACACCGAGGACGAACTCCGCACCCTCGCCGAGGTCCTCGACGGCCGCCCCTTGATGGGGTCGGGCGGGCTCGGTGAACGCATCTGGTCGGGGCCCGCGATCACGGTCATCGGGTTCGACGCGCCGTCAGTGTCGGGTTCGATCAACGCGGTGGCCGGCACGGCGCGGGCGGCACTGAACCTGCGGGTCCATCCTGATCAGGGTGCCGCGCAGGCGCAGGCGGCGCTGATCCGCCACCTCGAAGCCCAGCGACCGTTCGGGGTCGCCCTCACCGTCACCGCGGGTGAGGTGGGCAACGGCTTCTCGGCCCCCACCGGCGGGCCGGGCTTTGACGCCGCGATGACCGCCCTCGAACAGGCGTGGGGCGAACCCGCCGGGCTGATGGCGGGCGGCGGATCCATCCCGCTGGTGATGGCATTGCACCACGCGGTGCCCCACGCGGAGAAACTGCTGTTCGGCGCCACCGACGGCTACGCGAACATCCACGGCCCCAACGAACGGGTGCTCCTCGACGAACTGGAAAAGGCCGTTGTCGCCAAGGCCGTGTTCTTCCAGGAGTACGCCCGCAACGCGGGGGGGTCGGGCATGAGCACCGATACCAGGGCCGAGGGTGGGAGCAGCCCGGTCGCCAAGAAGAAATTCGAGTTCCCCGGCGCGGTGACGGTGCTCGCGATCGTCGCCGTCCTGGTATGGATCGCGGCGCTGTTCATCCCGGCCGGACAGTTCGACACCGACGCCGATGGCGCGCCGATCCCCGGCACGTTCACCGAAATCCCGGCGCCGCTGTCGTTCTGGGAGCGGGTGCAGCAGCTGATCTTGTCGCCCGTCAACGGCCTCTACGGGTTGCAGGACACCGGTACCGGGTTCGTCGACCCCGACAACCTGGGCCGGATGTTCGGGTCGGTCGGCGTCATCCTGTTCATCCTGGCGCTCGGCGCGTTCATCTCGGTGAGCTTCGCCACCCGCAGCCTCGAGGTCGCGGTCGGCCGCCTTGCCGCCGGGCTGCGGGACAAGGGCTGGCTGCTGATCACGGTGATCATGGTGTTGTTCTCGCTGCTCGGCTCGACGATGGGGTTCTCCGTCGAGACCTTCGGGTTCTACGCGCTGCTCACCCCCCTCATGCTCGCCCTCGGGTACGACCGGATGGTCGCCGCCGCCACGATCATTCTCGGCGCGCTGACCGGCGCGATGGCCTCGACGGTCAACCCATTCTCGATCGGCGTCGCCTCCGGTGAGGCCGGGGTGTCGATCGGTGACGGCATCGTGTTGCGGGTGGTCCTGTGGATCGTGCTCACCGCGATGGCGGTCGCATTCGTGCTCCGCTACGCGCGGCGGGTCCAGCAGGATCCGAGCCGCTCGATCGTCGGCTTCGACACCGAGGCGGAGGGCGAGCACGCGGCGCCCGCGCCGGAACCGGACCAGACGCTGACCGGCGTCCAGAAGTCCGTGCTCGCCATCACCGGGCTGACCTTCGGGCTGATGATCTTCTCCGTCATCCCCTGGTCGGCGATCTTTGGTGCCACCACGACCGCGGCCGAATATGACGTCTACCACGAGGTCGCCACCGAGCCCTACTGGTTCGAGCTGAACTGGTGGTTCCCGCAGCTGGCGATGCTGTTCATCCTCGCCGCGATCATCGTCGGTGTGGTGGCGCGGATGGGGGAGAAGAGGGTCGTCTCGCTCATCACCCAGGGCGCCGGGGACATGATCGGCCCGGCGATCGTGATCCTGCTTGCTCGCGGTGTCTCGGTGATCCTCAACAACACCCAGACCCTCGACACGGTGCTCAACGCGATGGAGCAGCTCGTCAGCGGTGCGTCGGCTGGCGTGTTCGCGATCCTGGTGACGGTGGTCAACATTCCGTTGGCCTTCCTGATCCCCTCGTCGTCGGGGCATGCCACGCTGGCGATGCCGTTGCTGGCCCCGCTCGGCGACTTTGCGGGTGTCGGCCGGGATCTGGTGATCACCGCGTTCCAGATGGGGCACGGCCTGATGCTGCTGTTCGCGCCGACCAACGTGGTGGTGGTCGGCGGCTTGGCGATGGCAAAGGTGGGCTACGACAAGTATCTGAGGTTCGTGTGGCCGCTGCTGGTGGCGAATTTCGTCGTGGTCTGCGTGATCCTCGGCCTCGCCGCGGCCTTCGACTGAACGTGCGAGTCGAGATCACGGAACGCCAACAGTTCGCCGGAAACCGCGGCGCGCGCCGCCCGATACCGCGCGACGGGTGCTTCACTGGATCCGCATGTGACAAGAGTGACTGCTGTGGCAGTGCTGCCGTTACCCGCCGGAAGGAGAGCGGCGCCGGGGCGTCCCGCCCGTCGTGCGTCCGTCGACGCCCATGAAGCTGACCACCTGGACCATCGGGGCCGCCGCCTCCGCGGTCGCCGTGACCGCCGCGTTGCTCCCGCCGACCGCGCTCGCCGATCCGGCCGCCGACCCCGCGACCGTCGCACCGCTCACCCCGCTCACCGGGAGGACGATCTTCCTCGACCCCGGCCATCAGGGCACCGGCCACGACGAGAACCTGGCGCGGCAGGTCGACGACGGCCGCGGCGGGACCAAGGACTGCCAGACCACCGGCATGACCACCCTCGGCGGGACGCCCGAGCACACCGTCACCTGGGACGTCTCCCAACTCGTCAAGGCGGGCCTCGAGAAGCTCGGTGCGACGGTCGAATTGAGCAGACAGGACGACACCGGGTGGGGTGGCTGCGTGGACGAGCGGGCCCGCGCCGCGAACGCGTCGGGCGCGGATCTCGCGGTGAGCATCCACGCCGACTCGACCGTCGCGGGCGAGGACGACAACAGGAACGGCTTCCACCTGATCGTGCCGACCCTGCCGATCCCCGACGCGCGGGTCGACGAGGTGCAGTCGGGCCCCGGGCTCGCCGCGTCGACGGCGATCCGGGACGCCTACCTCGCCGGCGGCTTCACCGCGGCGAACTACGCGGGGGTGGTGGACGGGTTGCAGAGCCGCGCCGACATCGCCGGACCCGCGCTGACCACGGTGCCGCTCGCGTTCGTGGAGATGGGCAACGGGTCGAATCCCGCCGACGCGGCGGTCCTCGACAGCGCCGACGGCCGACTCAAGCACGCCGTCGCGATCATCGTCGGTGCCGTCGACTTCCTGATGGGCACGGACGGGGCAGGCGCCCCCGCGACCGCGGAGGCCGCCGCACCGGCCACCGCCACCGACCCTGGCACCGTCGACGATTCGGCCGCCGCGGCCCCGCAAGCCCCGGCGTCCCCGACGACGACCGCACCGACCACCAGCACACCCGGCACGGACGAGCGGCCGGGTGCGGCAGAGCCCGAGGCCCTGCTGGCCCAGGGGCTCACCGCACTCCAGACGCTGCTGTCCACGCTCGGCCCGGACGGAATGCGGGACCTCGCGACGGCGGAGAACCTCGGCATCTTCGCGGACCTGATCGCAACGCTGCTCGACGAACTCGGTTGACACACACCGCCGAACATGGCGAGGGCCGGACACCTGCATGGTGTCCGGCCCTCGCTCGGTGACGGGTACCTCGGTGAATCAGGCTCCCGCGGAACCGGCGAAGAGCGCGTCGGAGACGGCCCCGCTCGCCTCGAGATCCGCACCGAGCGAACCGGTGTCGAGCGACCCGGTGTCGGACGAGGCGGCGTCGGCGGAGCCGGTATCGGACGAGGCGGAGTCGAGCAGGCCGGCGGCGCTCGACCCGGTGTCGGATGAGGCGGAGGCCAGCGAGCCGGTGCCGAGGAAGCCGCCCAGCGCGAGGGAGGCGACCGATCCGCCCGCCGCGGCGGACCCGCTGCTGACGTCGAAGGCGAGGAGGGTGCGTTCGACGCAGCCGCCCGCGGCGACCGAGACCAGGGCGGCGGGCCCCTCGACGAGGGCGACGACGCGCTTGCCCATCGCGCCGACGAAGACCGCGACGTTCTTGACACTCATCTCGTCGGTGGTCTTGCCGATCAGCGCACCGAGCCCGCACTCCCGCAGGCCCTTGACGGTCATCTCGCCGACCGCGGTCTGGACCGCGCCGTTGGCGTCCTCCTGGGTGGCGGCGCGCTCGATCGTCTCGATCGCGGTGGATCCCGTCCCGCCCTCGGCGGGCGCGGCGATCGCGATGCCGCTGCCCGCGCCCAGTGCAAGGCCGACGGTGGCGACCAGGGTCGCGGTGCGCGTCAACTTCATCATGTACCCCTTGAAAGAGTGCCCGCGAGATCGCGAGGAGTGTGCCGAAAGCCCTGTGGGCGCCGTTATTACAGCGTGACCCGGCGATGATCCGCAACGCCGAGACCTGCGGATGTGACGCGAACCACCGGCGCGAAAGGGTGCGCAACCCGGTGTTCACATTGCCGTAACCGAGTTCACTACTATTTCAGCGAAACGGTGATGACGGACGGGAGGAGAGCGGGTGGCACGGCGGCGGATCCCGGTGGTGCTGGTGGCCGGATTCCTCGGCTCCGGGAAGACCAGCCTGCTGAACCATCTGCTCCGCGGCGACCACGGGGTGCGGATCGGGGTGATCGTCAACGACTTCGGCGCCGTCAATATCGACGCGATGATGGTCGCCGGTCAGGTCGACTCGACGGTGGCGCTGAGCAACGGCTGCCTGTGCTGCGCCGTCGACGTCGGTGAGCTGGATGCGATGCTGGACCGGCTCACCCGCGCGGACCTCGACGTCATTGTGATCGAGGCGAGCGGACTCGCCGAGCCGCGCACGATGGTCCGCATGCTCCTCGCCAGCGATAATCCGGGCATCGGTTTCGGGGGCCTGGTCGTCATGGTCGACGCGGCAGGGATCGACGACGCCAGCGCGCGGCATCCGGAACTGGATCTGCACGTGCGGATGGCGGATCTATTGGTGCTCAACAAGATCGACCTGTGCGACGGGGCGGTGGCCGACGCAGTGCGGGAGCGGGTCGCCGGCCTGAACGACCGATCCCCGATGCTGGAGACGACGCACGGCCGGATCGATCCCCGGCTGCTCTTCGACGAGGTCGTCCGCGTCGACGACGGCCCCCGCCAGCTGAGCCTCGACGAGCTGCTGCTCGAGCGGCATCACGAGTGCGGGGAGCACGAGCACCTGCACGACCAGTACCGCAGCGTGTCGTTCACCAGCAGGGATCCGATCGATCCGCGGGCCCTGGTGCGGTTCCTGGAGGACCCGCCCGCCGGGCTGTACCGCATGAAGGGTGCGGTGTACTTCGGCATCCCGGGCCACACCCAGCGCTACCTGCTGCAGACCGTCGGGCGGCACATCCGCTTCGACCGCACCCCATGGGGCCGGGGCCGCGACCGCGGCACCGAGCTGGTCCTGATCGGCTCCGGCCTCGACGGCGACGCGGCGCTGCGCAGGCTCGGCGCGTGCGTCGCGGACCCGGCGCACGTGAGCGGTGCCGAGGCCATGACGGGCGTGCACCGCTACGTCGTCGGCGACTGACGGGTCCGGTCGTCAGCGGGCCGCGGCTCAGAACGGCCAGATCAGTGGGACGAGGAACACCGCGACGGCCGCAAACAGTGCGGCGCAGGGTAATCCGAGCTTCCAGTAGTCGCCGAACCGGTAGTCGCCTGGGTCCTGAACCATCAGGTTGCCCGCGGTCGCGACCGGGGTGAGGAACGACGCCGCCCCCGCGACAGTGATGGCCATCATCATCGGCAGGATCGACACGCCGGTACTCTCCGCGACGGCGACAGCGACGGGGGCGACGATGAGCACGGTCGCGAGGTTGCTGAGAAACTGCCCGAGGACGATGACCAGCAGCACGATGCTGGCGAGCAGCAGATGCGGTGAGCTCGCGCCGAACCAAGACACCAGTGCCGACGAGATCTGCTCTGCCGCACCGCTGGTCTGCAGCGCGGTGGACATCGGGATCATCCCGGCCACCACGATCAGCGTGGTCAGCGATACCGAACTCTGCACCTGGCTCATCGTCACGACCCGGGACCCGACGAGGATTGCGCTCGCGAATAGGACCACGATCGCGGGCGGGAACACGTCGAACGCCAGGAACCCGCACATGGCGACGAGGACCGCGACGGACACGTAGGAGCGGGCGCCGAGGTGCACGGACTGCCGCCGGATCCGGTCCGGGGAATCGACGGGGAGGACGCCGGGGTTGCCCGCCTTGCGCTCAAGGTCCTCCCAGGTGCCGCGCAGCACCAGGATGTCGCCGGTGCGCAAGTGGGTGCGGTCGATACGGTCCTCGCCGCGGCGGACGGCGGTGACCACCAGTTCCCCGGACTCGGTGCGCATTCCCGGGTACACGAGGTCGCCGACGAACGGGGACCGGGGCGGGATCACGATCTCGATGACGCCGTCCTCGTAGCCGATGCGGGCGGAGTCCGGGGGCAGTGCGTAGTCGCGGGCGAGTGTTTCGGCGTGATCGCCGAGGTTGCGGGGCGCGTTCGCGGGATACCGGTGCGGCAGCAGTCGTGGCCCGAGGAGCACCACGATCACGACGACACCGATCAGCAACGGCACCCCGACCAGCGCGAACTCGAAGAAGCCGAACGGCCGCGATCCGGCCTCGACGGACAGTTCCGACACGAGGACGTTGATCGGGGTGCCGAGCATGGTGAGCATCGACCCCGCGTGCGCGGCAAACGCGAGCGGGATCAGGAGCTGCGACGGCGGCTGCCGCAGCCGGGCGGCCAGCGCGACCCCGACCGGGACCAGCGCGGCGACGGTGCCGTTGACACTGATCAGCGCGGTCAGGACCGCGGACAGCAGCATCAGCGCGATCAGCACCGACGACCGCTTATCCCCGACCCGGCGGGTCAGCTGCTGCCCCGCCCACGCCGTCACCCCGGTCGAGTCGAGCGCCTCGCTGATCACGAACAGCCCGGCCAGGTAGACGACGATCGGATCGCCGAACCCGGCGATCGTCTGCTCGAATGTCACGGCGCCGGTGGCGTACAGCGCGAGCGCGACCCCCAGCGCGACCACCGCCGGTGACACCCTGTTCGTGACGAACGCGACGATCGCGGCGAGCAGGACCAGGACGGTCGCCAGGATGGGATCCACGGCGTCTAGAAGGTGTCGAACCGGGCGTCGATCTCCGGGATCCGGGCCGGGCGCAGGTCCTCGATCAGGGTGCCGCGGGCGGCGACCGCGCGGGGCGCGGCGAGGGCACGCATGTCCTCGAGCGGGTTGCCGTCGAGGAGCACCAGGTCGGCGTCCTTCCCGTCCTCGATTGAGCCGATCCGGTCGTCGAGGCCGAGGATCCGCGCGTTCGCGGCGGTGGCGGCGTGCAGCGCCTGCACCGGGGTGAGGCCGCCGTAGCGGACCAGCAGGTCGAGCTCGCGCCAGGTGTTCGAGTGCGTCACATAGGTCACCGCGGAGTCGGTGCCCATGCCGAGCACGATGCCGTTGTCGAGGGCCGACCGGATGCCCGACACCATCTCGTCGAGAACGAGTTTCGCGTTCGCCAGCACGATGTCATCGGCGCCGGTCACCGACTGCGGCAGCTTCACCAGCGGCAGGCAGGCCTGCAGCGTCGGGATCATCGCCGAGTAGCCGCGCAGCGAGTTCGGGTTGTCCTTATAGAGCGCGATCGCCTCGTCGTTCATGCTGCTGCCGTGCTCGATGGTGTCGACACCGGCGCGCAGCGCCGCGATCACCCCCTCGACTCCCTGCGCATGGGCGGCGACCAGCACCCCGCGGGCGTGCGCCTCGTCGCAGATCGCCCGCATGCCCTCCTCGCTCATCTCCGGCTTGCCCGCATGCCCGACCTCGGTGGCATCGGTGACCCCGCCGGTCGCGGAGATCTTGATGGTCTGCGCGCCGCGATCGAGGTTCTCACGGGTGGACCGGCGTCCCTGCGAGGGGACGTCGCAGACGTGCGCGATCTGCGGGGCGCCGTGACCGCCGGTGATCGCCATCAACGGACCCGACGGCATGATGCGGGGGCCGACGTACTCGCCGCGCTCGATGGCGTCCCTGGCCTCGATCACCTCGTCGCCGACGTCACCGACGCTGCGGATGGTGGTCACGCCGGTATGCAGCTGGGTGAGCAGATTGGTCTTGGTGCGGCGCCGCAGCATGCGGCGTCCGAGCGGGCTGTGCAGGAACTTGGTGGCGAGCAGGGCGGTCCGCGGCCGGGTGTAGATCTTCGGCAGCGGCTTCCCGTCGGCGAACAGGTGGGCGTGCGCGTTGATGATGCCGGGCAGCAGGTAGCGGCCCGAGCCGTCGATGCTCCGGTATCCGGGCGGGATCTGGGCATCGGAGGCAGGCCCCGCGTACTCGATTGTGCCCGACGAATTCACGACGACGGTCCAGTCGGAGTGAACGGTCCCGACGTCGTCGCCGGTGACGACGGACACGTGGGTGACTGCGAATGGTGCGACCATGGGCGTGCTTCTCCAACCGCGTTGACAGGTAGGTGCGACCCTATCCGGCGACCGGGGGGATGGTTCGGGCGGCATGGTGCGTGCCGGGCGTAGTGTCGGCGCGAGTATCGAACGGGCACGTGAGAAATGAAGGCGGCATGACCATGTGGTCAGCGGTGGGAGAAACGACGACCTACGCAATGGGGCTGGCGCTCAGCCCCTTCGCGGTGACCACCGCGATCGTGCTTCTGCTCGGTGACCGAGGCAGGATCAAGACGTCCCTGTTCGGCCTCGGGTGGTTCCTCGCGTTGCTGTCGATCACCGCGATCGCGGCGGCGGTGATCGACACCGTCGACGACGACCACCCGGAGCAGACCGCGGACGGCATCAACGTCGTCCAACTGGTGTTCGCGGCGCTGTTCTTCGGGCTGGCCGCGGTGGCCTGGATCAAACGGCCCGCACCGGAGCGGTCGGACTCGGAGGGGAAGGCGAGCAAGCCCGGCCTCCTCGATCGCCTCGACGGCATCGGCACGATCGGATGTTTCGGTCTGGGCGTCGCGCAGGGGTTGCTCGTCGTGAAGAACATTCCCCTCGCGGTCAGCGCCGGTGCGGCGCTGGGCGCCGCTCGGCTCGCGTCCGCCGAGTCCGCCGGTGCGGCGGCGGTATTCGCGTTGCTTGCGTCGGCGGGCGTGATTGTGCCACTCAGCGTTCGCATCGTCGCCGGTCACCGGATCGACTCGGCGTTGGGGGACACCAGGGCGTGGATCGAGAGGAACATGACCGCGATCACGCTGGTGGTGCTGCTGGTCCTTGGCGCGTACTTCCTCGGCGAGGGCCTGGCCCTGACCGGATAGCGCCGGGTGTCCGCGCTCCGATGCAACCGCGTCGGAGCGCGGACGACGGGGTGTTACGGGCGGGTGGCGCGGCGGCGCCGCTGGTTGCTGCCGCCGCCCTGCCCGGCGCCGGTGTACCCGGTGTCGCTGCTGTAGACGGTGACCGACCCCTGGCCGGATCCGCGCTGGTTCGACGACCGCTGCTGGCCCGCCGCGGACTGGCCACGGCCCCGGCCGCCGCCGCGGGTGCCGCGCGCCGCGGATGCGTCCGCGCCGCCGCGGGTGCCGTCCGCCGCGCCCTGACCGCGGC